>JAFDBG010000109.1 GCA_019313385.1 Deltaproteobacteria bacterium | reverse complement strand
CTACAATGGTCACGCCAGCGCCAACTTTAGGGGGTGCTTTAACGGCTTTTCCTCCTGCTCTGGATATGACAGGAGTTTGGTCAGCGCCTACAATTACTTGGCAGACTAATCCAGCCGCGCTAGATGCTAGTATGGTCTTGCCTGCCCCAACAATTACTTGGCAGACAAACCCAAGTGCGCTTGACTCTACAATGGTCACACCAGCGCCAACCTTTGAGATAGAGGGTGCTCTAACAGCTTATCCTCCAGCTTTGGACATGACAGGGGTTTGGTCGGCTCCTACAATTACTTGGCAGACTAATCCAGCCGCACTAGATTCTACAATGGTTACACCTGCGCCTACAATCGTTTGGCAACAAAACTCAACCGCCTTAGACGCTACAGCTACATTTTTTGCACCAGATATTGCACATGCGGCAAATCCAAGTGCGCTTGACTCCACTATGGTGTTGCCAGCTCCAGCCTTTGGAGAGGGAATAGAGGTTTTTCCTCCGGCCCTAGATGTAACAGGTGTTTGGCCTGCCCCAGATATAACTCACGAGGTCAGCCCTCCAGCGCTAGATTCTACGATGGTGACACCTGCTCCTGGGCTAGCCTACCAGGCCATGCCTGGGGTGTTGGCGAGTACCGCTGTTTTCTCTGCCCCCACTGTAGTTCACCAGACATATCCAGCGGCACTAGACTCTACAATGGTTATGTCCCTGCCGTGGTTTGGAACTATTGTGCCATTTGTGATACACTTCTCTATACAAGAGTTTTCGTTAATGTTTGAGGAGAACGATACATTCACTACTTTTCCTGCCCAGGAGTTTAACATGGTATTAGACGATGAGTAAAATTGTAGCAATTGAAAGCCCCCTACAAGTTATAGAGGGCGCAAAAATGAATTATAGTGCTACCTACCTAGGCGTAAGTGCTGTTACAGGTACGCCAACTGTGGCTGTTTATCGTAACAAAACCGTAATTACAGATGCGGCCATACCGTCTGGTAGCGCGTCAGCATCTGGCAATATAATTACTTTGCCAGAGATAGTCTTTGGTAGCAACGATGGCGGAACCGACTATGTGATTGTAATTACCTGCATAGCAGATGGCAACACAGATGTTCGGAAATTTATCGTAAACGTAGTAAAAGCTAAAATTACGTGATAAGTCGAAGAGAATTTTTAAAATTACTAGCAAGCTTTCCAGGGCTTGCCCTTATAAATAAATCAGGAGCAAACATGTCTAGTATTGATGAATTACTAAGACCCTTAATTGACGATGCGGTTGCACGCGGGGTAATAGCGCCATCTGTTAATGCACTAATTGATGTGGAGTTACGTCGAATTGCCCGTAACTCAGATTTGGTTTCAGGCTGGACTCGTGGTGGAGGAGACATGCCTACCTTTACATCTTTTAATGCAGAGAAAGGCCATTTTGATTTTATGCCTTTGCAAATGGCAAGATTTCTGCGCACAGCAGAACAAAGTATTCCCGATGATGTCAGTCATGCACTTCAATTTGATAATGTTGAATTGCGAGACAGTACCTTTTTATTTGATTCTGCCGCACCAACAAAAATCCAGCTTACAGGAAGGCAAACTGACCGACTGTATATTGTTATGGGAGCGGTGAATTTTGCGGCAAATGTCACCGGAATCCGTAGCGTCGGCATTATTCAATACGATGCAGGAGACAATGTTTTGGAAAGCGATGCCGTAGCCTCTATAAACGCGCTCACAGCATTGGCATCTATAGTTCCTTTTGCGTCTGCAATTTCAGTCAATTCAGAAACAGCTTATATTGAAATTGCGGCAATCCAAACCAGTGGTGATGCGCTTAATATAAAAAACAACATCGTGAATATATTTAGAGGTTTCTAAGGTATAATGTAAGCTATGGTAAAAGCATACGGAATAGACATATCTAAATATCAAATCTCGTTCAACCCTCCGGCTGAAACTCCGCTTCCTATTGATTTTGTAATTCAAAGGTTAAGCTACGGCTTGATGCGGGACGAGAAGATTGTTGAGTTATATACTCCAGTGAAAAAGATACCCTTGCGTGGTGCATACCACTATTTTTCATCGGGTAGTCCCTGGAAAGACCAGGCTGACTTTTTTGAAATGCTTGTGTCTGAAAGAGATTTTCATTTTGTGGCTCTTGACTTTGAAAGTGCCTATAACCAAAAGAGTAGAGATTTTTCAGAAAACGCTGGTAAGTTTCTGGCTCAAATGAGACAGTCTTTCCCAGACAAAAGAGCATTGCTTTACACAAACCCTAGTATATATAAGAATTGGATGATGCCATACTCTAGCTGGATGACGGCTTATCCTTTATGGATTTCTAACCCACGCATACCGTCTGGCCCCGACCGAGTACCTGGTATGAAAGGCATGGATAGGGTAGATTACGAGATTTACCAATACGAATTTATCAATCTAAAAGGCAGAAAGTATGGAGTAGAGAGTTGGTCGTTAGACATGGACGTTTCCAGGCGTTCTTACGATGATTTTAGAGATTGGCTAGGGGCATCTGATACCCCACTACCAACACCGCCGCCCGACATAGATACCTGGGACTTAAAATTTGCTTTAGCCAAAGCCGTAGATGACTGGGAGGAGAGTCTTTATGATTGACAAAATTCCCAATGGCGATTGGTCGTCATACAAAAGAACAGTTCTTAACCGATTAACCCGCATTGAAAGTGCTCAAGAGAAATTTGAGGATAGAATTATGAGAGAATTGGCAGAGTTACACGAAGCTGTTGTTGTTCTAAAGATAAAAGCGGGGGTGTGGGGACTTGTGGCGGGGGCTATACCTGTCCTAATCGCTATCGGGCTTAAACAGCTATAAATGATAGCCCTTGACATCTCAGTGGGGGACATCCATGTAGGCAACAAGTTTGCTCTTATGTATCCTGATGCAGACCTAGATTATCGTATAAATGCGTCTCAAAGATGGCTATTCAAAGCATGGTCTGAGCACTTTCTTCCAGCAGTGGAGACTCTTATAGACGGTACAGAGTTTGACCACGTTCACCTGTTGCTAGGTGGAGACTTGGGAGATAAGGACGGCAAAAATCGCTCCACCTTCTTTTGGTCTCGTGACGAAAAGACTATCGTGGAAAATGCGGTTACTTTATTAGAGCCTCTAGTAGATATGGTTGACTCCGTTCACGTTATTAGAGGCACTCAATCTCACACTGGCCCAGCTAGTAGTATCGACGAAGCTATTGCTCGAAACTTCGACAATGTGGTCTGGAAATCTAAGCGAGATAAGCAAGCGGCGTGGTATAAAACGCGTTACAAGCTTGCCGGAGTATTGGTCGATGCACAACACTATGGTAAAAACAAGTCTAAATGGGCGGACGAAAACCTAATAACGGCGTTGAGAACAGAAGTGATTAAGGAATATGCAGGCGAAGAACTGCCTAAGATGATACAAAGGTTCCACTTTCACTGGTTTGGTACTACGTCTATTCATAAAGAACCTATAGTTATGCAGTGTCCTTCGTGGCAACTTCCCAACGAGTATATAGCTGAAATAGACGCCGTAGGCCGCAAGCCCGTAGTTGGAGGGGTT
>JAFDBG010000108.1 GCA_019313385.1 Deltaproteobacteria bacterium | reverse complement strand
CAACTTGTCCAGGGCCTTGAGGGCGGTATCAGGAAGGGGGATCTCTTCATGGGCAGTGATTATTAGTCCGACTTCTGCATCAAGGCTTCGGGAAAGCGCGTTTTGGATTTCCCTGCGGTTTTCCCGCTCGGTTTCTGTTTCGCCCGAGGAGATAGCAGGATAGAATCTCCCGGTGCCGGTATCGAAGGCCAGGAGGCAATCATGAAGCTGTTGGCGGGGGTTTTGCTCTTTTCTTTTGGCTAAAAAGCAATGATAGATGGAGAGCGTCCGGATGTTTTCGATAGCGATGTTATTAAAATCCAGGCCACCGAAGGGACTGCCGGGATTGCTGATGAAATCGAAAGCGGCAGTATTGAAGGCATCGTCCTTAAACAAAATTTTCAGAGGCAACAACGACTCCACCAGCCCGCGAATAATGCCGTCCCGATCGCCTCCCTGAAGTGCATTTGTAAATGCGGGATCGATCAGATCAGTGCCGGACAGGCTGATCAGTCCTTTTATTTTCTCCACGGGAAGGCCGAACTCACCAGCAAGATAATTGGGAATGACCTCGCCCGCGTGGTAGGTTAACAGGATGGCCTTGGCATCCGCCTCCGTGACGGGTATGCCTTCCGGAATGGTCATTAATTCAGCGGGGTTGAATGCTTCCGTCAGCCAAAAGGTGTTTTCAAGGGGGGTCGGCACAATCAAGCCGGAATTCTCATTGACAATGGCGCGGGATTGGTCCTCAGTCACATTTTCAATCGCCGTGAACAGGGTATCGTCAAACACGGGTACGCTCGGATTGTGATAGGTTGCGAGCAAATTGCCGACCTGCTCAGGGGTGGCGGGAATAGGAGGTTCGTCGGGCAGTTCCGGAATAACAATAGTGGCGCTCGGCTCTGCATCCGGATCAAATGTCTCCGACACACGATAGCGGATTCCACGCGCTTCGGTGAATAATCCTGAGTTTTCTTCGTGCTCCAAGATGGCCAGTGAATGCGCGTCGGCGACGCCCTCCAGATAGGCAAACAAGGTGTTTTTGAAGGTCAGCACTTGATCGGCCTTGATCTTCCTAACTATCCTGCGGCTAATTTCTGAGGCATCGGGATATGCTTCAGGTTTTTCGACCTCGCCCCCGGTAATGAACTCAAGATCATCCAGAGAGTAATCGGTTGTTTGCCACCAATCGTAAAAATCGAGTAGAGCCGACAGATCATCCAGACTGCCGATATGGGCAACGGTGACGACATCGGCAAGATGAATGAGGTGAAACAGTTGCGGGATCGAGAGCTTGAGCCGTTCCGCCAACCGCGCATGGCGATAGAGCAAGGTAAGGTTCTCCAGAGTAAGCAAAAATCTCTTGGCATTTAAATCTGCTGAATCAAGGTCCGGACCGCCGAGGGGTTCTCTCAGATGCATAATAAGCAGGTAAAGCGTCTCGTCATCAACCCGCAGGCCCGCCAGCAGCCGATGCAAGTTATAGTCAATCTCATCAGGATGAGGAGGGGTGTCACGAAATGCCGGATGCAGAAAATTGCGCGTGGGACTGGCGAAGTCACCATCGACTCTGACAAAATCAGGCAGGTTAAACAAACGATCAAAAAGGGACCCCTTAGCCGTGGTAACAGAGATTTCGGGCAAATCACTCCATAGGGTGCACAGTTCTTCAACCGAGATAGTAAAGCGTTTTTGTAAAGAAAGAATATCTACCAGGTAAGGTAACGTATCCTCTTCAATTCCATGCGCAAGACCCGTCTTGGCCATATGGGAGAGGATAAGATCGAGTTCTTTCATTGACCAGGCAACACTGCACCAGAGGCGCGTGAATCGATGCATGCGGTCCAGCGATGTTGTTGTAAGGCCGTGAATACGCTCTATGTCCTTCTGAACGCTCTCTTCTACATTTCGTTTTTCACCCTGAATGGTAATTGTTTCCCTTCTCCCGGTAGGCTCGCAGCCGGTGAGGACAAAATTAGTCTTTATAAGCCCTCCTATATCGGCCCTGGTCAAACCCATAGGTTTTAGGAGAAGCTGAACATCTTTCTCCGATCCTTCAACATCCGGTTCACTAAAGATTATTTCCGCTCCATCCTCGTTGAAAACGATTCCATACATTCTTCTGAGAAAAGAGATATCCCTGTTAGCCTCGATGATCAGTTCATACTCCCGTCGAGTAAGGTTTAATGCGGCCTCGGCCATGGAAAAGGGTACCCCGGCAACCGGGGATCCGGCAACCAACTCGGCGATAGCGCCCCGTGACTGATCAAAGTGAGAAAGATAGATTTTAAGCTTTTCCAGGGCCAATGAGAAAGGCTGACGGAAAGAACCCGTGGTTTCCTGAAGCCTCGAATAAACCAGTCCTTGAATGACAGCCCTTTCAGGGCTACCCGGTGCGGGAAGGTCTTCTCCGGCAACGCCCAGGTCTATAGCGATATAATTCTCCAAGATTTCGTTGATAATATCGAGATAAGGAATCAAACCGTGGGTATTTTCGCAGGTAAGCGGCAATTCCCAAAGGTCGGGGCGCCGCGCACGTAAATGGAGCGGATGGTCCTCCCTTTCGCGAAATGCCACACACCGCGCGAAGCGACCCCCTTCTTCGAAGGAGAGACCCCGCTCTTCGAAGAAGATGTTCGTCTCCACAAAACGCATCAGGTCCACAAAATAAGCGGCCGGGCTGAGGATTGATTGACAATGCCGGCATCGGCAGTAGTCCAGGCTGCCAAACAGCTTCTCCCAGCCGTCAAATTTTTTTAGGTAAGTCTCAAGCGCAGGGTCTGTGTTGTCTACATTAGTCAAACGAAACGCACTTACCATCATATCGATAACAGATATGGTAGACGTGGTGCCGTCAATGGCCGCGGCGCAGGCCTGGTCATAGTAACCTTTGGCTACTGCCTTGTCCAGGCCGGTATTCAGCATAAATAGCGTAAGGCTGTCATTGGCCATACCGAAAGCAGAGTGGTATCCCCTCTCCATCAGCATTTTAGTGTGGGTGCAATCGTTGGTAATGGAATACATCCGCTGACTTGCCTTCATGATGTTAAGCACCATGCGCTGCTCGTCTTCCATAAAACCGCCAAAATTAAGCGCCTTGATATCGTCACTTTCCGGTACATAATCGAGGGCAAGAAACTCCACCGCGGGGTTTTGCGCCTGGAACCGAGAGAGCAGACCTATCCGCTCGCTGATCCTTGCCCTCTTGTCTCCTGGCGACAACCGGCGGTCATCCAGGATCGGGCTGATGCGCAAGCCCGGGTAGGTATTGGCGAGCTTTTTTAAATTGCCGTGGGCCCGGCGAATGGTTTCCACTTCACCAGGGTCGATCCCTTCCAGGTTAAGGCTATCGAAACGGTCAATGCCGAAGACAACTTCGTTGTTTTCAAACAGGGGTTGCAGCTCTTCCATATCTGTTGAAGGCCCTTCCATCTCCTTGGGAATCATCCTGGAGAGGAGCGCTTTGCTGGGATAGAGGTTTTCAACCTTCTTGGTGAGGAAGCCCGCGTAGTCATCCTGTTTCATTCCATTGGGTGGTTCAATATCCTCCTCTTTCAGGACGGTAAGCCAGTCCGCCTTATCGAATGCCAGGACCTTGCCCTGAGAGACTTGAGGGAAATCTCCCTTTTTGACAGCTTCTGTAAGATCAAGATTCTCATCGAATAAATTATACAGGCTGACCGTCAGCCCCAGCTCTTTGGCCTCGTCTTCTTTCAACTCGCCGGTTTCCACCAAGGAACTGAAGGTTATGTCATTCAGTAGTGCCGGACTACTAACCTTTTTAAGCACTGCCTCCACTTTTGTATTGTCAAGATCAACGACCTTGCCAAGACAACGGATCTTCTCCTTTTGTTGTTTTCTATGGATACCGGGATCAACCTCCTTTAGTTTACCGAGGCGTTCGAGGAACTGATCCAGGTTATCCCGCAGACGTGCGGGGATAATGTGGTTATCCAAAGAGGTCTCCAGTGCCTTGCACAAGACCTTGGGGACTTGTGCAAGCAGGTCTGACAAAACAGACGGCAGCCCCTGCCGGACTAATCCATAGAATACCTCGGCCGGAAGCTCGGTTTGCTTGGCCAACCGCGCCGCACAGACAAGAAATTCAATATGTCGGCTGATGATGCCTGTCTCCTTGGTAAGAAAGGCAATGTCCTTCTCAGTCAACTCGGCAACCGCAATCCCTTCCCGAACCGGGGTGATGATCG
>JAFDBG010000056.1 GCA_019313385.1 Deltaproteobacteria bacterium | reverse complement strand
TGAAATAAATCCGTGTCTCTCATGATGATCTGTATCAACCTCCTTCATCTCTTGATCACGGATATCTATCACGTCCTAAATCACATTACCCATACTTTTTAGCGAGGAGCCGATAAACTATTATGTCAAGATCGATCTACTTTTTTAATTTTTTCTATTTTGCATTTTTCTTGATGTAACCTGGCTTTTATGGCATGGATAAACTGTGTAACCTGGTTTTTATGGCATAAATAAACGGCCTGTTTAACATTGCTTTAAAAAAAAGGGGGGTACTGTGTTTAAATTTATTAGAGTGAACATGTCTGACCTTTCGGTCAAAAGCGAAGGTGTCCCTGACGCTTATCAAGGTCTTGGAGGAAGAGGATTAACATCCGCGATCCTGTTAGGCGAGGTGGAGCCAACCTGCTCCCCTATTGGGCCCAACAACAAACTTATTTTTGCCCCGGGCTTGCTCGGAGGCACCAACTGCGCCAACTCCGGCAGAATTTCCGTAGGGGCTAAGAGTCCCCTGACCGGAGGCGTCAAAGAGACCAATTCAGGCGGCCAGGCAGGCGGGTATCTGGCCAGGCTTGGGATTTCAGCCATAGTAATTGAGGGCCTGCCTGAAGATGGAAAATTATATAAGCTGTTTATCAGCAAAGATAAACAGGAATTATCCCCCGCTGACGATCTCAAGGGCATGGGAAACTATGCGACAATAGATAAGCTGAAAAATGAATTTGGTGAGAAAGCGGGCTTTGTGAGTATAGGTCCTGCTGGTGAATGGAAACTGGGAGCTGCAAGCGTAGCCTTTACAGACGTGGAAGTTCGCCCCACGCGTCATGCGGGTCGAGGAGGTCTTGGCGCTGTTATGGGCTCCAAGGGTCTCAAGGCAATTATTATTGATCCGTCAGAGAGTGAAGGGGCGCCCCTGGCTGACAAAGAGGCGTTCGGTAAAGCCGCAAAGCGGTTTGCTAAGGCCTTGACTGAACACGCTGTAACAGGCCAGGGTCTTCCGACCTATGGAACAGATGTGCTTATAAACGTTATCAACGAGGCCGGCGGTCTTCCCACTCGAAACTTCAGATTCGGGCGCTTTGAAACAGCCGATAAGGTAGGAGGAGAAACTTTAAACAAGATTACAGTTGAGCGAAAAGGAGAGACAACCCAAGGGTGTATGACCGGTTGCATCATTCGCTGCTCAGGCACTTACCTGGATGAAAAGGGCGAATATCTGTCCAAATGGCCTGAGTATGAGACTGTCTGGGCATTGGGTCCTAATTGTGCGATCGATGATTTAGATGCCATTGCGCGAATGGACCATGCCTGTGACGACATCGGGGTTGATACCATTGAAACAGGCAATGCAATTGCGGTGGCTATGGAAGGCGGGGTCAAAGAATTCGGGGACGCGGCCGGAGCCGAGGAGCTCATGGCGGAAATCGGCAAGGGAACGCCACTAGGTCGAATTTTAGGTTCAGGAGCGGCAGCAGTTGGAAAGGCCTTTGGAGTAAGACGCGTTCCTGTTGTTAAAAACCAGGCCCTCCCGGCTTATGACCCCAGAGCCGTTAAGGGTCAGGGTGTAACCTATGCCACTTCACCGATGGGGGCCGATCATACAGCAGGATATGCAGTAGCGACCAACATCATGAAGGTAGGGGGCGATGTGGATCCTTTGAAAAAAGAAGGGCAGGTCAAATTATCCAAGGATCTCCAGATAGCAACCGCTTTCATTGACACGGCAGGTCTTTGCCTGTTTGTGGCCTTTCCGGTTCTCGATATACCGGATGCATTCGATGCTATTGTCGATATGCTCAACGCAAAATATGGTCTTTCATTGACCGGTGATGATATTGGTTCCCTTGGGCAACGGATACTTAAGATGGAAAGAGATTTTAACAAACAGGCAGGCTTCGCAGCGGCTGATGACCGACTACCTGAGTTCTTTAAGCTGGAAAAACTTCCGCCCCACAACGCGGTGTTTGATATTTCAGACGAGGAACTAGATACGGTTTTTAATTTTTAAAACCAGCGGGCACCATAGCTTGCCAGAACAAAGAGACCTTGATTTGCTCAGCCCGCAGTTTCTTGTTGGTGGGAAATGACCTGAATCAGGGCCAGAGGTTGAAAATAGGGTTGAAAATCTAAATACAGGCAAAACAAAAGGGGTTGCGATTCTCTCGCAACCCCTTTTGTTTTTATTTGGTAGCGGGGAGAGGATTCGAACCTCTGACCTTTGGGTTATGAGCCCAACGAGCTACCAGACTGCTCCACCCCGCGTCATGTGATATTTCAAAGCACCCGTTAATAACATGGAGATACTCCTCAACGGATGTGGCGCTGTATTTAAGTCAATATCCGGAAAATGTCAAGGGATTTTCTCCTTCAATCCCACAATACTGTATATGTCTATCTTCCGGTCAACCCCTTTAAGCATAACAGGCCCCATATTTTCGGCCCGGACAATGTCTTTCACTTCGCTGTATGTGTCACCGCATACAAGAATCTGCCTTGCTCTTGCAAGTTTTTCGAGCCTCGACGCCACGTTGACTGTGGGTCCCATCACGGTATATTCTTTTTTTCTGGAAGAACCGAACATCCCTGCCATAACCTCTCCTGTGCTCATTCCTATTCCAACAGAAATCTTCAGGCCCGTTTCGGGGATACTGCTGTTTATCCTGTCAATCTCGTCCATCATCTCAATCGCGCACGTAACCGCCCTCACGGCATCATCCTCAAAGGTCAATGGGGCACCGAATACACCCATAATGCTGTCACCAACATGTTTGTCCAGAGTTCCATTATGTCCGCATATAATCGTGTCCAGGGGTGAAAAATAACGCATGTTGAGCGTCTCGCAAATCTCTTCCACGCTCAGGTTTTCGGACAATTCGGTAAAGCCCCTTATGTCGCTGAAGAGCACCGTGGCCTTCTGTTTTTTTGAACTTATATTCGCCCCTTTCTTCCACATCTCGGAGAAGACTTGTTCCGAAACAAACTGTTTGAGTCTCTTCCTGAGGTTGCACTCCCTGACCTTCGCTTTCAGTTCAATGTTTAAAAAGGGTTTCGTGATAAATCCGTCTATGCCCGCATTTACCGATTCAATAGCGCTTTCCATCGTGGCGTATCCGGTAAGCATGATTCTCGTCACCTCCGGATTGATCTTCCCTATCTCGATCAGTGTTTCCAGCCCATCAATACCGGGCATTTTGTAATCCGATATGACTGTCTCTATCCGATAAGGATCCGCCCTGATGATATCAATGGCCTGATTGCCATTTTCCGCCAGTGATACTGCATACCCGTCCTTTTCAAGAACCTTTTTCAGGGACCTCCTCACACCTTCTTCATCATCTACAACCAGAATACCTGTCATGCTTTCCTCCTTCTGCAGGGAAGTTCCACGGACAGGACTGTTCCCCTGCCCTTCTCGCTCTGTATCGAGATGTTCCCGTCATGTTTCTTTATAATTTCATGAGAGATGTACAGACCAAGTCCTGTGCCCTCTCCCTGTTTTTTTGTGGTAAAAAAGGGTTTGAAGGCATCTTGCATCTCTTCGGGAGACATGCCCTTCCCTGTATCGCGGCATTCTATACAGACAATATCTCCATCTTCCTCATATCGCGTCACTAGGGTTATCTTGCCCTTTCCATCCGGCAAAGCCTGAATCGCGTTCCCGATGATATTAATGAATACCTGTCCCAGGTTTGCAAAGTTTCCTTCGACCTCCGGCAGATCCTCACCAAGATTTTTTTCAATTGTTATTGCTGAATTCTTATACTTGCTGCGCAACACCCTCAGGGCGTCATCTATCAGAATATTTATATTTATCTGTTCAACATAGGTCTGGGTCTGCCGCGAAAGCCCCAGAAGGCTTTTTACAATGTTGGATGCCCTGTCAAGTTCCTTCAGGGAAAACTGGAGATCATCTATCAATTCATCGCGGTCCGCGTCATTCACATTCTTCCACTGTCTGGCTGTCTCGACAGATGTCTGGATAAGACTCGATGAACTCGCAAGGGGGTTGTTGAGCTCGTGCGCCGTGCCCGCTACAAGCTGCCCTATGGAAGCAAGGCTCTCTGACCGGATCAACTGCTGCTGAGTTCGGTCCTTTTCTTCAAGAGCCGCTACAAGCGCTTCCGTTCTTCGTTTGACCCTTTCTTCCAGTTCAATATTCATTTCGGCTATTCTTTCATAATTTCGGGCATTTTCTATTGCTATCGCGCCCTGATTGGCGATGGTCTCCAGAAGCTCTATATCTTCATGCACAAACAGTTCTCCGGATCGTTTTTCTCCCACTGCCATAATCCCCGTCAGCTTATCCCTGGATATCATGGGAATTAGTATGGCGGCGCCAGTTACGCCAAACAGGTCAGATATTTTATTCTCTTCATCATCGGAAATATCCATCCTCCCGGCAGTGGAGCGTCCCACTGTTTTTCTACAGGCTTCAAAAAAGCCCGCTATAGGCCGACTTTTCTCCATACGGATCTTTTGCTTCCTCCCGAGTGGGTCCCTTCTGTTGGAATGAAGTTCCAGCGATTCGTCTTCTTCCCTGTAGAGGGCCACAAAGACACCCTTTGTTTTCAAGGCCGACTGGATGGAATCAAGCAAAAAATCCATAATCTCCTCCAGTCTCAAAAAAGATGCCATGGTGCCACTCATTCGTCTCAAGGTTTCCTGGTAATCATACTTTCCTCTGAAAAAAATCTTGTCAACAAATCCCTGAACCTTAACCCTTGCGGGATTGAACAGCACAATCACAATAACGGCAAAGGCGAGGGATATAATCAGTGGATGGGTATTCCCGTATTCCATGAATAATATGTTGGACAGATATATGGCCAGAGCATAGATAGTGGTCAGTATCCCGGTCAGGAAGAAATAGGCGCTTCCTTTCCTGATAAGCATCCCCATGTCAAAGAGATCATATTTCAGGACACCGAAGGCAAGGATTATCGCCGGGACAAAATTGAAATTGCCCATAGGGTAAATATCATATCCGCTGATGGTGAGCGAGTTCAGTAAGATAAGCAACCCGCCCAGTCCAAAGCCTATAAATACATATTTTATCCTGTTCCTTTCGCTGTTTTCCTCCGCCCTTTTCATCCCCCAGAAGAGGGTTGTGATGCAGTACAGCGCGGCGAGCCCTCCCACCACTGAAAATACATAGTACGCCGGCCCTGCCTCGGCGATCATCCCGAAAGAAAACCGGCGCAGTCCGCTGATGAAATATTCGGTCTGGGTAAAGGGAAGAAGAGAGATGCTGAAAAGATAGGCCGTTACCTCAAGCCATCTCCTTTTCTTTATTCCAAGAAATGCATGCACAAACTGAATATAAACCGGCGTGACGAAAACAAAAAACAAATAGGACAGTCTGTCAAGCCTGAGTGAGAGAGAGTGATCCGCAAGAAAAGATACCTGGGCGATATCAAGATCAATCAGGGCGCCGAGTAAACATATGAAGGCAAAGAGGATGTTGGTGGAGTTTTTCTTTCCTCGAAGAATGGAGAAAAATGCCAGAAGGGAAAAGACGATGAAACCGGTCACAGGAAGGAGAAGGTAGAAATATGATTCCCATAAAAGGTAAAGAGACACGATCAACCTCCTCTACCGGTTATAAAATACCGCTAAAACACAAATACAGCCGCCGCTACAACTGACGTATAACCGCCGTTTTTTACTATTGCTGATTGCGTGACGTTTTTTGTCCGTACTATTTTGCCACTTATCTTGAAAATTTCCTCTTTTTCATCCCAGCTTGCGTCCACATCAAAATCTATACCGAGTGTTGACGCGAGCATCGCCGCCGCAAGGTCTTCCGCGTAGTCCCCCGTTTCCACCGATGTCTGTCCGAATGCGTGGTGCTCGCTTATATACCCATATGCGTTTCTGTCGGCCGGGATGGCACACCCCACGGACGCCGCTATCAGTCTTCTTGGCTCGTTGCTGCAATTGCGGCTCATAACACAGTAGGTTATGTCGCCTGGATTCAGTTCCTTGAGCCCTTTTTCACGTGATATCACCTTGCAGTTGGGAGGAACAATGCTTGAAACCATTACCAGATTACACTTCTCTATACCTGCATTCCTCAGGGCCAGTTCGAAGGAATGGAGCTCTGCTTTATGGGAACCGACCCCCTTGGTAAAAAAAATCTTCTTGGGTGCAAAATTGCTCAATTGTTTATCTCCTTTAAATTCATGCCGGACTTATGGGCCTATTCGATTAATATATCCCATTAGCCTGTACACAAGCCTGGCCGCCGTGAAGTCAGGGGCAACCATTCCCGGGATCGGACACAGTTCAACTATATCAAAACCCCGAATCGTACAGTTTTCAGAAATCCCTCTGATCAAATGAATCAGATCGTTCCACAGGATACCTCCGGGCTCCGGCGTTCCGGTGGCTGGCATAATCGACGGATCCAGGACATCAAGATCGACGGTGATGTATATATCCTTCGACAGGTTCTCGCAAACTTTTTTTACCGGATCTGGATCATTTGTTATAGAGTCAGGGGAATATGTCCTGACCATGTTCTCTTCAATGAAACGGGCCTCATGCAGGCTCATGCTTCTGACTCCGGCCTGCACCAGTGGACACATCTCAAATATCCTCCGGCCGACGGAAGCGTGGCTGAATGAGGAATTCTGATAAGAATCTCTCATGTCGGCATGAGCGTCAAGCTGAAGCACCGATATGGAAGGATATTTTTCCTTCATAGCCTGAACCGCCCCTGTGGTCACGCTGTGTTCCCCTCCGAGGACAACCGGGATCTTATCGGAGAAAAGTACTCTTGCCACCTCTTCGCGAACTATCCCTGCCATCGCTTCCGGACCACGCGCATCCACCTCAAGGGGAGCTGTGGTATGGATACCCGCCAGATATGTCTCCACGCACAACTCTTCATCATAGAGTTCCATATTGCACGATGCATCGAGAATAGCCGCGGGGCCTCTTCTCGATCCCGCCTGGTATGTGGAAGTCAGATCATAGGGAACGGGTATCACCACAAATTTCGCATCTTCAAGGTCTGGATTTCCTGCGTCTATCCCACCAAAATTCATAAGATACTCCAAATTATCAGAAATGCCCGGAGAAAACATCAATCCGGGGGAACATCACTTCTCATCACAAATTCGCCACCGTCATATAACAGATATGAGTAATGGCTTATCCAGTCACCCAGAATGGCAAAGGTCTTTACCCTGCCATTTATTACACGCCTCTCCAGGGTGGGGCGATGACAATGGCCCAGGATTACCGCGTCAAACCCTTTTTCAAACTTTTCCATGGCAAACGTACTCATACTGACGGCAAGTCCGTTTGAGGATCGTTCCCCACCGTTCCTGCTTCTGCTTATTTTCGACATTATTCTGGAGACACACCACAGGATCGGTGAAGGCATCTCTTTCTGTATCAAGTAAAAAAGCCTGCTTCTGAGAACCCCGCGCAACAAAAGATATGCAGTGTTGGAATCATCAACAGTATCGCCATGGGACACAAACATCTTCTTCCCATCCAGAGCGATTGTGGCCCCGTCGGGAAATACCTTTATGCCATATTTCGCAAAATAGTCACCAAGAAAAAAATCATGATTGCCTTCAAAAAACGAGATGTTCGTCCCCGACTTCTTTATTTCCAGCAGCTTTTCAACAATATCGTAAAAGCCGGGATAAACGCTGTTTTTGTCGGAGAACCAGAAATCGAAGAAGTCTCCAACAATGAAAAGTTCATCTGCACCGCCCTTTAAGGAATCAAGAAAGCGCATCAGGTATCGATATCCGTCACGGGCGTTGCCATTCAAATGAGCATCAGAGATAAATACCGCTTTCATAATTCCTGCCTCGTTACTTATCTTTCAAGAGCCTCTTCGGCAAGCAACTCCGAGTTCCTGAACATAGCCTCGATCTCTTTCTCGCTCATCCCGGCGCCCCTTGCGATCATAACCGCCATTTTCCTGTCCACAAGATCCCCGGGTGAGTGGGCATCGGTATTCAAGACCAGTTTCGCGCCAGATCCGTGCGCTAGCGCGACCACGTGACCATTGGTCAAACTGTGCCCCTGTCTTGCTGATATCTCCAGAAATACCGAGTTCCGGGCGGCCAGTTCTGCCTCCTCTTGGGTAATCAGTCCGGGGTGCGCGAGTATATCGACAGGCGCCCTCAGTGCGGCAAGGTTTGTCCCCGGCATAACCGGTTCCGCAATGGTTTCCCCGTGAACTACCACGATTTTTGCACCCAGTATCCTTGCGTCCCGGGAAAGAGAAGAGATATGGTCAGGATGAACATGTGTAAGCTCAACACCCGGAATAGCTTTTATGGGACAGACCTCTGATATCTTTTCGCAGACTCTTGCAAGCCTGGGAATAATAAAATCAATATTTGAGTGATCGGCATGGTCGGTTATCGCAATCACCCGGTATCCCCTTACAACCGCCCTTCTTGCCAGCTCTGAGGGAACCAGCTCGCCGTCACTGAAGATAGAATGTGTGTGCAAATCAATCATGGTGGATAATCCCTTCGAAAACCGTATTTTTGACAATACCGTACATAATTCGCTATCACCTGACTCGTTTAGCAGATTTAAAAATCAAGGTCAATCCAAGAAACATTGAAGCAAAATCGATTTGCTGTTATACATTCCCAACAATGTTTGATGGCAACTACTCAATTAGTCAAACTGAAGGATTCAAGGGGCCAATGATTCAGAAATCGAGTGAAAATACAGAAAGGCAACTCGGGTATCATTAGCAAGGGATTCAGGCTTAATTGAAATGGTGTATTGGGTAAAATATAAATTGAACAACATCGTCAACAGATACATTCTGAGAGAAATCTCCATTCCCTTTTTTATGATTCTCTTCATACTTACCTTTGTCCTCCTGATGGGGAAAATCCTCCAATTGATGGACCTGATGATAAACATGGGGATAAATTTTGTGGACATAGCGAAACTTGTTCTTTACCTGATGCCCTCTTTTTTCATGATCACCATACCTGTATCTCTTCTCATCTCCATACTTATGGGTTTGGGAAGACTTTCCCGTGATAACGAAATAGTTGTGCTGAAATCATCGGGACTGAGCCTGTACCAGCTTATGCCACCTGTCGCTTTCGCCTCTTTGTGCGCCTTTCTCATAACTGCAATGACGGGCTTTTTTCTTATTCCTTACGGTAACCTTGCGACCAGAAACCTCCTGTTCGATATGGCGAAGCAGAAGGCAAGCATAGGTATCAAAGAAAGGATATTCAACGACGACTTTGCCGGCCTTGTACTTTACGCGGAAGAAATTCCACCACACGGAGATTACATGAAGGGCGTTTTTATATTCGATAACCGTATGTTGAAAGAACCAGCTACCATTATTGCGAAAAAGGGATATATTATCTCAAGCCCGAGATCCATGCGGGTAACTCTAAGATTGAAGAATGGAAGTATCCACACAACAAATGAAGATTTAACAACCTATAAAAAGATAGATTTCAGTTCCTATGACATAAACCTTGATCTGTCGGAATCAATCGGAGGCAAAAACAACCCGATCACAAAGGAGAGCAGGGAAATGTCGCTTCCAGAGTTGATCAGAAAAAGCAGGACCCCCGGCCTTAAAAAAACTGTCCTGAAAGATCTCATCATTGAAATCCACAAGAAATTCACTATACCTTTTGCGTGTATTGTTTTTGGTATAATCGGGGTTCCGTTGAGTATCTCAAAGCACAGAAGTGGAAAATCAAGGGGGTTTGTTATTGGCCTTATTGTTATCATGATCTACTATATCATCCAACTCGGGGGGGAGGCGCTGGGTGAAACCAGCGCACTTTCCCCGGCAATGGGCACATGGATGTCAAACGCAATTCTGGGCGTCACCGGTGTATATATGCTGACCATGGCTGCAAAGGAAAAACCTCTCATGCCTGTCTGCATCAGGCACATCGGAATATGGAAATTTAAATGAATATCCTCGACAAATATATCCTTAAAGAATTTACAAAGATCTTTACTTTGATACTTGTTTCTCTCATAGCCTTGTATCTGATCGCGGATTTCTTTGAACGCATAAGGATGTTCCTGAGCAATCACGCCACTCTGGGTCAGATGGTGTCCTATTCTTTCTTGAGTATACCCATGATACTGTCACAGATGATACCTATTGCCGTGCTGCTGGGGGCCCTCCTCTCATTCGGAATCCTGTCGAAAAACTGCGAGATAACGGCCATGAAAGCAAATGGTGTCAGCCTCTATCGCATATCGCTTCCCGTTATTATATTGTCCTTTGTAATCTGTGTAGCGGCGTTCCTCCTGAGCGAATTTATAACGCCATATACTAATCAAAAAGTCAAGTATATCAAGCTTGTGGAAATTCAGAAAAGGGAAAATTTGGGAAGTTTTAAACAAAACCAGATCTGGTACAGGGGCGAAAACGGAATATACAACTTTTCCATGTTTGATCCCCGAACCAATACACTCAAAGGGATAAGTATCAATCTCTTTGACCGGGAGATGAACCTCTATGAGAAGATAGACGCAAAGGAGGCAAGCTGGGAAGACGGCAGGTGGGTATTCCGAAACTTGCTCATAACGACATTTCCAGAGGGTGAGTTTCCTTCACTCGAAAAAATATCATCAAGGATTATGGATCTTCACGAAAGGCCTTCGGATTTTACAGCGGTTCAGAAGGACACCGAAGAGATGGGCTTTGTGGAATTAAACAGGTTTATAAACAAGACACGCTCGGAAGGATATGACACTACAAGATACCGGACAGACATGCACGGAAAGATCTCGTTCCCGCTGGTAAGTGTTATCCTTGCTATACTGGGGATCTCTTTTTCACTAAGATCGGAGAGGAGTGGAGGAGTTGCTAAGGGCATAGGCACAGGGATTATAATCGGATTTTCCTACTGGATTATCTTCGCCTTCGCCATATCCCTGGGTCGCGCCGGAACTATACCACCAGTAGTAGCGGCATGGGCCGCGAATCTCATACTCGGTCTCGCGGCCCTGATTATGTTCATCCGTGTAAAGACGTAATCCTTTATGTCCCCATTTCCCAGGAATTAAGGTATTTTTCCTGTTCAGGCGTCAGCGTATCTATCCTAACATTCAGCGATTCCAGCTTTAGCCTGGCTATCTCTTTGTCAATATCTTCAGGCACACTGTAGACTAGTTTGTCGAGATCGCTTGCATGTCGTACCATGTACTCAGCGGCAAGGGCCTGGTTGGCAAAACTCATATCCATAACGCTTGAGGGGTGCCCTTCAGCGGCGGTAAGGTTGATCAGCCTCCCCTCCCCCAGAATATAGACGTGGTTTCCGTTCCCCAGCGTGTACTCGTCGATAAACTTCCGTATCCTTCCGGTATATTCGGAAACCTTTTTGAGACCCTCTATGTCCAGCTCGACATTAAAGTGGCCTGAGTTGGACACGATAGCCCCATCCTTCATATTCAAAAAATGCTCCTTGCGGATGACATTGATATCCCCGGTCAGGGTGCAGAAGAAATCTCCTAGTTCGGCAGCTTCGGCAATCGGCATAACCCTGTAACCGTCCATGACCGCCTCCAAGGCGCGAAGGGGGTCCACCTCTGTCACAATGACATTCGCGCCCATTCCGGAGGCCCTCATCGCAAGACCCCTTGAACACCAGCCATATCCACAGACAACAAAGGCCGAACCTGCTATCAGTCTGTTTGTAGCTCTTATGATTCCATCCAGTGTGCTCTGACCGGTGCCATATCTGTTATCGAACATGTGTTTTGTGTTCGCGTCATTTACAGCTATCAGGGGAAACCGCAGGACTCCCTCGCTGGCCATTGCCTTCAGCCGTATAACACCAGTGGTTGTTTCTTCAGTTCCCCCGATAATCCCGTCTATAAGATCCGGGCGTTTTGCATGTATAGTCGATACAAGATCGGCGCCGTCATCCATAGTTATCGCCGGCTCTGTATCCAGCACCGAATTTATATGCTTATAATATGTGGTGGTATCCTCCGCGTTGATGGCGTGCACCGCAATCTCCCGATATTTTACCAGATAGGCGGCAACATAATCCTGCGTACTCAGGGGATTTGACGCGCACAGCGAAAGCTCGGCGCCTCCGGCTTTCAGCGTTTCCATGAGGCTGGCTGTCTCTGTCGTAACATGAAGACATGCACCCAGTCTGAGGCCCCTCAGCGGTTTTTCCTTTTCAAATCTTTTTTTTATGCTGTTTAAGACCGGCATGCTCTTGTTTGCCCAGTCAACGCTCGATTTTCCCTCTTCAGCCAGATTTATATCTTTAATATCGTAATCCATTTTTTCTCCTGATTGATCTTTTTCACGTCCCTGTACAGGAACATACATATCGGTACCATTTTCTACAAAAACCGCGAAAAACAGTGGTATACAACCAACGCCTTCATTCTGATTTCTGAATCCCGACCTCTATTCTTTGTTACCCGCTTCTTTCTTCAGCCTTTCCGCCAGATCTGTTTTTTCCCATGCATAATCGTCCATAAACAGGGTCTTTGGTATCTTCCGGTAGATATTTCCATCGAGCAGTCCGAAGCGGACTATCATTCCCTTTGGCGTAAAATCAAAAACTTTTTCCACTACACTCGACAACTTTTCATCCGGCATAACTCCTGTGCCGAACGTGTTAACATAAATAGACATGGGCTTGGCAATGCCTATGGCGTAGGCCAGTTGCACCGAACAACGAGTTGCAAGGCCGGAAGCCACAATATTTTTGGCCGCATAACGCGCTCCGAACACAGCGGAGCAGTCAACCTTCTCAGGCGACTTGTTCACCACCGCTCCTCCGCCAAGCTGGGCGCCGGGATATCCTCCATAGAGCTGACAGACAAGCTTGCGACCGGTAACACCGGAATCAGCCGCACTGCACGAATGAACCGCCTGCCATTCGCCTGTGGGATTAA
>JAFDBG010000006.1 GCA_019313385.1 Deltaproteobacteria bacterium | reverse complement strand
AACCTTTTCCTGATTATTTTGTCAAAGAACCGCAGGGGGAATCTCTCACCAACTGTCGCATCCTATCCCACCTGAAAACAAGTTCCAAGATGGGTTGGTCAGACGGTTACTTTCCAATAGACCATTTTTAGCTTTGTTTCCATATCACAACCTCCTCAACGCGATCTTATCTTACCTTGGTATAATATCACATGAAGAAAGGATAGGAAATATCTTTTATAATCTTGGGCATAACGCCGCGGCTCACTGGTCGGAAGGGCCGCAGGCCCTGACGGTCCATGTGGAGCCGCTGGTTATAAATAATGGGCGCTGCCCCTAGTTTCCCTAGTTTCCACTCATTGTACTTGAGGTCTCTCACAGATTTTTATTAAGTATTGCATTCCCGGAATTCGCTATCCAATTCCTTATAATACTGCTGTATCCAGGCTGCATAATGATAGATGCTGATTTTTGATCGGACAAAATCATCGAAATATTCCCTGGCTCGTTCTTTGTCGTCCAGAAAAAGGGCATACTTGGCGATACGCACAATATACTCCTTTGAGGCCGGGCTTCGCCGGAATTTTTCAAAATCCTTGCAGGCATTGTCCAAGTGTTCCTGCATGTTTTTTCGCAAATAATTTATGACGGCTATATCACGGATTTCTTGAGCTACTCCCATACATTCATCTGCAATGTTTAAATCTGCTTCAATGGCTGGCAGTGGATTCCCGTATTGAAGTTGGATGTCCTTGATATTGCGTAAATGTTCAAATATACCTTCATAAAAGTCTATCAGGTTTATTTGGGGTTCATCGGTTTTCTGAACTTTACGCAAAAATGCTTTTTCTTTTTCCCAAAAACAACGTTCATTAACACAATAATCTGGCAGATCACGAACATACCGGTCTATATCATCGTTGGACTGTCCCATGAGATCTATCAGTTGTGAAAACAGGCCTGTGAACGGTCCTAAATTGTTCGTTTTTGCAAGATCACGCAAAATGTTAAAAATTTCCTTGAGCGCAATGTGACGAGCAGGAAATTCTAATTTGAGATATTCCGGCAAACAATGTCTCACCCAAAACAGTTTTTCCAACCATCCGCATCCACTATTCCATCTAATCCTAAGTTCGCTAATTTCAAACACAAGCTGTTTTGTGGCAGAAATCTTTGGCAAAATTTCAATTCTTCCCTGTGTCAGTGTATCTAACATGAGTATTTTGTTTTTTGTCTGCCTTGCATATTCAAGCTTATAGTTGTTGAATTTAAGCAGATCATCGATATTATTTTTGTCGATCAGATTGGAATATTCATCCAAAAATGAAACAGCATTTTGGGTATCACCATTAAGTAGATAAGTGTCTATGAGGTTTGGGTAAGCAATATGAATGAGATGTTTTTCTTTAAAATGGTGGGCAAGTTCTGCTGATTTGCGGTAATAGTGAGAAGTATTGGTAGTATTCCCGAGTAGTTTCTCCATGCGCCCAAGATTGTTATAAATTCTTGCCAATTGTATATCTTTGACATTGTCGTGTTCACCCACTGCTGATAATAAGCTCTGCCTCGCTTTTTCAAATGCGCCTACTCTTTCATCAAACAAAGACTGCAAATAAAGAATTTCATAGTATTTATCTTGATCAATTTTTTGCTTCGTTCGCTCAAAAATAGATTTCGCTTTATTTGTATCTCCGAGCAGGAAAAGCACAAGAACCTGATTCAATCTGATATTATTTTCCTCTTTTTCGAGCAGGGGGAAGCTCAAAAGCTCGGAATACATTTCGTAGGCATCCCTTAATCTCGGTTGCTCTTGCGTCATGAGCTTTCTGGCCCAAAGTAAATTCCATTTTATCCTGCCCGGTATGCCCCTGATATAAAGAGGTCTTTGGGGGAATCGTTTCTCAATTTCTGTATATCTGCCTTCTCTGACGAGATCTGCCAACTGAGCAATCACTGAGGTTTCAGGAAAGATCGGTCTTGTCGCGGCATGGTATGCGACAAAAGTATAAATCGCCAATAGAGCAAGGAGAATGGATGTTATCCATCCCGCGAAAAAACCTGAGAAAAAGAACGCTAAAATTATGCAGAACAGAAATACCGAAAGTAAAATATAGTTCTGGTGTCTTTTGCTTTGCCAAAGAGGTGCGAGCAAAGCTACGAGCAAAGTTGCAAGCAGGGAAAACGCTGCTCCCAATAATAATTTGAGTAGTTCACTCATTTTTCCGCACTGTCCTCCACAATGGCAATCTCTTCGGTTGTCAGGCGATATAATTCATAAACCAGTCGGTCAATTTGCCGGTCTGTGGTTTCAATCCGGCGCTGGAGGACGGTTTTTGTCTGGGGTTCCTTGGCTTCGGCCAGTTGTTTTTTGAGATCAAGCATCTGTTCGACGAGTTCGACCATCCGGTCGTGGCGGGCCTTGTCAGCGGGGTCGGAGAAGTCGATAGTGCAAATGGGGAATCTTTCGACATAGATGACTTTAATTTCAGCAAATACCTTATTAACCATCTGTGGATTCTGCAATGCAAAAATCTTTTGTATCAATCTAGAATTGATTAAACCTAAGACATATAAGAGACTTAGATTAATTTCTTTCTTTAATGATATTACGTGACATGAATTAACAGCAATAGCTGAATCACCGTCTATGCAAGCTAAAATACGATCATCAGTGCGCCTCATTAAAATTTTAATTTTTTCGAAAAGTTTTGAGTTGCGCGGTGCCGCGAGCCAAGGACCATAATTAACAAATTCATCGCCTTCTGAAATTGCATATCTTTCTATGTTCTTACCGCGATATAGTTTTTGCCATCCAGTCGGTCTATTGCCTTTTACTGTGTGAGGTCTTTCTTTCAAAGTCTTATCTGTTTGCGGCGGATCACCCTTTCCTTTCTCGTAAAGTTTAACGCCGGCTTTAACAATGGCAATATCTCCTAAAAGAATCCTGTCATTAAGTACTTTATTAAGCAACTTTCTATCTTCTTCCGAATTACGATAGTCTATTTTATTCAAATCGTTGGACAAGAAAGTAGAAAGCTTTCGTTTATACGCTCTTTCATGAACACTGATATTTAAGACGGCTTCGGAATCAGGTTTACTATTACCGGTAACAAACACAAGCGTATCCACAATAGCAGATTTGAAAGTCCAGCCTGACTGCCAAACCTCAATCATTGAATAGTTTTTTAAAAGCCAAAATCTAAATTCGTTGCAGCTTTCTAAATCACAAAAAGTGTTGGGCACTATAAGCGAAAGAAAGCCATTTTTGCGAATAAGTTGTAAACATTTTATTATGAAATAGCAGTAACTATCGGGAAATTTGCGGGTATGTGGATAGCGATTTGAAAGATAAATCGAATCCTTTTTATTAAATGGGATACCATATGGCGGATTCCCGATTACCGCATCGAAGCCCCCTGCTTGCATAATTTCGGAAAATTCAGTTTCCCAGTCAAAAACATTGACGCGGTACATCTCTTCTTCATCGAGAAAGTTCGTCTGTTGTCCTTCATAGAAGTCGGGACCGATGAGGGAATTGCCGCATTTGATGTTGTTTCCCATGTCGGGCAGGGCGCGTTCCTGGAACAGTTCGAGTGTTTTTCCGATTGTTTCGGCGCTTTCGTCTTCCAGCACTTTGAGAAGGAGGGAAAGCTTTGTTACTTCCACTGCCTGGGCGTCGATGTCTACGCCATAGATATTGTTGAGAAGAATACGCTTCCGTTCGTCGGTGGTAAGCCGCCAGTTACCGCCGGGTCCCTGATAGAGGCGAGGCTTGCGCCCCTTGGCCCATTTCTCCGGGCCATCTTCTATGTATTGATCCCGGTGCCAGTCGAGGAGATATTGATAAGCGCCTATCAAAAAAGAGCCCGAACCGCAGGCCGGGTCCAGAATCTTCAGTCCGCTGACGGCCCCGCGAGGACCGGGCTTCTTGCCCCCAACCAGCTTGCCGATAGTTTGCTTTACAATATAATCAACAATGTATGTTGGCGTGTAATAAATGCCGCCTGCCTTTTTTACCTCCAGTTTTTCCTCTACAACAGCACGGTGACCCGACGTCAGGCGGATTACTTTTCCCAGAAATTGCTCATAGACCTGCCCCAGAATATCTGCTGGAAGAACGGAAAATTCGTAGGGACTGTCTGGGTAATAGAGATTTGTGAAGATATCCCTGAGGGTTTTGTCGTCAATTGCGATATCAAGTGTGAGATCATCAGGGGAAGAGGTTCGATCCTTTTCCTTCCTGAAATGGAAAAGGCCTGAGTTATAACGATCATCGGCCTGCTGGAAGAGCTGGCACAATCGCTGGTAGGCCTGACTGCCGTTTCGCAGGGTCATAAGCCGGCCATAATCCTCGATTCCCCGGTCTTCACAGATGCGGAGAAAGATTATACGATCAATGGTGCGCTGGACGGCAAAATTCAGTTCGCGGATTGTCAGGCCTGGATTCCGCAGGGCGATGTTTCTGGCAAGTGTTTCCCGCCAGCGTTCAATCTCTTCGAGAAAGGCGGCATCCACTCCGGCTGTGCCGCGCTTTGCCCTGCTGGATTCGACATACCTGTCAAAAGAACCTTTAAGGACGGCTTCACGGGAGAAGATGGAGGCGATTTCATCCCAGCGGTCAATATATTCATTGTAAGTAAAATAAAGGGTGCGCGCCGTTGAAGGCCTGTCGGTTTTGACCGGTTTGATTCGGCAGTCATAGATGGCAAGTTCTTCAAAATCGGTCAGGATACTGAGGGGTAGCTTGGCTGACCAGGCATATCGGCGAAGCTGGTAGGCCGGGTGGATATCTTCTTTAATGTTGACTGACGGCTTTTTTGCCTCCAGAAAGAATTTGCGTGTCCCTCCGATGCGGAAACAGTAATCGGGGGCCTTTGTAGCGCTGCCTACTTTGATGGCATCCTCATGGATTACATCCTTGTAGGCCTCCGCGTAGCCCTGCCTGTTGTAAATATCCCACCCGAGGGCATTGAAGAAGGGATTGATGAATTCCTGTCGAACCTGGGCCTCATTGTAACGGCCTGACCGATAGGTATCCAGATTGCGGTCAAAACGATCAACAAGCTCTTGTATGTCTTTGGGAGCTGACATTAATTAACCACCTTGATGAGAACAATTACAGGGAATATAGCAGATCTGTCAATATATTTCGGATTAAGAAGGCAAAACCGCAATTGGAATTCCCTGGCGGTGAATCAAGGTCTGTTTTTGAACCCGACACTGTTCCTGCCGGATCATGATCAAATACGCGCGTACCAGTGCAGATAAAACTTGACTTCAGAAACTATGATAAGTGATAGAACAGCGAGAAAGTGTTTTACACGATTACCGAGATGAAGAGGAGAAGTTACAGGTGCGGGTGGTGAGTATTGAGAAGCTGGGAGAAAAGATATATGGATGCATAGATGACGGGGTTAACTATTGTACGTTTTCGATTGAGCCTGATGGTTCCATTGATTATGAAAAGAGTTATTATAAGAGTAATTACAGCGATTATGACCACTTTGTGTCTTCCTACGCGGAGACAGATCCCTGTACATGTTTCCTTGAAAATCCGGTGGAGATAGGCGCCAGTGATATGAAAAGTTTGACCTATGAATCTGTGCTGGGTGTATGGAAAAGCATATGGGAAGGGTAGGGGTGTTTTAAATTAAATGCTTCGCTCCTTGTCCCTGACCATACGGAAATAATCTGAAAGTATCTCTTTGTGATCAAACATAATAGGGTCCGGCAGGTTGTCTTCAGTAAAGATCCCTGTCTCCGCGGCATCATCCGCGGCCCTGGGGGTGCCCCTTCCGGTGGCCGTAAAGACAGTGGATATGGTATGCTGGCGCGGGTCCCTGTCGGGTCTTGAGTATGTGTGCAACTGGTCGGTAAGTATCACGTCAAGGGATGTTTCTTCCCTTGCTTCTCTGACGGCAGCATCCTCCAGCGATTCTCCATAATCGACAAAGCCTCCCGGGATCGCCCAGCCGATGGGTTCATTTTTTCTCATTATCAGGATAATGCCTCTTCCTTCGATCTCGATAATAATATCGACCGTGGGCGTTGGGTTGTGGTAGAATTCCAGCTTGGCGCCGCAGTTCCGGCAGATTCCTTTTATCTTTGTGCTCATTGTGATACCCTTCCACATGTAATAGTGGAAATATAAATTGAAGCATAATAGTATGTCAAGGACGGATTTTCTTGACATGCATGGGTTATTTATTTACTGTCCATGCAAAAATGCAAAAATGGGTTGTTTTTGGAGGAAAGATGATTGGTGTACTGATTATAACTCACGCTAATTTCGGGAGTGAGCTGATAAGGGCCGCCGAGATGATAAAGGGTGAGATAAAGGGGATTACTTCCGTTTCACTGAATGAGACCAAAGGCGTGGAAGATATCAAGAAAGAGATCACCTCGGCCATAAAAAAGGCTGATTCGGGGAAGGGCGTGCTCATCATGACGGATCTGTTTGGAGGCACGCCTTCCAATATCTCCCTGTCGTTCCTGAAAAAGGAAAAGGTAGAGGTGGTTACCGGTGTGAATCTTCCCATGCTGCTCAAGATATCGGATATAAGGGAGGAAAAAAAGCTTACTGAATTTGCCGAGCTCATAAAAGTTTACGGCAAAAAGAACATCTACCTTGCCAGCGAGATATTAAACAGAAAAGCTGATGATTGACCTGCAACGCCTTTCACCATTGAACCCTTCTCTGATAAGAATCGACAACAGGCTTGTCCATGGTCAGATACTGGAGGCATGGGTTCCCTTTATCAACGCCTCGCACATCGTAGTGGTAAATGACGCGGTCGCGGATGACCTGTTCCGGGAATCGGTCATAAGGATGGCGGTGCCTCGGGAAATAGAGATGCGCATCTATAGCGTCGGAGAGTTCTCCAAAAATTTCGCCTACAAGAACTATATAAGAAAGAAAATCGTAGTTTTGTTTAGCAGTATAGACGATCTGTTGCGGGCATACAGGTTGGGCTTCAAATTTGACAGGTTAAATATAGGCAATGCTCATGATGATGGCTTTGTGTGCCAGCTGACGACATCTATATCTTTGAGCGAAAAGAGCTTGAATGATCTGTCGCTGCTTGCTGATTCAGGAGTCGATATAGAGATAAGAAGCGTCCCGAGAGATAGACCGATTGATTTTCTGGAGATGATAAGTAAATTTGACAATTCCGAACACCACTTTCCGTTTAGACCCTAATCCCGATAAACAGAATTAGTGCCACTAAAAGGGATAAGTGCGATAACGAAGCTGCTTTCTACGAGAAAGCAACTTCTATCTTACTAATGCGTTCAATAATTTCAACTTACTAAAGGCATATCATGTGGTTGAATTTCCTTGAAGTGGCCCTTCTGGGCGGGTTTTTATGTCTGGACAGAGTGGTTCTGCAGACCATGATATCCAGGCCTGTTGTTGCTGGCCCTGTCATAGGGATGGTGCTTTCGGAACCATTCACAGGGCTGATAATAGGGGCCTTCATAGAGTTACTGTGGATCGACAGATCGCCAATGGGATTGTATGTTCCTCCCAACGATTCAATTGCCACCATACTGGCAACGGCGGGAGCCATACTGGCGGGGAGGGAATCGGGACATCCGCCTCGCGAACTTTTAGCACTGGCCATTCTCCTCTTTCTCCCCTTCGGCGTCCTTGCCCAGAAGATTGACGTATGGATAATAAAGACGAATGACAGACTTTCCCAGAGGGCCGTTGAGTATGCCCGGCTGGGCGATATAAAACGGTTTGCAAGGACGCATATGCAGGGGCTTGTGAAGACATTTGTGGGTGTGTTTGTTATTATCCTTGTATGTCTGGCGCCGGGAGTGGCGATTCTCAAATGGGCATTTCCCATCCTTCCAGAGAGAATTATGAAGATCCTTTCATATACCTACTTCTTCATTCCCATTCTCGGTATCGCCGTGGCCCTGAACACCATCAAACTGCGTGGCGCTGTCCCGGTATTCGCGGGGCTTTTCCTCCTTGCCACCCTGATTATGAAAATCTTTTAGACGGGAACTTCCGGCATGGCGAAAATAGCTGTAAATATTGAAACGCGCGATATGGCGGCGGATGATATGGAGGATGTCCTCGCGATTGAATCTGTTTCCTTCCCCATACCCTGGTCAGAAGGCATGTTTCTGGAGGAGATGCAACACCCCTTCTGCCATGATCTTGTGGCGCTTCTGGAAGGGCAAATTGTCGGTTATATAAGTTTCGCGATAGTCTGCGACGAGATTCATCTCAGAAATCTCGCCGTGCATGAAAGCTGGAAGAGGCGCGGGGTGGCTTCGGAACTCCTCTCAAAAATGGTAACAATCTCCTCCGGCAAAGGAGCCAGACATGGTACCCTGGAGGTAAGAAGATCGAATGTGGCCGCATTAGAGTTGTACAAAAGATTCGGCTTTGTGGTAGAAGGGACAAGATATTCTTACTATTCCGAGACAGGTGAAGACGCCCTTATAATGTGGGCGGATTTTTAAAATAGATGGCTTTATTGAAAGTCCAAATCGAGAAGTTATGAAACCTGATACCTCCGCAACAGTCTTTTCTCAAAGAGAAACAACCAGAGGACATTTTCTGATGGTCTTAAAGGCATCCGCCTCCTTCAGGGAATCCCTTCCGGGGCAGTTTGTCATGGTGAGAATGACAGACAGCAATGCCCCCTTTCTTTCCAGACCATTCAGTATCTATTCCGTGCGTTCCCGTGGTGGCGACACATTTGTTGAGATCCTGTACAAAGTGGTGGGGAAGGGGACAGACATCTTTTCCAGACTGAGAGAAGGAGATGCCATGAACGTCCTGGGGCCGCTTGGGAGAGGGTTTGACGTTCCTTCGACATGTAAGAAGATAGTTCTGATAGCCGGCGGGGTCGGTGTGGCGCCCCTTTCATTTCTGGCGGAGCGCTGTGAGAAAGAGATTAGCGGCGCGGAGATAATCTGCTATATGGGAGCGGGAAGTTCGAAAGCGCTTGCGGGTCTGGACAGGATTGAGGGGATCTGCTCTGTTGTTAAAATAAGCACGGATGATGGAAGCCGGGGACATCCAGGTCTGGTAACAGAGTTTTTCGGACACGACATGGAACTCTACGCGGATAATGATTCCCGGATATACTCCTGCGGTCCGACCCAAATGCTCAGAAGCCTGCACAAATTATTGAAGGATCGGCCGGTTGCCTGCCAGGTTTCTCTTGAAGAACGTATGGCATGCGGAATCGGAGCCTGCCTCGGGTGTGTTGTTAAGACAAAATCAGATGGTCTGGTAAGAGTTTGCAAGGAAGGGCCGGTGTTTGACATCAACAGTGTAGACTTCAGTTAACATAACGGACAGTGATATGAAATTAAAAATGGGAGTTGATATAGGAGGCCTGACGCTGAAAAACCCGGTTATGACTGCGTCGGGTACATTCGGCTATGGTGAGGAATATTCCGATTATCTTGATCTTAATCGTCTGGGTGCCATCATTGTCAAGGGATTGTCACTCGAACCGAGAGATGGGAATCAGCCGCCGAGGATTATAGAAACAGCTTCCGGAATGCTCAACGCTGTTGGTCTTCAGAATGTGGGTGTAAGGGCCTTTATTGACGACAAGCTGCCATGGCTCCGCGGGATTGATTCCGCAATAATTGCAAATATATTCGGTGAAACCATCGAGGATTACGTGAAGGTCGCGGAGATTCTCAACGATGCCGAAGGGGTAGCGGCGCTTGAGGTAAACATATCCTGCCCCAATGTCAAGAGAGGAGGGATCACTTTCGGCTCCGATCCTGCCTTAGCCGGAGAGGTTACAAGGGCGGTGAAGGATGTCTCCCATCTTCCCGTTATTGTGAAGCTTACCCCAAACGTAACGGATATAACCCAGATCGCGAGGGTGGTTGAAGCCGCTGGCGCCGACGTGCTTTCTCTCATCAATACGATTACAGGAATGTCGGTAGATATAGAAAAGAGGGTACCGCACCTGGAAAATGTCACAGGCGGCCTGTCCGGTCCGGCTATAAAACCGGTCGCGCTCAGGATGGTGTGGGAAGTGGTAAACGCTGTCTCCATACCGGTGATAGGCGTGGGTGGAATAATGAATGCCCGCGATGCCCTCGAATTTCTCATTGTGGGTGCAAAAGCGGTCCAAGTGGGAACGGCAAACTTTCTTAATCCGGGTGTGACTGCTGATATTATTGATGACATGGAAAAGTACATGTCGGAGAAGGGCATCGGCGACATAAACGATCTGATTGGAACGCTCAAGATATAACAATTACCTGTTTTCCATCCGGAAAGCCCTTCCCGTTTTTCATGATTCAGACCTCGTTAAGTGGTTGAATTGTTGAGTAGTTAAGTGGTTAAGTCGTTAAGTGGTTAAGTCGTTGAGTGGTTAAGTCGTTGAGTGGTTAAATTCACGGGCATATTTGTTTTTAGTAAAACAATTGAACATTAACCATTTAACTATTTGACTATTTAACTATTTGACCATTTAGCCATTTAACTATTTAAAAAAATAGAACCGGAGTTATTACAATGGCAAAAGCGTCTGAATATGATGTGATAATAATAGGAGCCGGTCCCGGTGGATATGTTGCCGGTATCAGGGCCGCCCAGCTGGGTCTGAAGGCCTGCGTTATCGAAAAAGACGCACTTGGTGGTGTTTGTTTGAACCGGGGATGTATTCCCACGAAAAGTCTTATTCATCAGGCGGGCATTTTTCAGTCTCGTCTTGAGTTGGAAAAGATGGGGCTTACCATTGATTCTGAAAAGTTTGATTACGGATATGTGTGCGATCAATCAAGGGCAGCAGTCCGGTCTCTGGTCAAAGGTGTCGAGTATCTACTGAAAAAGAACAAGGTTGATCATATCCAGGGCAGTGCCGAAATCGTTTCAAGAAACGGCGTAATGCTTGAAGATCAAACTGAAATTACAGGGAAAAACATTGTAATTGCAACAGGATCTCGCCCTTCGCAGATAAAAGGATTCGAGTTTGATGAGAAGCAGGTACTTTCTTCGGATGGAATTCTTTCGCTAAAAGAACTGCCTGAAAGCCTGATTATACTTGGAGCGGGTGCCATTGGGTGCGAGTTTGCCTATATCATGAACACTTTCGGCGTAAAGGTACACCTGATAGAGATGGAAAAACATATTCTACCCATTGAAGATGCAAGGGTGGTTGCCGTTCTCGAAAGGTCATTTAAGGATAGCGGCATCGATGTAATTACCGGGGCACGGGCAAACTCCCTGGAGAAGACATCCGGAAAAGTGACGGTCACCCTTACGGGAAAAGATGGCAACTCAAAGAAAATAGAGGCGGAAAAGGTTTTATGTGTGTTCGGGCGGACTCCGAATACAGAGAAGACAGGCCTTGAGAATATCGGACTGAAAACCGAGAAGGGCTACATTCCTGTGGGGGATTACTATCAGACACAGGTCGATGGAGTGTATGCCATTGGTGACGTGGTAAAAACGCCGCTTCTGGCCCATGTCGCTTCAAAGGAAGGTGAGATTGTCAGTGAGTATATTGCCGGGCGTACACCTCAACCTCGAATTGATCTGAATGAGATACCGTCAGCTGTCTATTGTGAACCGCAACTGGCAAGCTTCGGCCTTAGAGAAAACCAGGCAAAAGAACAGAACATCCCATACAAAAAAGCGATATATCCGTACAGGGGAGTAGGAAAAGCTGTTGCAATCGGTAAAACCGACGGCATGGTTAAAATCCTATATGATCCAGAGACACATGAGATTCTGGGCGCCCATATTGTGGGGCATGATGCAACGGAACTGATCCATGAGATCCTTCTGGCTAAAACCGCCGGATTGTTGCCAAAAAATATTGCGGAGATGATTCATGCCCACCCGACCATATCCGAAGCGATACAAGAACAGATGCGCGCGGTGGATGGTAAACCGATCCATATGTAGCATTTGATTAAGAAAAGCCTTTGTATCATCACAGCCTGTTTCCCATAACCAGACGAGCGAAGTGTTCAAACAACATCAACATTGAGACGAAAAGGTAATGATATGAAATGGTGCCACAGAACATGTTCATTCATGCAAGAGGTCCTTTTCCCTTTATTGATGAAAGATATTTTTAATCTTTAATTTCCACCTCAACCTGCAAAATAGCTGGCAGCATCGCCATCTCTTCGGCAGTGGAGACGCGGCCGGGGATAAAGGGTGGCTGACCCCTTTCCTTTAATATCTTCAGGCCGCCCTCTGGATCAAGCAGATATCTCAGGAAGGCAAGGGCTGCGTCCCTGTTTGGTGCATCTCTGATTAATGTTACTCCATAAGTACACGATTTTCCTTTAATGTTCATAAATGTTCCCGGTGTTTTTCCTGTTATCTTTACGACTGCCTGGGCGTAGAAATCGTCAAATTTGTAATTTCCCAGGTTTATTTCATCGGGCAGACTAATGTACTTCAGCCCGTGCTGAACAGCGACAGAACGATATTCCCAGGCATAGTCCATGTTTCCCGTTTGTAGCAGCGAGATTAATTCAACGGATTTCGGCCGAATGTTTTCGTCGGGACGGTTGGCGATCACTGCATTGTAAAGGCCTTGATCTTTATAATATCTTTCGGCTAATTGAAGAACCATCAAGGAACGATATCCACAGGGATCAACATTGGGATCCGAATGCCCCCAGACAACATCTTTTTTTTGCAGAATTTCATACCAGTTTTCAGTGCTAACTGTATCTGCGTATTTACTTTGAGCGGTATAGCATAAAACAAGCTGATTGGTGGCAAAGCGAATATTCCAGTTTGCATAGGCTGGTATGAGCAGTGAATCAATTACCTTGTAGTCCGCTGATGCCATGATATCGCAGGGCTTTTTCAGATCTGAAATCTTTCGGGCGCATTTTTGACTTCCAGCCGGCTCACGCTGAATATCAACATTCGGATACTGTGCTTCGAATGCCTTCTCCATTGCAGCGAAGGGAACCGAAAGGCTTCCAGCGTGGAATATGACGATTTTACCTTTAGGCGCGGCAAAGCCCTGGGTTGTAAGGGCCACAAGCAGGATAACTGCTACAGTTAACAGTCCAATTTTCCAAATATTTCTTGATTTCATACCACATATCCTCTCTTTGTTACTTTCTTATTTTATTCAATAGATCAGAATAATCGTTTAGCGTAGATACACAAACTGTAATCATATGTCAATATAAAGTACTGTAGGTTATTATAGGTAAGCATCGATTATATTTAATCCATAAATGTAAGAATATGTCATTTCAGGGCTTGACAACGTGTTTTGTTATGATATGTTCACCCCGCTCAAAAATAAGAGCAGAAAGGCTATTTCAGAAACACAGGAGGAGATATTTTCATGAATGTAAGACTTTTATCGGCACTGCTATTAGTTTTTACCTTATCGTTATTTTCGAATCCCGGTTGGTGCGACGAAAATGCAGATGCGAAAGACTATGAAGTATACGACTTGGGAGAAATTGTCGTATCAGGAAAAGCATCGGCTGTTCGTGACATAGCCGTGACGAATACAATCACGGCCGAGGAAATCCAGGCAACGAACAGTACGACCGTTTCCGAGGCCCTTAATCACGTGCCCGGTCTTTACGTTGTTACCGGTCGGAAATCGGAGCCGGAAATCTATATGCACGGATTTAAGCAACACAAGGTGCTGGTTCTTATCGATGGTGTCCCCTACTACGAGACCAAGTATGGGAAGCTCGACCTGAATCAGATACCGACCGATATCGTGGCAAAGATCGAGGTGATAAAGGGTGCCGCCTCCGTTCTCTACGGGGCCAACGCCGAGGCGGGTGTCATCAATGTTGTAACCAAGGCGCCAACCGAAAAACCTGCGATAGGGGCAAACGTGGAGTTCGGCGAGAATCATTATAATAAAGAATCCGTTTACAATGGAATGAAGATAGGAAAATTCAGCTACTGGCTGAATTACTCACACCAGGAGACCGATGGATGGGATATGGCAAACGGTTTCGATCCAGTGGTGGGGTGGTATGGGAATAAGAAAGGCAAGGCATATGCCATTCTGGAAGATGGTGGAGTTCGCAACAATTCCGATTCCAGGACCGATGCCTTCTGGGCAAAGTTCGGTCTTGAACCGACAGCCGATTCAAAATACTACGTCAATCTTCATGTCATTCAGTCGGAAAAGGGGATGCCGCTGTCAATCCGTGAAAACAAACATAATACAGCGAGCCCTACAAAACCTGCTTTTTCACAACTGGCCCGGAGTGAAAACTACGATGACTGGGGGATCGACCTGAGCGGCAGACAGAAAATTACCGGTAAACTGACGCTGCGGGAAAAGCTTTTTTACCACAACCACACAGATGATTATGTCTCCTATACGGATCCTACCTATTCAACTCCTATGTCCGAGAGTACCTATAAAGACTACATGGCCGGAGGCAGCCTTCTTGCCGATTACAAGGCCACCGAATGGGATACGTTGAGCTGCGCCCTTCACTACACAGTTGATTCACATGAGCAGCGTGATGATGCCTATCTGCCCTTTGAAGAATCAAAGTCGAATACGGGATCAATAGCTATCGAGAATGAATTCGCCATGATAAAGAATCTTTCTATCGTGGTGGGGGTCAGCTACGACTGGTTCGATGTTACAGATGCCCAAGAGAACGGCGATTATGATCAGGTGGTGGAAGATTCGACGACACCGGGGACGAAGAAGGCTGTTAATCCCATGATTGGTATGGTTTATACCTTTGCCGATTCAACCAAACTGTTCGGTTCAGTGGCACAGAAGACCCGTTTCCCCACTCTGAGTGAACTCTATGGAAAATCAGGAAACCAGGAACTGAACGAGGAACAGAGCATCAACTATACACTGGGGATTTCACGGACCTTCTTTGAGTTTATAAGCGCTGAGCTTTCTCTTTTCCATCACGACGTTTCGGACTGGATCAGCCGCGACGGTCCCTATGGCGACAATGATTATATGAACTGGGGAAAGATCACTATGTCAGGGGTTGAGTTCAACACATTTATTTCTCCCATCGACGATCTGACATTGAACGCGGGATATACCTACACGGACGCGCGGGACAGAAGCGACGGCCGCTTGACTGACAATGTTACTGATGTTCCCGAACATGCGCTCAAGTTCGCGATCCAGTATACGGTGCCCAGATTCAAGACACGAGTCGACATGACGGGGGTTTATCGAGCGGAGATCTATTCCGATCTTCCTACGTCCAAGTATCCGACGCTTACAAATGAGGCCGATAATTACTGGCTCTTCGGCGCTCGAATTACACAGCCCGTATCGAAATATTTCGAATTGTACGTGGCCGGCAATAACCTCTGTGATTATGCATACGAAGAGCAATATGGCTTTCCTGGTGAGGGGAGAAGTGTTATCTGCGGCCTGACGGCAAAGTTTTAAACCCCGGTTGCTCTTCTTCGGCCGTCCCCAGGAATGGAGACGACCGAAGTCTTTAAAAACAGCGTTGAGTAACGGTTTGAGAGATATGTAATGACCTTCAGGCAGTGTGTGATCATTGCTCTTGTTTTTCATTTTGCCCTTATGCTGTGTCCCTTACAAGGGCACATCGAGGGTGAGGTGAAGAGGGTTGTCTTTGTTGTTACCGAGAGAACGGGAATCGCGGTGAATTCGGTTAAACAAGAGGTTCCTCCTGAGAAGAAGGAAAAAGCTCAACCCCCGCCATGCGTGGTGCAACCGGAGAAACCAGCGATAGAAAAGGTGCGCAGGGAAGAGGTGGTGCGGAAAAAGCCGCCGAAGAAAGAGAAGCCTGTAAAAGACGCGAAACCCGAAACAAAGATTCTGCGATCCCCGGTGCCGCCCAAAAGTAAACCCGAAATTGATGTTGTGGCGAAACACGTTGTGCCTGAGTATAGTATGCAACATCAGGAAGCGCCGGCACAGAGGCCGTCGGTTGCCGGTCCCAGCATACAGGAAACAGTAACAGATCCGCCGCTCGAAGTTGCCTTCGGCTCCGCCGAGGGTCCGCGTTTTTTGAAGCGAATGCTGCCTGAATATCCGTTCAAGGAACGACGGTTACGCAAAACCGGTGTCGTTGTTCTGATGTTGACAATTGACGAGGTGGGCGAATTGATTGATGTTGAAATTCTAGAAACGAGTGGCACTGGTTTTGACGACGCGGCGATAGCAGCAGTCAAAAATTCGTTATTTATCGCGGCACGAAGAAACGGCAGACCCGTTGCATGCAAAGCGATGTTGCCAATTCGGTTTAAACTGAGGTGACAGATATGGTAGATTTTTTTCTGAAGGGTGGTCCGCTGATGTGGCCTATTCTGTTTTGCTCGGTGCTTGCCCTGGCTATTACCATTTATAAAGCAGTGATGTTCAAAACCCTGATCCAGCAACTCGGACGGCCTCTGAATGAGCTTTTGGAATCAAAACCCGAACAGATAAGACAGATGCTGGGCGCCTTGGTGAACGGGGCGGAAGAAAAAGAGATATCTCTGATTGGCGGACGTGAGTTACATTCGCTCGAGAAGGGAGTCGGTGTACTTTCTTTGGTTGCGGCTATCACTCCGCTGCTGGGATTGACGGGGACAGTGCTTGGCATGATTGAATGTTTCCGCATGATAGCCATCCAGAACGGTGCTACTAACGTGGCGTATCTCGCCGGAGGTATCTGGGAGGCATTGATAACGACAGCGGCCGGTCTGCTAGTGGCAATTCCTGTAGAAGTCGCCTATCTATATCTTGAAGGACAATTAGAAGATATATCACTCAGGATGAAGGGGGTGGTATTTCAACACGCCAGGGGAGAACGGGATGGAATTTGAAAGAAGGAAACGAGTCCTTCTCCACACAAATATCGCGCCGCTCGTCGATGTCGTTTTTATACTCCTCCTGTTTTTTATGGTCACTTCGCGTATTATGGTGTCGTCTTCCATAGAAGTGGCGCTGCCCACATCCGCAACATCCGATGCGGCGACCATAGAAGAAATCATTCTCCTGGTGACCGAAAAGGGCGGGCTCTATATAGGAGACAGGAAAGTTTTAATGGAAGAGATCTGCAACAAATTGCGCCGTGAACTTATGAGGTTTCCCGATTGTCCTGTCACAATCAAAGCTGACGAAACGATACCTCTGAGTCTTCTGGTCAAAGTCATTGACGAAGTCAGGCGTGCCGGCGCATCTACATTCACAATTGCCACGGAAAGGACGTGAACATATGGAAAAGAGGGGAAAACAATATTTTTTAAAGATTAAAGACAGGACATGCGGTGTCTTGTCAATGCTGTGCTCTATGTTAGTTCTCTTGCTCGTTTTCGGATGCCAGGATTCGCCGGGTGACAGAGAAGTCAGTAAGGAATTGTCGCGGGTGCACGAAGAAATCAGCAATCTATCGCAGAAACTCGCGCTGATGGAACCCCGGGACCATCTGCTGACCGGCAAAGATTTACTGATAACGGGTGAGGTAGGACAAGCCGTGTCCCTGTCGGCGAAGGATCTTAACCGCTTCGAGTGTAGCGAAGTCAGATTGAATGAAGTATCACGGGATGGTCGGTACCATGGAGCTTTCACTTATCGTGGTCCCGCGCTCAGATCTTTGCTTGAATTTGCGGGTATAAAGAAAAAAAATCCCGACTTCAACAAGGACCTTGATCTTGCCATTGTTGTAAAGGACAAAAAGGGACAAAAGATTGTTCTTTCCTGGGGAGAGATTTTTTATCGAAATCCTTCGAATGTCATCATCGCATTTGAGGCATGTCCCATTATTCCCCACCATGAAAAGGATAAGATCCCGAAGAAATTCCATCCTTGGCTCGAACAGCTCGAACGTAAAGTAGGGTTTCCAAAACTTGTTCTTGCTTCTGATTTTTACTCGGATCGATCTCTGGAGGGAATAGCCTCTATCGAGGTTGTGGATTTACATCCCAAGGTTCCTCAACAAAAGCAGAAAGGCCTTTTTGCTCCACAATTTACGGTTTCGGGTTACGGAGTCAAATCAATGACCTTTGATGCTTTGCCTGCTATTGATCGTACCGTAACTCTTTTTAAGGAAGTAGGTGATGGGCAAGGATACCATGGTCTGAAGCTGTTCGAAGGAGTTTCTCTTGTACAGTTACTTGAGGAGGCGGGGATACAGCGGGACCTCGATTCAGCGATTATTATTTCCGCGCCTGACGGGTATCGCACATTATTGTCTTATGGTGAGCTGTTTATGTCCCCGGCGGGGAAAAACATTATTATCGGCGACATGATGGCAGGAGAGAAAGTCAAGAAAAGGGGCCGTTTTTTCTTAGTAACATCTGATGATCTTTCCGCTGACCGACATGTCAAGTCGGTACAGAAGATTGAGGTGATCAGTCTGAGATGATGTTGAAATAATTCGATTCTACAAAATATGGACTTAAATTCCGGGTTTTTTGAATATTGCATGGTTGCGGCGCTGGTTCTCTATGCCATGTCTACCGTTCTGACTTTCTTTCGTGTGCGCCATTTCGGCTCATTTCTGATAATGGCGGGGTTCGTCGTTAATCTGGTCGCCCTCATATCTCTTGGTTACATCGGGGGCGATTGGTACTTATTTCCGATGCTTGATGAACTTCGCCTGATCCCGGCTGTGATGGCACTTTTGGCCTATCCGGTTATACGGGGAAAGGGCAGGAATGAGGCCATGACAGTTATGGGAGTGCTGTTACTGGTAACTTTTATTGCCGTCATTGTCCAAACCGATCCCCCGATGCCATCTATTAAAACGAAGGTTATGGTTGCGTCGTTCTTTTTTTTAAGTGAAGGCGTAAGCGCGGCATTTTTCCTGATGTCAGGTGCGTTAGCCTTTGCAGCACTCTTGGTAAATTCTTCTGTCAATGAGTCTTGGAACAGGCTGGTGCTGTGGGGCTTTGTGATATTTACCCTGTGCCAGATTCTCGGAGCGATTTGGGCCTTTATCGGGTGGTCCTATCCATTCTCATGGAGCACCCGTCACCTGTCGAGCGCGTCCATCTGGTGTTTCTACGGCGCGGCAATCCATTTACGATATGTCGGTATGAATACGAAATCGAAGGCACTGATTACGATAGTCGGGATCATCCCCGTTGTTTTTATGGTGTACCATCATCAAATTATCGAACTTCTGGGAGTGCTGATATGAGCAGACGGGGAGCGTGGACCTTTCTTTCACAGATTAAGCCAGGTCTCTACCTGCTGCTGGCAGCATCGGTGCTGTTGTTTGCCGGTGCGATCATCGTAGATATTAACTCCGATGACTTCCATACCCTTAATTTTATGTTGTTGTTCGAATGGCTGGCCCTGTATCGTGATCGGCCCATTTTGTATGTCTGGATCTTTGTCCTCTTTGCCGTGCTGTTGGTGCTCGGCATCAATACATGTTTATGCACATGGGCATACATAAAAAACACAAAGCAATCTGGAATGACAATAAAAAAGGTCGGCATTATTCTCTTTCATCTCAGTTTTTTGCTGTTTCTTTCCGGTCATCTTGTCTATGAGTGTACGGGAAGCTCAGAAACCCTCATTTTGGAAAAGGGCGCTGTCGGCCAACTGACGGGGACTCAGCTATCTCTGGAACCCGTGATGCTTCAACGGATTCAGCTTGATATTGCCGGCAAAAAGATTCGCATGGGCACCCGGGCATCCATCACCATCAAGGATTTAGCAGGTGAGATCGCAACAATATATCCCGAATCGATGAAACCGGACTTCTCAATGGGATACAGCTTTCATGTCGGTATGAATGAAAAGGAATTGTCGGATGAACAGATCCTGGTAATCATTAATAAATCCCCGGCAATCTACATTTTTATTGTCGGTGCTGCTGGAATTGTAGTTGCTTTTCTTCTATTTATGCTCGGCAGCAGACCCTCTAGTTTAGAATTATCTAAGAGACTTTCCTGAAAGGATACCGCGAAGCAGTGGCCCACAGCAATTAGCAGACAGGAAATCACACCCAAAACTATTTCTCTATCCTCTGATGGTATGCACGGTTCCTGTCGGAACAGATGTTGAAAGATATACTCAATATCCGAGGTGGTGATGGAGCAGATGCGTGCGGTGGATGGTCAGACGATTCATATGTAGGATTTGATTGAGAAAGTCCCTGTATCCTCACAGCCTGTTTTCCATAACCAGGCGAGCGAAGTGTTCAAAAGTCCGGTCGTAAGTGCTTTCCGCTTCCTTGTCGAAGCAACAGCCGGGAAGCTCACGCATTTTCAGGTGAAAGCGTATACAGTCACAACATGTTCCCTTGCGGCTGCATGGTTCATAAGTGCAGTTGCACTGCTCCAGATTCTTTTCCTTCTTGCATTCCATATCCATACTCCAATTTTCAGAGATCACCTTCTTTTTTTTAATCTTCTCCTTAACCACATGCTCCCTCCAATCATCAGGAATCCGACTATTACAAAATCGGTCCAGAAGATACTGATACGTTCACAGCCTTCCCCTGTCACACATAATTGCCATCTTGCAATAAGAAGAGCTGACGGGAAATATTCATAAAAGAATAAAGGAATTATCAGAAGAAATAAACCCGCTAACAACAATGCCATGGCAAATGTTTTTTCCTTTGGCATAGTATTCTCTTTATCTTGAAGGGGTGGCCCCCAACCTTTTTTCCCGGTTCAATTTGATTGTTTTCCCCTTATGATGTCCATCAACCGTTGAGCCCACGCCTTGCCCTTGAAGAGTACCTGAAAGAAACAATCCTCCTTGGCTCAATAATCATATGTTCTCCTGTGTGAGGATTTCTTCCGTTTCTGGCTTTCTTATCAATAACGTAGAACTTCCCGAATCCGCTGATCTTCACCTCCTCACCCTTCACAAGTGATTGCTTTATTATCTCCAGGACGGATTCGAATATGTCTGTGGATCTGTTCTTAGGAAGACCAAGCTGGTCGTGGATTGATTTGACAATACCTGCTTTTTTCAAGATCATGGGGGAAGACACCTCCTTCGATAATAGAATTTTTTTAAGGACTCGTATTGTTGATTACTTGTGTGTCTTTTTTATCAATATGAGGGGCGTTCAGTCAAGGTTTTATGGGGAGATTTTCACCTCTTAATGTATGCATTTAATCCAACGGTCAAAGCTTTTCCGTCAACCATAACATCAGTAATGATATTCCCTCTGGTACTGGCGACAACGAGAGTTTTCCCTGATGCGCTTGGTACGGGGTTTTTATTGATTTCAATTTCGATATACAGTATGTCGTTTTCAATTTTTGCTTTCATTTGTCTTGTTCCCCTTCTTCTTTTCCCCTCAAATCAATTTTTTGCCTTGCCATAAAAGACCTTAATTTACTGTGAAAAATCGGGGGCATAACACTTATTACCTTTGAAGAGTCCGGAGGATTAAGTGTTATCTCCCCTTTATCTCCTGTCCCCTTTATCTCCCGGGCATAAGAATGCGGGACTCTTCTTCTTGCTTCGCTTTTTCCTGTTCCTGTTGAATTTTTTTCACATTCTCAATCATTTCTGCCATGGCTTTATGCATTGCCTCAGGGAATTTTTCTATGGCCTCGCTCAGGGTGGCTGCCTCTAGTGGCGCTTGAAGTGGGAGTGGACCTTGAGGCGACATGAGCTGGGTGTGCCCAATAAAGACCTTTTCACGGCTTTCGTCTACAGTCCCATCCGGGTTTGTGGGTGTAAGACACCGGATTAAAACGGTCTTTAGGTCTGTAAAACTCTCTTCCCGATACAGATTGTTTTTTTCGACTGCGAACTCTATCTGATTCTCTGTCATTCTAATTCTCCTATAAAAGTCAATTCATAAAGCCCATCAAACAGGGCTATGGTTAAAATTTACACGGCCAAGGCATAGAGCCTTGCAACCTTGCTCATCTCTACATATCTTGGGTCCGGTGACATTTTCGATGGATCAAATGGTTGTCTTTCCTTTAAGATGACATAGACAATGGTACTCATCTTCATGCCTGCCTCCTAACGCTTCGAACAGCGCCTGTCAGGTGAATTGGTCCCAATCTCCTATTCGATCCCGTAGATCATTGAATGCTGCGGCTACGGCTGTTCATTCTCCTTTGTGGTCTCGAAGACCAGTAAACATGTCGAACAGTAGCCTTGCCGCCCAAAACTATAAAGTTTCGAACAGTCTATACCAATTCACAGCTCATGAAGACTTTTTATCATTCCTCCTTTCATAAGCCTAACATTTGCACATAAGGTAATTTTGTCTGATGTCCTGATATTGAACCGACAAACAGGCAAATCTGCTTGTTTCCAATATCCAATATAGTGGCTCCTCTTAATGTATAGGAAACACGATAAAACAGGAAGAAAACTATGTCAAGTAAGGGTAGAAAATAGTTGATGTTACTATTTTACACCACCGTTTTGTAGAGTTCCCCTGCGTGGTATGAGCTTCTGACGAGTGGGCCGCTGACAACACCTGAAAAACCCATCTCGAGTGCTGCCACGCGCAATTCATCAAATTCATCCGGGTGTACGAACCGTTCCACTGCCAGATTTTCTTTCGAGGGCTGGAGATACTGTCCCATTGTCAGAATATCGCATCCGGCATCCACAAGGTCACGCAGTGTCTGTCTGATCTCTTTTGAAGTCTCTCCGAGCCCCAGCATAATTCCCGACTTTACCGGTATCTCAGGGGCAACTTTCTTTACACGCTCCAGAAGTGCGAGCGAACGGCTGTATGACGAGTCGGGTCTTGCCGCGGGGTAGAGACGTGGCACCGTCTCAATATTATGGTTAAGCACATCGGGATGGGCCCTTACGACGGAAGCTAACGCCTCTGTGTCTCCCTGAAAATCAGGTATCAGCACCTCCACGCGCGCGCCTGGAACATCTTCGCGGATTTTTGTGATTGTGTCGTAAAAGAACGAGGCCCCTCCATCGGGGAGATCATCCCTCGTGACGGATGTGACAACGACATAGTCGAGCCCCAGCTGCCGTACCGCACCGGCAACCCTGGCGGGTTCCCCCATGTCGAGAGGGGCCGGTTTTCCACGGGACATTGCGCAGAAACGACAGCCCCGCGTGCATAGGGATCCCATGATGAGAAAGGTTGCCGTGCTTTTGGAGAAACATTCCCAGATATTGGGACAGAGGGCCTCCTCACAGACGGTGTGCAGGCTGTTTTTCCTGAGGAGCTTTCTGACCGCCTGACATTCTGCCCCCTTCGGGAGACTCCTCTTGAGCCATGGGGGCTTTTGCGTTCTGGTTTGCGTTATGTGATCCATGGTATTATCCCGCGAGACAGGGTTTTCTTGCCGCTGCTGTTTCGTCCAGCCTGCGCAGCTTTGGGCGGGTAGGTGCCCTTTTGAGAAGATCGGGGTCCTTCCCGGCCTCGGCAACTATGGCCTTGAGCGCCGCTATGAAGTGGTCTATATCCTCTTTTGATTCCGTTTCCGTGGGTTCAATCATCATGGCACCATGCACCACAAGCGGGAAGTAGATTGTCGGTGGGTGGAAGCCATAATCCATAAGACACTTGGCCATATCCAGCGTGGTAATCTTTTCTCCTTCCTGGAACTTGTCGGAGAAAACGCATTCGTGCATACATGGCCTGTCATAGGGAAGATAGAGCGAATCCTTAAGGTTCTCCTTGATGTAGTTGGCATTGAGGACGGCAAGCTGGCTTGCCCTTTTCAGACCTTCGCTTCCCATGCTCATGATGTAACTACAGGCCTTGATCATTACACCGAAGTTTCCATAAAATGCCTGCAGTTTTCCGATGGATTCCGGAAAATCTCCGGACAGCGTGTATTTGTCTCCCTCTTTTATGATTCGTGGAACGGGGAGAAACGGTTTCAGGATATCTTTTACACATACCGGTCCTGAACCGGGCCCTCCGCCTCCATGGGGGGTAGAGAATGTCTTGTGAAGGTTCAAATGCATCACGTCGAACCCGATCTTTCCCATCTGCACGATTCCCATGACGGCGTTCATATTCGCGCCGTCGCCGTAGACCAGACCTCCCTTTGAATGGACAATCTCCCCTATTTCGCGGATATTTTCTTCAAATAGTCCCAGCGTGTTCGGATTGGTTATCATGATACCCGCCGTGTCTTCATCCATGATGGCGGCGATGGCTTCTGCCGGTATGATTCCATCTTCACCCGATTTTACCGCAACAGGATGAAAACCGCAGAGGGCGGCGCTCGCTGGGTTGGTGCCGTGCGCGGTGTCGGGTACGATAATCTTTGAACGGTGTGATCCCCTGTTCTTATGATACGCGCGTATGAGAAGCATCCCGGTCAGCTCTCCATGCGCCCCCGCGGCGGGTTGAAGCGTGACGGCATCCATCCCTGTTATCCCGGCAAGGTACTGTTCAAGCCGGTACATAAGTTCAAGGGCGCCCTGCGATAGTTCAGGGGGCAGCAGGGGATGCGCTCCGGCAAATCCGGGGAGCGAGGCCTCCCGTTCGTTGACCTTGGGATTATACTTCATGGTACACGAACCGAGGGGATACATTCCAGCGTCAACGCCGAAGTTCCACTGTGACAGCCTTGTATAATGCCGCACGACGTCCACCTCGGATAGATCAGGAAAGTCGGGTCCGTCGCCCGCGAGGCCTTCATCGACAGGGGAGGGGACAACATCCCTCCGGGGCATGGAGAATCCGCACCTTCCCTTTTTTCCTTTTTCCCACAGCAGGGGCTCATTGAGTATCAGACCGGAGGCACCTTGAAGTTCTTTCATGATCGCACCTCCTTTATCAGGGCGTCCATATCTTCCCTGTCCATGGTCTCTGTCACGCACAATAGATAGCGACCGGAAAGTTCGGGATACCAGTCAGCGAGCGAAATTCCCACCACTATCCTCTGTTTGAGCAATTTCTTATAAGTATCCTTGAAGTCTTCTCCGAATTCAACTACGAATTCATTGAAGGTGGGGCTGTCGAAGGAGATTCTAAATCCAGCTTCCCTCAATCCTCGTTTGAGATATTCGGCCTTGTCATAGTTGAGGCAGGCCAGCTCGCGGATGCCGGTGCCCCCGACGGAGGCCATATACATGGAGGATGCCAGAGCGCACAGGCTGTTGTTTGTGCAGATGTTGGATTTTGCCTTTTCCCGGCGGATATGCTGTTCCCTCGTGGCCAGCGTCAGGACGAAACCGGGCCTTCCATCCATGTCGGTGGTCTTTCCCACAAGGCGGCCCGGCATATCGCGTACATTCTTCATATGGCAGGCGAACATTCCAAGCCCCGGCCCCCCGAAAGACTGAGGTATGCCGAGACTCTGCCCTTCTCCACAGACGATGTCCGCCCCCTGACAGCCGGGGTTTTTGAAGAGGCCATAGGCCAGAGGTTCTGTGAAGGAAAGAACAAAAAGCGCACCCGAGTTATGGGCGATCTCTCCTGTTGACCGGAGATCTTCGATGCACCCGAAAAAATTGGGAGACTGGATAACTACTGCCGCGAGGTCATCCATACCGGCCACGCCTGAGATATCTGTCCGTCCGTTTCCGAGGCTGGGCATCTCCACGATTTCATAATCACCCGGTTCCAGATATGTCCGGACCACATCGCGGTAATATGGGTGGATCAATTCTGAGAGGGCCACCTTTTTCCGCTTTGTTACGCGTGCGGCCATCAGGATGGCTTCAGCCAGCGCGGACGCGCCGTCATACATTGAGGCGTTTGCCACCTCCATGCCGAGCAGGCGGGTGACCAGTGTCTGATACTCATACATTGCCTGGAGGGTCCCCTGACTTATTTCAGGCTGATAAGGTGTATAGGCCGTCGAGAACTCGGACCTGCCGAGGAGATATGACACCGATTCGGGAATATAGTGATTGTAGCTCCCCGCGCCCATGAATATTTTGTACTCTGGTGAAACCGCTATCTTTTTCGAAAGGCCGTCCATGAGGGTGTTGAGTTCCCACTCCGTCAGCGCCTCCGGCAGACTCAGATTTCCCTTCATTTTGCAGTTACCGGGGATCATTGAAAACAAATCATCCATGTCCTCTGCATCCACCGCGTGCAGCATTGAGCTGATGTCTTCTTCGGTATGAGGCAGATAGCGCATCTATTCCTCTCCTTTTAACATTTCAACATATTCCTCGCTGGTCATAAGGTTGTTTATCTCGTCCGGGTTGTCCGGCTTTACCTTTATTATCCACCCGTTATTATAAGGTTCCTGGTTTACAAGTTCCGGTGCTTCTTCAAGTAATTCGTTTATCGCTGTGATCTCTCCCGACACCGGCATACATATCTCAGAGACGGCCTTTACCGATTCCAGCGTGCCGAATTCCTCTCCCTCTTCAAAGATGTCGCCGACTTCGGGAAGTTCCACAAACACGATATCGCCCAGTTGATCCTGAGCGTAATCAGTGATCCCTACCGTAACGCTGCCGCTATCATCTCTGGCCCATTCATGCGTCTCCGTGTATTGCACATCATCCGGCAAAAATAATTCCTCGAGCTCTTTCATATATTCTCTCCTTTTAAATATTAGACAGGATATTCCTGTTATCCTGTCAAAACCTTACAGCATGTTCTTGATTGCCTTGCGCGCGGTGCGATCGGGGCGGATATCATCCACGATTACAACCTTTATGGTTCGTCTGCCATCCTTCAGTTCCACGGTGTCTCCGAGGGACAGTTTTTTTGTTACCTTGACAAACCCGCAGGAAAGCCCCTTCGGATTGAATCCATCCGGTCTGTCCGGGCTGGCTACGCTGTATATCCTTCCCTCCACCCGGCCGATGGCCATCTCGGTTACACAGGTTAGGACAACGCCGATTTCGGCGCCATCGGAGTCTGTTACAACCGTCGAATCTCCGAGGGAAACCTTTCGCAGATCAAAGCCTGCGAAAGGGTAGGTATATTCCATCTTTTTAATATTTTTAAGGGCTTCTTCACCTATAAATCTTTTGGTGAAATCCGTTCGGTCGTCATTAAAGGGAAGGGTGAAGCTCCAAGGATTGTTGATGAATGGCCAGGGACCGATATCCTGGTGGGACAAGGAAAGCATCGCACCTGTTCTCAAAGAATCGCGTGCGGCGAGACCGCATATTTCAAGACCGAAATCAGCTCCCGCCTTCAGCGCTATTTCCCATACGTGCTCGATATTATCGGGATTCAAGAATATCTCAAAGCCGAACTCGCCGGTGTAGCCGGTGCGTGAAAGCATGACAGGGGTGCCGTCCGAAAGGCGCACGGCATCCGCAAGAGGGGAGTTTTCATCAAAAAATCCCTTGAAGCTGAAATAGACCATCCGATCAAACACCGTTTCCGGTTCTCTGAGTATCTCCGCCAATATCCTGGCGGACATGGGCCCCTGTATATCCATCTTTCCGACCCCGTCGGTAAGATCGTAGATCGCGACATCTGACATACCTGCATGATCTTTCAGGTGACGGGCGATCTGTCCGCCCATTCCGGCGTTCACAACAATCATGTATATCTCCGGTGCCACTTGTGAGGCGATAGCGTCGTCCATAACATGCCCCAGATCGTCTAAAAAAATGCCGTAGGCGCATCTTCCAGGCACGAGAGGGGTCTTGTCCTTTCCTATACACGTCTCCAGGTTCTTGGTAAAACAGGTCTGTAGAAGGGTTAACGCACCGGGACCCTCAACCATAATAACTGCCATGTGACTTGTATCGAATATTCCGGCGCCCTTGAGGACCGCAATGTGTTCCCGCTTCGCCCCTGAAGGATACCAGAGGGGCATCTCGTATCCGCCGAATACGGCCATATTGGCGTCATGTTCCAGATGCCAGTCATGCAGAGGGGTCTTTTTTATCTGTTCTTCATTCATGATTCAGCCCTTCAATCTTTCTTAGTCCTTTTTTACCACAGTATCCTTTATCCAGTTGACATCGTCTCTTTCAGGATAATCAAGATTGTAGTGAAGACCCCGGCTCTCTTTCCTGAGGCACGAGCACTCGATAATGATCCTGGCCACGATGGCTATGTTGCGCAGTTCGAGCAGATTGGTTGTTATGGTGAAATTATGGTAGTACTCCTCTATCTCTCTTATTATCATGTCAATCCGCCTCTTCGCTCGTTCCAGTCTCTTGTCAGACCGTACGATGCCCACGTAGTTCCACATGCACATTCTGATCTCCTCCCAGTTATGCGAGACCATGATCGATTCGTCACTCTCGGTCGCACCCTTAGGATCCCAAGGAGGGATTAGAAGGGACTCTTTCGCCACCGCTGGCAGGAGCTCTTTGGCTTTCTTGAACGCCCTGTGTGTGAACACGAGGGCCTCCAGGAGGGAATTGCTGGCAAGACGATTGGCACCGTGAAGGCCCGTACAGGCGACCTCTCCGAACGCGAAAAGGCGATCAATGCTGGTTTGACCGAAGGGATTCACCAGTACACCTCCGCACTGGTAATGGGCCGCTGGGACAACCGGTATGGGATCGACGGCCATATCGATGCCGAACTCAAGACACCTGTTGTAGATATAAGGAAATCTTTTCACGAGAAATTCTTTGCTCATATGTGTAATATCCAGAATGACGTATTCATCCCCTGATTTTTTCAGCTCTGTATCTATCGCCTTGGCGACGACATCTCTGGGGGCCAGTGACTTCATAGTGTGGTATTTCTCCATGAATGTGGAGCCATTCTTGAGCTTCAGTACAGCTCCCTCGCCCCTCACAGCCTCGCTTATGAGAAAGGATTTCGCGGCGGGGTGATACAGGCAGGTGGGATGGAACTGAATGAATCCCATATTGGCGATCTCGGCACCGGCCCTGTAGGCCATTGCAACCCCATCACCCGTGGCAATATCGGGATTGGTGGTAATCAGGTAAACCTTTCCCGATCCCCCTGTGGCGATCATGACAAATTTCGCTCTGAAGGTATGAACGATGTTTTTGTCCACGTCAAAGACATATGCCCCGAGACACCGGTCTTCTTCCTCTTTATGGCCGGTAAGTTTAGACTTGCAGATGAGGTCTATTGAAAAGAAATTTTCATAGATTGTAATGTTCTTCTGTAAGGCGGCCTTTTCAATCAGCGCCCGTTCTATCTCTCTGCCGGTGAGGTCTTCAGCGTGAAGGACCCTCCTGCGGCTGTGCCCTCCCTCTCTCCCGAGGTCATAGGCACCCGACGTGTTGTCTCCCTCCTTCGTGAAGTTCACGCCCCATTCGATAAGTTCCTTTATCCTTTCGGGTCCTTCCGTTACGACGAATCTCACCACGTCTTCCTTGCACAGTCCTGCACCGCTTTTCAGTGTATCGTTTATGTGAGATTCGAAGCTGTCATTATTATCGGTAACGGCAGCGATACCTCCCTGTGCATGGTTCGTATTCGATTCAACCTTGCTTTTTTTTGTAACAACCGCGACGGTTCCCAGTTCCGCCGCCTTTATGGCGAAGGATAGCCCACCTATACCGCTGCCCAACACCAGAAAATCGTACTCTTTCTCCATCCTCAAAGCTCCTGTTTTGTATTTACAAATGACCCGCTTTCCTATATATCCCTTCGATACCAAGTTTCAAGCTCAAAATCAATACATGTCCATATTAAATCAGAAACACGTTTTCACGGAGGCAGAATGCTCGTATTAGGGATAGAATCCTCATGCGATGAGACCGCGGCGGCAGTGGTTTCAGACGGCACAGCAATGTTGTCCAACGTCATAGCATCGCAGATAGAAATCCATGGCAAATATGGGGGTATTGTTCCCGAAATTGCATCCAGAAAACATATGGAGGCAATCATACCGGTGACTCGGCAGGCCTTGGATGATGCCGATGTGTCAATGGGCGATATAGAAGGAATCGCCGTGACGAGGGGCCCCGGTCTGGTGGGATCCCTCTTAGTCGGTCTATCGGCCGCGAAGGCGATAGCATTCGCCAGGGGCATTCCTTTTGCGGGAGTGAACCACATAGAGGGGCATATTGCCGCCATATTTCTCGCGGACAGGAGCCCCGACTTTCCCTTCACCGCCTTGGTCGTTTCGGGGGGACACACGCATGTATATCTCGTCAGGGGATTTGGTGATTTTCAGATCCTCGGACAGACGAGGGATGACGCGGCTGGAGAGGCATTTGATAAGGCCGCCAGGATGATGGGTCTTGGATATCCCGGGGGAGTGGTCATAGACAGGCTGGCAAAAAAGGGAAACCCCGCTGCCGTCGCTTTTCCACGCGCGATGAAGGGAAGCGTCGATTTCAGTTTCAGCGGCCTGAAGACGGCGCTTCTGAACCACATAAAGGGCAGGAAAGAGCCCATATCAGCGGACGAAGTGCCGGATATCGCCGCAAGTTATCAGGAAGCCATCGTGGATGTCCTCGTCGGGAAGACGCTTAAAGCCGCTGAAGACGCATCCGTGCCGAGAGTGGTCGTGTGCGGCGGTGTGGCCTCGAACAGCCGGCTGCGAGGGAGGTTTTTCGAGAAGGGCGAAAGGATGGGGATTGAGATATTTTTTCCTCCACCCATCCTCTGTACCGACAATGCGGCAATGATAGCGGTTGTTGGCGATAGTCTCATCCGCGGCGGCAAGAGAGACAGTTTCGATCTCAACGCTGTCTCCAGATGGCCACTTGATTGACCGGAACAGGTTTTTGACGAGAGTAAAAACGTTTATCCTGTCTAATAAATCTTTCCCGGAGCCGGATGAAAAAATGGAATCTCCCCTGAAAATCCTCAAAAGACATCGTATACGCCCGGTAAAACACCTGGGGCAATCGTTTCTTGTGGATAACAATATAACTTCCCGGATAGTGGATGCCTCAGAAATCTGCGGGGATGATATCGTGGTCGAGATCGGGGCAGGGCTGGGTGTTATGACCTCGATGATCGCAGAGAGAGCAAAAAAAGTCGTTGCCCTTGAGATAGACCCGAAGCTTGTGAATGTTCTGAGCGAAGAGCTGAAAGAGATATCCAACATCGAAATAATTCACGCGGATGTTCTCCGTTACGATTTTTCCTCACCACTGGGCGGCAATGGAAAGATAAAGGTCATAGGCAACATCCCTTACAACGTATCGTCACAGATCCTCTTTCGCCTTATCGAATTCAGAGATCATATATCCTCGGCAACCCTGATGTTTCAGAAAGAGGTCGCGGACAGGCTAACAGCGGCGCCGGGGACGAAGGAATATGGAATACTTTCAGTAATCATCTCCATGTATGCAGTGCTCTCAAGGATTATGACGGTTCCCTCCTCCTGCTTTCACCCTAAACCGAAGGTGGATTCCGGCGTCCTGAAGATGGATATGCGAGAAGGGCCCCTGTATCCGCTTGAGGATCATGATGTATTCCTCAAGACAGTGAAGGCGGCCTTCTCAAAGAGAAGAAAGACACTTGCCAACAACTTGAAGGACATGGATGCCGTATGTTCAAGGGGCATGGATGTTTCCACCCTGCTTGTCGAGGCTGGGATAGATGGCAGGAGGAGGGGGGAAACGCTGACTGTGGAGGAATTCGGCCGGTTAGCAGGGGCAGTTTTTCGAGCGACCTGAAATCAACAATCAGTATTCACCCAGAAACAGGCGGGCGAATACCTTCGCGTTTCCCATCATGTTCGATATAGCGCAACTTTCGTTTGGCTGATGAGCCATTCTGTCCAGCCTGCTCCATACCGCGGCCGGGTATCCTTCTTTCCTCAGGTGCGCCGCCACTGTGCCACCCCCGATTCCAGCGGGAGATGCATCCACGCCATATACCTCTTTTATCGCCTTTTTGAGGGCATTTACAACCGGCGCGTCACTGTCCGTTGGGGGAGGAGCCTGCACTCTCTGGACGGGCGCAATCTCTATGGAAACATCGAATGTCTTCTCCACTTCGTCCGCCATGGCACGTACTTTTGACATAACTTCATCAAGATCGTACTGAGGAAGGATGCGACAATCCATATGGAAGACATCTTCTCCAGGTATGGTGTTTATGTTAGGAACATTGGCAGCCTTGCTTGTCGGTTCAAAGGTGCTTGTCGGGGGATAGTAGAGCGGGTCAATAGCGTCAAACATGTGGTACAGATCCCCAAGTTTCGCGACAAGGTGTGACGCGGCAACAAAGGCGTTTCTCCCCAGTGAGGGTTCGCTCGCGTGGCACTGCATGCCGACTGTCCTGAAACGCAGCCACAACAGACTTTTCTCCGCTACCTCTATCATGGCTCCCTTTTCATTCCCAAAATCGGGGACAACGATGATATCGTCCTTTCTGAAGATCTTCTTCTCCATGCCGAGGAGATATCCAAGTCCTTTTCTGCTTGATGTTTCCTCATCGGCAACGAATGCCAGTCCCACGGAGAAGCGGGGCGTTATGCTCTCATCGACAAAGGCCTTTGCCGCGAAAATGGACGCAACCAAATCCTGCTGATTATCCTCCATTCCCCTGCCATATATCCTGCCATCCTTTACATGTCCCTTGTAGGGGTCACTATTCCAAAGTTTCAATTCTCCCGGAGGAACTACATCCGTGTGCGTGAGAATCCAGACCGTTCTTTCAGGATTTTCCCCGGGGATGTTCACGATGATATTGGGGCGACAATTGGAAGAGACCCTCTCATCCGGTGCGTCAAATCTGCTGATGCTGTCAAATTTCATATCGTTGAGATATTCCTCAAGATAGCCGGCTTTTTTGTATTCGCCATCTCCGCCATTTTCCGGTGCCAGCGCCGGTATGGCTGTAAGAGCAATCTGAAGGGCTACCATGTCATTTTCGTATGAATCTATTCTTTCTTCGATCTTTTTGATAATATCCCTGTCCGTCATAGCTTAATTCTCCTGGTTTTCCGTCCCGCTTATCTCCCTGTGAAAATCTCCGAACGAGGAGAGCGGCTTGCTAAATTTTTCTTTATTGCCGAGGACAAGTACGATCCTGCTTTCCCCGGAGAGATAACGCGCTGCAACATATCTCAAATCACTCGATTTTACCATTTCCATATTATCCGTGTAGTTTGTCAGGAAATTATCCGGGAGTCCGTCGAACTCCAGCATCATCTGACTCATAACTATCTGGCTTGGTTCGGAAAAAGAAAAGATGAAATTATTTATAATGGATTCCTTTGCCCAGGCAAGCTCTTCGCCGGACTCCACACCTCTGTCCCTCATGTTGTCCAGGATTTTTGTCATTGCGGACAGAGCGTCAACAGTGGAAGAGCCCTTTGCCATGGCGTAGACGCCGAAAACGCCATATTCTGTACGAGGAGAATAGAAGCTTCCGGCACTGTAGGCGAGCCCCAGTCTGTTTCTCACCTCGGCAAATATGCGTGAACGAAACCCGCCGCTCCCTGTGATAAAATCAAGGACTTCAAAGGCGTAATAGTCGGAACTTTCCTTGCCGGGCGCCGATTGTCCTATAATAATAACAGATTGCGGAGTGTCTTTATGAATGTAATTCAAAGAAGCTCCCACACGAACCGGAGGGGTAGGGGGCTTTCCCGGTCCTCCGGGGATATTCCATGCTCCCAGACTGCTTTTTATCTTTTTTACAGCATCCGCTGTTTCTATGTCGCCCGACAGGGCTATCATCACGTTGCCCGGTCGAAAGAAACGTTTGTAAAAGTTCAGCAGATCGTCCCTCTCTATTTTTTCTATGGATTCGACGGAGGAGAGCCTTCCCCTCGGGTCACCGTGGTAAATCAAACGGCGAAATTCCCTGAATGCAATCTTCTGGGGGTTGTCGGATATTCTTTCGATTGCTTCTGTCTCAAGGATTTTTGCAGTCTCCAGCTTTCCCTCAGAGAAAACAGGATTTATGAGGAGATTGGAAAATATTTGCAGCCCCTTGTCCATATCTTTTTCAAGGACGGACATAGACAGGGTGCAGGAATCCGTTCCCACCGATACAGTTATCTTCCCGGCGATGAAATCCAGATCCTCATCTATCTGATTGCCTGTCTTGGATTTTGTTCCCCCCGTGCGCATCACGGTACCCGTGATCTTTGCCAGTCCTTCTTTTTCGGGCGGATCGTAAAAGGAGCCCATCCTTATAACGGCGGATATATTCACAAGGGGAATCTCGTGATCCTCCAGCATATAGAGTATGATGCCGTTTTCAAACTTCACTCGCTGTGCTTTCGGGGGTTCGAAACGAAGCGGAGCATACACAATATCATCTGGATCGGTCAGTGACGCGCCGTGCCATGCGCACGAGGAGAGGAGAATAATAAAAACTGCCGCGTAAACAATATATCTTCTCATTTTTTCTTCACCAGTTCGGCGACTGTCCTGTTCCGGGACTCAAGGTATTTTTCCGCAACCGCCATGATATCTTCCGGTGTAACCCTTTCCAGAAGATCGGGGAATTTCGTAATATATTGCCAACTTCCAGTCACGACTTCATAATAGGAAAGCATGCCGGCGAGACCGGAATTCGTAGAAATATTCCTTAAAATGTCCGTCTTCAACTGGTTCTTAGCTTTTTCAAGTTCTTCAGGTTTGGCAGGCTCTTTTTTCAGTATATCCAGTTCCTTATAGATTATCTCTTCCAGCTCTCCACAGGTGTGCGGCGAGACGGGCTGGGCAAATATGACAAAGAGATTGGGGTATCTGGCGCCCGGAAATCCGTTTGTGGTATTTACGTCAACAGCGATACCCTTTTCAACCAGTGCCTTGTAGAGTCTGGATGTCCTTCCTCCTGAGAGGATTGTGTCGATAATGTCAAAGACGCAGTCGTCAAAAGAGGGAAGGGTAGGCTTGTGGTATCCTGCGATGAGTCTGGGAGAGGCATCGGATACCAGTTTCACCCGTCTCTCACCACTCTGAGGCGGTTCCTCTGTGACGTGCCTTATGGGAACTTCCTGAGAGGGTATCCTTCCGAAATAGTGTTTTATGATTTTCATTACCCCCTCCGGTGATACATCTCCCACAATGGTTATAATTGTATTGTTGGGGGCATAATAAGTTCTGAAAAATTCTTTTATATAATCGATGTTCAAGAAACGCATATCGGGCGTCCACCCGAGCACCGGTCTTCTGTATGGGTGAACCATGAAGGCCGCGGCCAGAAACTGTTCTATGAGCCTTCTCCCCGGATTCGACTCCACCGTCTGTTTGCGCTCCTGCATAACTACGTCGCGTTCCGAATAGAACTCGCGAAAAACAGGGTTAGCCATTCTGTCGGATTCTATCCTTGCCCACAGTTCTATCCGGTTGGAGGGCAGACTTACATGATAGGAGGTCAGATCCTGTCCTGTAAAGGCATTAAGGTCTCCGCCCCCTTTCTCCGTGTAGAGACGGTCTATCTCGCTCGGGATGCTCCATTTTCCAGCCTCTTTCTGAAGGGTATCAAGTTGCCTGCGCAGATTTTCTGTTTTCTGCACATCAGCGTTTTCCCCTTTCATCAGCTCAGTATCAAGGGCGTTGCCCACGGCATGAATTTTCCGGAGGGTACTCTTTTCCTCTTCAAAATTTTTTGTTCCGATAGTCTCGGTGCCCTTGAACATCATATGTTCCAGGATGTGCGCAGTACCCGTGTGGCCATCCCCTTCGTCTACCGCGCCTGTCTCGTGGCTTATATAGAGAGAGACTGTCGGACTCGCATGTCTCTCGACTATCAGCACCTTGAGGCCATTCTCGAGTGTGAATTCCTTCACCTTATCCTTCAGATCATACGCGGAACATGGCGCTAAAGGAATACATAAGAAAAAAGATGCAAGGCAGGTGATGGCAAGGCATTCAAGGAGGATATTACGAAGGCTCTTTCCGGAAATCATTAGAGTTCCCCCTTTACTTTTTTGAATATTTTGACGGCACTATAGATGACACCGACCGCGCTCACAAGGATGAGCATGCTCGATGAAAAGAAATACATGAGAAACTCGACAGGGTTGTTCAGGCTGTATGAGCCGATAAGGACTTCAATCCCCCTGATGAAAAGAACCAGGGAGGCAATTCCTATAAAGAGTCTGGAAATCCACCAGAAAAATACGTTCATATAAAATAGCCCCATGTTTTTTTATCGTTCTCACGCTTCTGCGTGGGAAGGCATAATCGTTGACAGCCTAACTCGTCTACTGCATAATACCGCCAATATCAAGTTAGTTGCCACATATGAGCGCAAAATTATTTTCGACAAGGAGACCTGTCTGTGAATCATACTAATGATACGCCCCTTAAATCGATAGGTTACGTTTTATGGCTCTTTGGATTTACAGGTTCTCACCGCTTCTACTTTGGCAAACCGATCTCGGGAACCATCTATTTTTTTACCTTCGGGCTTCTCGGTGTCGGGTGGCTGGTGGATCTGTTTCTAATTCCTTCACTGGATCGGCAGGCGGACCTGCGGTTTCGTGCAGGTTGGATCGATTATTCCATAGCTTGGGTTCTCCTGACGTTTCTGGGTCTTTTAGGCGTGCACCGAATGTATATGGGCAAATGGTTCACAGGGATTATCTATCTGTTGACAGGCGGGATTTTTGGCTTGGGGTATCTGTATGACTTCTGGACACTGAACGATCAGATTAGTAAAATTAACAACTCGGAGAGATGGCAATAACCTGTGAGCAATCTTTTCAGGCTCTGCACCTTATATTCCTTTCTATACCAATCTCATAAGTTACCTGCGTAGTTCCCTGTTAATTAGCATATTTCCACAGATATTCTTCTGAAAAGCCTGACGGCGCAGTGGAGAATACTCGCCTGGCTTATGCGGGTTTCTAAAATCTTTTCTTGACATGGAATCTTTTTGTGATATTTTAGACTGCAAAACGAAAATAGTCCAAAAAGTTATAGTACAGGGGGACGGCCAGATGAAACAGGAAAAGTTAGAATCAATACTTGATACGTCAAGAAAGATGTTCGGACGTTACGGTATTCAGAAGACGAGCCTGCATGAAATAGCCCGGATGGCGAGGGTCGCCAAAGCGACCATCTATAATTATTTTGGCAGCAAGGATCAAATATATCTGGAGGTTCTCAATCGTGAAAGCAATGATGTTATTGAAAAGATATCAGTTGCTGTTGATCAAGTGACATCTCCGGCAGACAAACTCAGAGTATTCATGCATGCAAAATTTCGTTACATGAAGGAGGCCATTAATATTTTGAATCTTGGACGTGAAGGAATAGATAATTTGCTTCCAAAGACAAGCAGTATCCGTGACCGTCTTTTCTCAAGGGAGGTGAATATTCTCCACTCAATTCTTGAGAAGGGTGTAACTGAAGGAATTTTTTATGTCTCAAATATAATGCTTACGGCCAGGGCGATCGGGTATGCCCTCAGGGGCTTCGAAACAACCTGGCTGCTGGAAGAAAACAATGGTGAGATCGAAAAGCACCTGGATAACCTGTCCTATATCCTTTGCAGCGGCATACTTGTGAGGAGAGAGGTAGTATGAAATTTTCAGAATATATATTTCTCTTTGTTTTCTTTTCCTTCATCGGCTGGATCCTTGAGGTAGGTTTTCG
>JAFDBG010000055.1 GCA_019313385.1 Deltaproteobacteria bacterium | reverse complement strand
TCTTTTTCGTTAGCCGCCCTGGCCAGATGTTTATAAAGACCGGTCGGCGAACTGCCGGTTGCCAGCCCGAGGACATAACCACCCTTTTTGCCCGTTACTTCCCTGACGTCATCGGTCACCAGGCGTGCCGCCACTTCACTCATATGATCAAAATCGCTTGTAATGATTACCTTGAACATGCGCTACTCCAACATTAATTGAACAATCTTAAGCCAGCTTTTCCTTCACCACGGCGACAATCTGACTGCAATATTTTTCGGTTTCCTCGTTCGTCGGCCCCTCGACCATGACGCGACACATGTTTTGCGTCCCGGAGTAGCGGACCAGAACTCTCCCCTTATCTCCGAGCTTGCCTTCGATTTCTTCAATAACTCTTACAATTTCTGGAATCGTAGATATGTCAGGCTTTGAAGTTACGTCCACATTGATGAGTTTTTGAGGAAACACGTTCATAATACCGGCAAGTTCAGAAAGGGGTTTCCCTTTCCTTTTCATCGCCGCCAGAACTTGCAGGGCGGAGAGGAGGCCATCTCCCGTCGTATGGTGGTTCAGGAAGATGATATGCCCCGAATCTTCGCCACCAATGGAGGCGCCCTTCTCCTTCATCATCTCAAGAACATATCTGTCTCCAACGGGGGCCGTTGCCTTTTCTATGCCAAGGCCCTGCAGCGCGAGGCCAAGCCCGATATTGCTCATAACTGTTTCAACTACCAGGTTGTTGGTGAGGGTTCCCTCCTCCTTCATCATCCTGGCACATATTGCAACAACCTGGTCTCCTGTAAGCACTCCGCCCTCTTCATCAACGGCAATGAGCCGATCGCCGTCTCCATCGAAGGCAAAACCAACATCAGCTCCCCTTCTTACGACCTCTTCGGCCAGTTTCTCCGGATGTTGTGAACCGCATCCATCATTGATGTTTTCCCCATCGGGTTCAGCGAAGATGGTGTGGACTTCCGCACCCATTTCGAAAAAAGGTTTCGGCGCAATCCGGTATGTGGCTCCGTTGGATGCGTCCAGCACCACACTAGTGCCCTCAAGTGTATATTTTTTAGGAAATGTGTTTTTCAGAAAAACGATATAACGCCCTCTGGCGCCCTCTAAATTGTACGCCTTTCCCAGTTCTCTCGGCGAAGGATGAAGCCCTTCCATTTTGTTTGAAAGGACCATCTCCTCTATCTCCAGCTCCTTTTCGTCGGGAAGCTTGTAACCGTCGCTGGAAAATAGCTTTATCCCGTTATCTTGAAAGGGGTTGTGAGAAGCGGATATGACTATACCCGCATCGGCCCTCATGCTGTTGGTCAGAAAGGCTACTCCCGGCGTCGGCATGGGACCCACGAGATATGCGTCCACGCCCATGGAACAGATGCCTGAAACAAGGGCATGCTCTATCATATACCCCGAAACCCGCGTGTCTTTCCCTATGATAATTCTCGGCTGGTGACCACGGCGTTTGAAGAGGTGGGCCGTTGCCATTCCTATCCGCAGGGCCATTTCCGATGTCATCGGGTATTCGTTTGCCACCCCTCTTACTCCATCTGTACCGAACAGTTTGCCCATGTTTTTGTTTTCCTTATCTTTGATTGGTCAAGCGGGTTTTCCATTCAAAAGACGGTTTTTATATATTATTCAGCGATCTTTTACAATAAGAAAACTGTCAGAAGTTCCCTTGACTCATACCTCAATGCAGGGGCCCGGGCGATATGGTCACTCGCCGTGGACCAGGTCAATAATTGTTATTTCGGGAGGCGCCATGAAACGCATGGGAGGTCCCCACGTTCCCGCTCCCCTGCTGACGCAGAGAACAGACCCTTCATCAAGATGATAGCACCCGCTGTTGAAGGCGAAAAACAGGCGGGTGACGAGGGTGAAGGGGAATATCTGTCCCTTATGGGTATGGCCGGAGAGCTGGAGGTCAAACAATGCCGGGGAGCCTTTGAGCACAACAGGCTGATGTTTGAGGAGAATAGTAAACCTGTCGTCTGAAAACCCGGAAAACAGTTTTTTCTCCGGGATGCCTTCAACAGCGCCGTAAATCCTGGCAGTGGGATCGTCAACGCCTGCGACATTAATAAACCCTCCCACGTCTACCCCTTCACCTCTCAGGACCGCAAAGCCCGCCCTTCTCGTAAAATCGAGAGACTGGGTGAGTCCGGCGTAGAATTCATGGTTCCCCGTAACGGCAAATTTTCCATATTCAGGGTTTATTCCCCGCAGGAGATCCGCGGATCCTGACATGTTGTCTGCCTGTCCGTCAACCAGATCACCTGTGGAAAAAAGGATGTCGGGATTGGCAGCCTTGATCTCCTTCAATATACGTTTCAGTCTCTTTTCACGGACGATAAGACCGATGTGAAGATCGGAGATCTGTACGATCCTGAATCTTTTGATTTCTTCCGGTATCTTCGACGTCATTATAGTGATCTTCTCGCTGCGGATATTCAAGGCCTCGATATAGCCGTACAATGCCGCGGCGATCGAGATGGAAAGCAGCGCGATAAAGCAATTCCGGGCAGAGGGAATTATGGAGGAAAGATCGATGGAGAGTATATGCTCGCCCATGTGTATAAGAATGCGGTAGCAATCGAAGACGAGGGAAAGGCAAAAGAGCAGGAATATGGTACCCATCCATAGATACCCTATCCAGGAAAAAAAGACCGCGAAGGATTCGAAGCCGTTTTTCTCCGACATATGGACGATAATGGGCGCAAGAACCATGATGATCATGAGGAGCGCAACGGATATGCCAGACCTGGTTCCGAGGGCGAGAGAGGCATTTGCCCCCAGAAAGAGGTAGAGGTGAACCCCGCCGTAGATGAGGAAAAAGACCAGAAAGAAAATGGCCTTAACCGTCTGTTCGTTATCGACCATAAAATCTCCTCTATAAACACTGATCAGGGTGGAGAACGCCAAAACAATTTGCTCTCTATAATAAACAATTTGGCAAAAGAAGTCTTATCATTTTTACATGTTTTTTTATTCCCCATTTTTCAATTTTTCACTTGACAGAGATTGCCACCGATAGTAGAGGCTAAGTGTAAGAAGGAAAAATTTCTCTTTTATAAAGTAAAGGAAGGAATTCTTTCATCATGCCTTTTAATTCACTCATCTCAGAGAAAAAAGATCATCTCACCGCAGCCCAACAGCGGGCAATAAAATACATCACGGAAAATTATGAGGATTCCGTTTTCCTGACGGCATCAAGTTTGTCACGGCGCATAGGTGTCAGCGAAGCTACTATCGTACGGCTTGCCCAGGCCCTTGGATTTCACGGTTTCCGGGGAATGCAGAGAATGTTGCGGAAGAATTTCCAAAATCGGCTCTCCACTGATGCGCGACTTGAGCAAACTGTTAAACATGCCAAAACTGATGAAGAAGTTTTAGTAAAAGTTATGCAGGAAGACATCCGTAATCTTGGTCAAACCCTCGAATTCCTTTCAATCGAGACCTTTCATCAGGCGGTCGCGGAAATGGCAACCGCCCGGAAGATTTTTGTTGTCGGATTAAAAGGCAGCCATTCAACCGCAATTGTACTTGCAAGATATCTCAGCTTTTTAAGGGAGGGAATATGCCTGTTAAAACCGGGATATGGGGATCTATGGGATTCTCTCCACGAAGTTGGTAAGAAAGATTTAGTGGTGGGTATCAGCTTTCCTCGATATACCCGGCTCACCATAGAGGCGTTGGCATATGCCAACGCTCAGGGAGCCAGGGTGGGGGCAATTACAGATTCGTTATTTTCTCCTCTTGCGGATCACGCCCATTGGGTGCTTCCGGTCAGGCATCAGCTGGATTCCTTTATAGAGTCGTATACCGCCGTTATGAGTTTGATTAATGCGCTGCTCACGGCCCTGAGTATTCGAAATCCACGGGAAACATTGAAGGCCCTGAAAAAACGGGAGACTCTCTGGAGGGGGAAAAATATTTACTGGGAGATGCGTACCGAGAGGGGCAGAAAATGATATCTTGAAAATCTATTCAGGAAGGAGGTGTAAATGAGTATAGAAGGTTAGTATTTACGGTTTGTTTGGCTCTAACGAGATAATTCGATTCATGAAAAGGAGGACAAGATGAAAAGATTATTGTACGTAGTTTTGGTGGCTTGCCTGGCTATTTGTCTGGCTTTTGCCGGTCCGGCTGTAGCCAAGAAGACATTTATGACAATAGGAACCGGTAGTCCGGGTGGCTGCTATTATCCCCTTGGCGGTGGTATGTCTGTCATTATCCAGAAAACTATCGACGGGGTCAGGTGTGCCGCCGAGTCAACGGGTGCATCAGTGGAAAACAGCCGCCTGGTGGGTATTGGAGACACCGACATGGGAATGGTAATGGGGAGTGTTGCCTATAAGGCAAGCAAGGGACTGAAGCCCTTCGACAAAAAATATCCCCTCGTGGCCCTGTTTCAGATGTATCCGGCCCCGGAGCATATTGTGACTACCAAACAGTCCGGAATCAAAACAATAGCCGACTTGAAGGGAAAGAAAGTATCCATTGATGTTCCGGGAAGCGGTTGCTCAACCGTGGCCAAGGCTATGCTCGAGGCGGCTGGCTTTGATCTTGAGAAAGACCTGAAGCTTGCCAATCTTTCTCAGTCGGAATCTGTCCAGGCCCTGAAGGACGGTATTGTCGATGCCTGTTTTTTCAACTTTGCCTATCCCGCGTCCGCGGTGATGGATCTTGCCGCTACGAGGGATATTGTCATGGTTCCCGTCAGCAAGAAGCTTGCCGACAAGGTTGTCAAAGAGAATCCTTACTATCTTAAAGTAACCATTCCCAAGGGAAGCTACGATGACGTTGATTACGATGTTCTCTGTATCGGCGACTCCAACGTGATGGTCGCCAACAAGGATATGCCTGACGATATCGCCTACAAGGTCGTCAAGGCGATTTTCACCAACGTGAAAGAGGGCAAATACGCCCTTATCAACATCCATCCGATTGCCGCTCAGTTGACACCTGCAAACGCTGTTAACAGTCCGATAGCACTTCATCCGGGCGCAGCGAAATACTTCAAGGAAGTAATGAAATAATAACCAACAGCCCGGCCGGCAACATGACCGGCCGGGCACTTGAACCTATGCCCTTGAGAATTATATATATCCTGTTCCTGCTGATCTGGTTGTTGAATGTCCCTGTCTTTGCGGCAGAAAGAAACAACTTGTATCTTCAAGTGGTTGGACAGCCTGGGGACAAGGTCCTGCTGGAGTTTCAGGTAGAGGCGGGAGATCTTTTTTATATCGATTATGTCCATTCTTCTGATCACACCCCGGTTCATGACATTTTTCGAATGGATGAGGGTGGGATCGTTCTTGTTGAAGAACATTTCGACTGGTACGGTTCAGGCCTGGAATCTCTCTCAAATGCCGGAGCGATGGTTTCCCTTTCGGGGGATAAGACGAGGGTTTTTCTGAACCGGGAATTCCCCAGATTCCTGCTTCGCGTGGGGAGGGTGGCGGGCCATGTCATTACATACAAAGACAGCCGGATTCCCCTGCTGTCCATTGCCAGGGGGGGGAATTCGGTATGGATTCGTCTGGTGAAAAAAAAGGGGGGGGGGAGAGTGAATATGGAAGAAAGAAAAGACAAGATCATAGATCCGTCACTTGAAGAGGAAATCAGTGCTGCGGAGGGCGCCGCACAGGAACTTTTAGAGGAACTTGAGAAGAAAAGGATATATACGGGTACAGCCGGTCTGGCAATTACAATTGTAGCTGTTGCGACCTCCTGTTATCATCTGGCCTATGCCTATTTCCACCCGTTCTTTGCCCTTGACCACAGGGCGATACACTGGATGTTGATGTCTGTCCTGCTCTTTGTCCTCTACCCTTTTTCCCAGAAAAGGTCTCCCAAAAACAGAATATCTGTCCTGGATGTGGTATTCCTGGTTGCTTCCGCTGGTATATGCGTGTGGATATTTATTTATTCAACACCGATATTAAACCGTGCAGGCACGTTTTTACCTATTGATGTAGCGATGGGGACTATCCTTATACTAATAGTGCTGGAGGCGGTGAGAAGAACAACGGGACCGGCTGTTCCGCTTATTGCGATCATTTTTATATGTTATGCACTGTTCGGCCCCTATCTGCCCGATTTTATCTGTCACAAGGGGTACAGCATCAAGAGGCTGTCCACCTACCTGGCCCTTTCTACGGACGGGGTGTTCGGCGTTCCCCTCGGGGTCTCCGCAAACTTTATTCTACTGTTCATCCTTTACGGCGCCCTTTTGAGGAAGACGGGGGCGGGACAGTTCTTTACGGACGTTGCCTTCGCTCTGACGGGTTGGTCAAGGGGCGGTCCGGCAAAGGCAGCCGTTGCTTCCAGTACATTTTTTGGAATGATATCCGGGAGTTCTGTGGCAAATACCGTGACAACCGGCTCTTTCACAATACCCCTCATGAAGAGAACGGGTTATCCGGGATACTTTGCCGCAGGTGTTGAGGCCTCATCATCAACCATGGGACAGATTATGCCTCCCATTATGGGTGCTGCCGCTTTTATTATGGCTGAGTTTTTATCCATTCCTTACTATAAGGTATGTATTGCCGCTGCGATACCCGCGTCCCTTGCCTTTTTTTCAACCTTCATGCAGGTGCATTTCAGGGCTGTTTCAATGGGCTTGGCGGGTCTGCCAAGGGCGGATCTGCCAAAAATCGGAAAGGCCTTTGCCGAGGGATGGCATCATGCCTTTTCAATCTTCCTTCTTATTTACTTCCTCACGAGAAACTTCTCCCCGGAAAGAGCGGTGTTCTGGGCGATTGTCGCGACTGTTGTATCCTCGTTCATCATGAATACCATCAGACGGAAATCTGTCAGGGAATTTGGAATTCTGATCCTGGAGGGTCTGAAGGAGGGCGCCACAGGGGCCGTTGAAGTGGCCGCTGCCTGCGCCGCGGCCGGCATTATCATAGGCTGTATCACGATGTCGGGACTGGGAATCAAATTTTCCTCTCTCATTGTTGATGCGTCAATGGGACACCTCTATCTGGCCCTGCCCTTTACCATGATTGCGTGTGTCTTTCTTGGTATGGGAGTCCCCACCACCGCCCAGTATATTATTATTTCGTCCCTTGTCGCGCCCGCCCTTGTCCAGATGGGGGTACTGCCCATTGCCGCGCATCTCTTTATCCTGTATTACGGCACAAGGGCAGACATCACGCCGCCGGTGGCATTAGCCGCTTACGCCGGAGCGGGAATTGCCAGGTCCGATCCCTGGAAGACAGGCATCACCGCATTCCAGCTTGGCATAGCGGGATTTATCATCCCCTTTATGTTTGTTTACGCGCCCGAATTGCTGATGATCGGAAGCACATGGGCTATCATAACGAGCTTTCTGACTGCGGCTTTCGGAATTGTCTGTCTCGCGGCCGGTGTTCAGGTCTGTCTGCTTGTCAGTGCTAAATGGTACGAAGTGGTAATACTTCTGGCGGTGGCGTTACTTATGATAAAACCGGGGTTGATGACGGACGGGATAGGTGTTGCGCTGTTTGCCGTGGTTTTCAGCTCGCAGTGGATGAGGAAAAAGCGCGGGATAACGCCAACAGCCACAGCATAAAATGGATTCGATAAAAGATCGAAGGGAGAAAATGTTATGAAAAGATCATTGGAAAGGGTTTTTAATCCCAGGTCGATTGCTGTGATAGGGGCATCCGAGGCCCCGGGGAAGGCCGCCGAGAGGAGAACGAGAAGCCTTATTCAAGGGGGGTACAAGGGGGACATTTACCTTGTAAACCCGAAGAGAGACGAGCTCTTCGGCATAAAGACCTATCACAGCATCACGGAAGTAGATAAGGAGATCGACCTTGTTATGATTATCGTTGCACCCAGATTTCTCGTTTCCGCCGTGGCGGACAGCGTAAAGATGGGGGCAAAGGGTATTATCATCATTACCGCGGGCCTTGGAGAGACAGGTGAAGAGGGGAAAAAGATCGAAGCGGAGATTTTGAGTGAGGCGGCAAAGACAGGCGCCTATGTCATAGGTCCTAATTGCAGCGGCATGTTCAACGCCTCGGCGAATATCAATATGCTGGGCATTCCCACTATCAACAAGGGCTCAATCTCAATCCTTACACAGAGCGGCAATGTGATCGACTCATTGACTCATTTCGCCAAAATGAAGGGGTGCGGCTTTAACAAGGTGATCAATGTCGGCAATGCCGTGGGAGTTCAGTTACACGAGTACATTACCTACCTGAAAGATGACCCTGACACAAAGGTCATCGCGACCTACCTCGAAGGCATCAAGGGGGGGCAGGAGCTGATCAGGGTTGCCCGGGAAGCGGCAAAGACAAAACCGATTATTGCCCTCAAGGTGGGCAAGTCGAGCGCCGGGGCAAGGGCCGCCGCCTCCCATACAGGTTCTCTGGCCGGTGATGATATAATCCTGGATGCCGCTTTCAGGCAGGCGGGCATCGTGAGGGTATCCAACGCGGATGAACTGGTCGACATGGCAGATGTATTTTCCAGTTGTCCTATTCCGAAAGGCAACAGACTGGTTATCATGTCAGAGGGCGGCGGCGACAACTCCATAGCGGCGGACAATGCCGAAAAGTACGGGATGCAGGTTCCCCTTCTCAGCAAGAAAACTCAGGAAAAGATGATACCCATTCTTCTTGCGGGGATGCCGGCTCACAACCCAATCGATTATGGCGGAACGGCGGAGGAGAATCCGGATGTTATTACTCAGTGTGTCAAAACATGCATGGAGGACGATCAGGTCGATGGAATATTGATAACCGGTTTCTTTGGAGGTTTCTTTGATATAATAGCTCCTCATATTGCGGCGCTGGAAGAACAGACAGCAAAAGATCTGGTCGCTCTGGTTAAAAAATATAAGAAACCACTTATTGTGAATTCCAGTTATGCCAGAGACCCCATTAAATCTCTCGACACATTAAGAGAGGCCGGGATTCCTGTAATTGAATCTTCCGACAGGGCCGCGCAGTGCATGAGCGCGCTGATGCATTTTGCCGTCAAGCAGAAAGCAATCAAAGAGATGCACATACCCGGGGAAAAGGCTACGCAGCGGCCCGGAGTCAAAGAACTTTTCAAGAAGGTGACGACTGAGTCAAGACACAATCTTCTTGAGACGGAGTCAAGAGATCTGCTCAGCGAATATGGTGTTTCCCTTCCGGATGCGGCACTGGCAAAAACCCCGGCGGTAGCGGTAGAGGCGGCTGACAGCCTTGGGTATCCGCTGGCAATGAAGATAGTCAGCCCCGACATTATTCACAAGTCGGACGCGGGTGGGATCAAGCTGAATCTCTCGAACGCGGACGAGGTAAGGGCGGCATTTGAAGAGATTATGAAGAATGCCGAGAAGGTCGCTCCACGGGAAAACATCGTAGGAACGCTGCTTTCACCAATGGTCCCCCGGGGACAGGAATGTATTATCGGGATGATTCGGGATGCCCAGTTCGGCCCGGTTATCATGTTCGGCCTGGGAGGAATATTTGTCGAGGTGCTGAAAGATGTCTCCTTCAGGGTAGCCCCCCTTGCCGATGAAGATATCGATGAGATGATCGAAGAGATAAAGGGCTACAAGATTTTGACCGGTGTGAGAGGAGAAAAAGCGAAGGACATCGAGGCAATAAAGGGCGTCCTGGCAAAACTGTCCGAGATCGTAATCGACAATCCGGAGATCAGTGAGGTTGATTTGAATCCGGTTATTGTCCATGAAAAGGGTTTGTCCATTGTGGATTCAAGGGTGTTGATTGGATAATTTTTAAAAATACAGGAGGCAGGAAAATGAAATTTGAATGCATAATTTATGAAAAAGGGGATGGCATAGCCACGATTAAATTGAACCGACCGAAGGTCATGAACGCCATGAACAAACAACTGTGGCTTGATTTTCAGGTAGCGCTGGAAGACGCAAAAACCGATTCTGAAATAAAAGTCTTGATTATTACGGGAGAGGGGAGAGCATTTTCAACAGGAGCGGACTTGAAGGATTCCAAAGCCAGACGCCTGGAGGACTATCGTGACTATCTTGTTGAGCTGCAGGAGGCATCGAAGAAAATTATCAGATTTGAGAAACCGACCATAGCCGCCATCAACGGGTATGCCCTTGGTTCAGGCTATGAACTGGGACTCGCATGTGACATAAGGATCGCCGCGGAGGATGCAAAGATAGGTTCCCCCGAAGCCAGGATTACGTCCTCTGTCACTGGTGGCGCCATGAGACTTGTACAGGACCTAATAGGACCGGGCAAGGCCAAGGAGCTCCTCTTTACGGCTGAATATATAGACGGCAAAGAGGCCGAGAGAATAGGTCTTGTCAATAGGGCAGTCCCGCTTGACCGTCTGATGGATGAGACAATGGAAATGGCAAAAAAGATTGCGGTCAATTCGTCACTCTCCATCAAGATGATCAAACGAGGCCTCAACATGGCGCGTGGCGAGGTTAGCCTCGAGGCGCTTATGGAGTATGAAATCGAGGCGTGTCTGGCCTGTGTTTCCACAAAGGAGAGACAGGATTCTCTCAAGACCTTCGAAGACAGGGAAAGATAAAACCAGTAAAAGGAGGGACCAGTCCCCTCCTTTTTTCTTGATTTTAGTCGTGAATCTCTTTAGTGTCTGCACAGCGCAGGGAATAAACGAAGTTCGCGAAAGGATCTTAACGTGAAAAAAGCTTTCATCACCGGCATCACCGGTCAGGACGGATCATACCTTGCCGAATTTCTTCTGGACAAGGGATACGAAGTGCATGGTCTTATCAGAAGATCGAGCACCTTCAACACTGGCCGCATCGATCACCTCTACAAGGATATGCATGACCCGGAGGCGCGGATGTACCTGCATTACGGCGATCTCTCCGTATCCGCTCACCTGACCAATCTCCTGTCCGACATTAAACCGGATGAAATATATCACCTCGGCGCCCAGAGCCACGTGCGTGTGAGCTTTGACACCCCCGAATATACCGGTGATATCACTGGACTGGGGACAATCAGACTCCTTGAGGCAATCAGAAAAACCGGCATCAGGACAAAATTCTACCAGGCCTCGTCCAGCGAGATGTTCGGAGCGGCCCTCCCTCCACAGAGCGAACTCACACCGTTTGAGCCTCAAAGCCCCTACGCCGCCGCCAAGGTCTATTCATACTACGTGGTCAAAAACTACCGTGACGCCTACAATATATTTGCCTGCAACGGTATCCTGTTCAATCACGAATCCCCGCGTCGTGGCGAGACATTCGTCACAAGGAAGATCACCCGCGCGGCTGCCAGAATCAAGCTTGGTCTGCAGAAAAAGCTCTACCTGGGCAACCTGGATGCAAAGAGAGACTGGGGTTTTGCCGGCGATTACGTGGAAGTCATGTGGATGATGCTGCAGCAAGACAAGCCGGACGATTTTGTCATAGCCACCGGCGAGACACACTCCGTCCGTGAATTCGTGGAGCGGGTCTTCGAAAAGCTCGACCTCGATTACCGCCATTACGTGGAGATTGATGAACGCTACTTCAGACCGACCGAGGTTGACGTCCTCCTCGGTGATTCTACAAAGGCGCAGAAAGCCCTCGGATGGAAGCCCAAAACCAACTTCGACCAGCTAATCGACATGATGGTCAAGACCGACCTCGAACTTGCCGAAAAGGAAAAGGTCCTCAGCGACGCTGGTTATTAAAGTAAAAGGTACACGCTATTAGGAGCGACTGGATTCCGACTTCCGCTGGAATGATGAAAAACAGGCCACCTATCTGTTAACAATATTCGTAGTCAAGACTGTTCCTGCAATTTATTTGATGTTATGGACAGATTTTAGCCTTGGCTACATTTGAAAGGTGTGCGGGATGAAGAAGATTGTCATAGGCATTATCGTGATCCTGGCTATCTGTCTAGTCCTCGTGATCCTTGCTCCTTTTATGGTGAACCTTGACCGGTATAAGGGGACGATTCTTGCGCGGGTAGAACCGTACCTGGGTCGTGATGTCGATTTTACGCATATTGAGTTGACGATATTGTCCGGTCTGGGCGCGGAGATTCAGGGACTGCGTGTCGCCGATAATCCCGGGTTTTCTTCTACCGATTTTATCTCTCTTAACAGTCTTCAGGTGCAAGTTGAGCTCCTTCCGCTGTTGAAAAAGGAAATCAAGGTCAGAAAGATTGTTCTGAAGAGGCCCGTGGTTTCCGTGGCGCGCAATGCAGCCGGGGAGTTTAGCTTCGATGATATTCTCGCTTTGCTGAAGAGCCGTTCGAGCGGGCAGGATTCTCTGAAGAAGGAAGGGGAAACGGCGGGAGCAAAGTCAGCCCTGCTTGGTAGACCTTCCGTCGCATGGGCGGCAACAGGGAGTCCTGATACCGAAAGTTCATCATCACCCGCGGCATTGCCTCTCAGTGTGGAGGAACTTGAGATTGCAGGGGGGAGGGTCTTGTACCGCGACGAAATGCTGCTGCCCGACGTGGGGACCCTGGTGATCGATGCCCTGAATCTCACCATGAGGGATGTTTCTCTTGACCTGCCAGTCTTTGTTGATCTTAGCGCGGATCTCCTGGAAAGCGGCGCTAAGAATGTTTCCATCAAAGGGACCTTTGGGCCGCTGGGCACGCTGGTCGACGTGCAGAACATGCCGCTCGCGGTCGATTTGGCGGTGACATCATTTCCGCTTGCCCGAATATCCGAGCTTCTGCCTGTAAAGGTTCTTTCCGGCGCTGTTACCGCTGAGGTGACGGGAAAGGGGTCGCCCGACAATCTGTCTCTGAACATACGGGCAGGGTCGGACCGGATCGGATTTCAACTGCCGCCAAAGAAGAATGGGAAAGAGCCACCGAAGACCGGCTTTCTCACGGGGGTGAAACTGGACGTGAGGGGAACACGGAAACAGGATCTGCGGGGCCTGGGAACCATTACCATCGAAAAAGGCTCGTTCGCGTCGGTCCCCTTTGCCACGGCGATATCGAATTTCAGCTATAGACCCGGCCGGGTTACCATAGATTCTCTGAATGTAAAGGTCTTTAACGGCAGCATCAAGGGCAAGGGTCTCTACGATATTGGGGAAAAGGGGTGGGCCTTCGATCCATCGATGCAGGGGGTTGACGTGGGTACACTGTTGAATACCATGGCCGAGCATGGGGACACCTTTGCCGGGACTCTTTCGGGAAATCTGCATGCAAAGGGCACCATGCCGACAGGGGGAAAATCGAAGCTCGGGGCACGGGGATCGGTGCAGCTCGCGAAGGGGGAGTGGAAGAATTTCAACCTGGCGGAGAGTGTTCTGGACAGTCTCTTCGGTATGGAAGGT
>JAFDBG010000054.1 GCA_019313385.1 Deltaproteobacteria bacterium | reverse complement strand
TGAAAAATTTGATATTCATTATCTCCACCTGAGCGTTTTTTCTAAGGGACATAATAACAAGTAATCCTGTTTGTCAAGATGAAAGATTTGCTTCTGGCAACAGGCCGTTAACATTTGACATATCGTTTCATTTTCGATAGTATGCCGACACTTCATTCTTCCTGAGGTGGATAGGCTCTCTCCCGATACATCCATCTGAATCCCGTTCCTGCCGGTGTTGTGGCTCGACCTGGCCCAGTACGATTTTATTAAACTTTATTTGTTTTCGTCCAGACGCTAATTATGAAGCAATTAAGGCTTTCCGATCTTATAGACGTTGAATTTTTCTTTGCCTGTGATGAAGATTTCAGTGAGGAACTTCTGGAAGAAAGAGATCGCGAGATTTACCTGCACGCTGTCCAGCCTCACCTCAAGGATGGATCAATTGGTTCAAAGTTATCCAGGCGGGAAGCCATCAGACTCTGGCTTGATCAGAGGCGTAACATCTATCAAAATGATAGCAGAGTTCAACAGGTATTGCCCGGAGAAACCTTTAATGAGGCGCGCAGAATTATCGGCTTCATCCTCTCGGTCATCGGAATTATCTGCGGGGCCTCCCTTGCTGCATCCATGCTGATCTATGACGGTATTGAGCCGATAAATGTCTCTGTCTATTTCGGCGTACTGGTTATGCTGCAGGTTCTGTTTATTCTTTTGACTCTTCGCTTTTTCTTCATCAGGTCATCTAACGACCGGCTGAAAAAATATTCAGTTATTTACCCGTTATTGGGCAGTTTTCTGATGGGGGTGATGCAAAAGCTTTCGCGCAGGGCACGGGAGCGGTTATCAGCCCGGCAGGAACAGAAGATGGCGGCTGTTTTCGGCATTGCCACGGCCAAAAAAACCTTGTACTCGCCGGTGTTGTTCTGGTCTCTCTTTGGGCTGATACAGGCCTTCGGCGTGTTTTTCAACCTCGGTGTCATTGGCGCCACCCTTGTCCGTGTCTTCACTGCCGACCTTGCCTTTGGCTGGCAGTCGACCCTCCATGTGAGTTCTCAGGCAGTCCATAGCTTTGTTCGAATTTTAGCTGCGCCCTGGGCGTGGATTGTTCCCCCGGGGATTGCTTATCCGAGCATGGACCAGATCGAAGGCAGCCGCATGGTGCTCAAAGAGGGGATCTATCATCTCCTGACACAAGACCTTGTTTCCTGGTGGCCGTTTCTTGTGTTAGCGGTGTGCGTCTACGGATTGTTACCCCGCTTCATTCTCACTGCGGCAGCGTTGTCAGGCAAAAAACACGCTCTTGCAGTATTTGACTTTGCTGCCGCTGAATTTGACCAGCTCATTACGCGCATGGCGCAGCCACGTCTGACAACCGCGGGCGTGGCCGAGAACGATCATCAACATGTCCCAAACGAGAACACGGGAGCAGATATAGTCGAGGATGCGGTACGAGTCCGTGATATTGCCTCGATTGTTCTCATGCCGACAGATCTCATGACCCTGTATGACAAATCACGACTTACTGAAGTGATAGCACAGTATCTGGATTGGCATGTATCTGATGTTTTGGAGATATGTGGCGAAGCAGGCGCGGATCAGGGCGTGATGGATAGTATATCGGATGCCTTGAATAATGAGTGCAGTGCGGTGGTGTTGATACAGGAGGCATGGCAGCCGCCGATTATCGAGATAAGGGATTTTATCAAGACCTTAAGGCGTAAACTTGGACAAAAACAGCGTATCGCAGTGCTTCTCATCGGCAAGCCGGAGGTCAAGAACATCTTTACAAGGGTGGATGAGCCGGATAAAAAGGTGTGGTACCGTTCATTGCGAACGATGGGCGACCCTTATCTGCGGCTCGAGTCTGTGGGGGAATCCAGGTGATTACTGAAGAAGTCCTTTCCTTTGCCGTCCTAGGGCATCCCAATGAGGGCAAATCATCCGTGGTATCGACCCTGGCGGAGGATGACAGCGTGCGGGTTACGCCCATACCGGGGGAAACCGTTGTATGCAGGAGATTCCCAGTCATAATTGACGGCCGGGAAATCATTCGGTTTATCGATACCCCGGGGTTCCAGTCGCCACTGGCGACCCTTGCCTGGCTGCGGGGACATGAAGGCCCTGATATGCTCGAGCGGTTTGTCGAGGTGCATAAGAACGATCAGCGGTTTTCCGGGGAAAATGAACTTTTTAGCCCCCTTATTTCCGGGGCCGGCATTATTTATGTGATCGATGCATCCAGGCCGCTTCGCAGTGTTGATATTGCCGAGATGGAGATTTTGCGTCTGACCGGGATTCCTCGAATGGCCATCATCAATAACAAGGATGAGACCAGCACCTATCTCGATGCCTGGAGAAATGAGCTGAGAAAGCACTTCAATTCTATCAGGGTGTTCAATGCTCACATGGCCACGTATGCGCAACGGGTCGCCTTGCTGGAAAGCCTGAAGGCAATAGACCAGCAGTGGGAAAAGACACTGGGGACCGTTATTCAGGCATTCAAGGATGACTGGTCCCGTCGCATAGCAACATTGTCCTTTTTTATCTGCGATATGATTCAAGACGTGCTGCGCTATCAGGCATCACGGAATTTCTCGGATGAGGCGCAGATAGAATCTCTCCGTAACAGGCTTATCACTGATTATCGAAAGGAAATCGCCCGCATCGAAAAGCAGGCTCATAGTAAACTAAAAAAGCTTTTCAAACATAACATCTTCGATTATACACTGCCCGAGCAGTCTGTCGCCGGCGAAGATCTCTTTGAGCAAAAGACCTGGCAGGTTCTGGGGCTGAGCCCTTGGCAGCTTGCAACCGCAGGTGCTGCCGCAGGGGGTGGTCTCGGGATCGGCCTGGATGTGGCAACAGCAGGGATCACCTTTGGAGTGTTTACCCTCTCCGGCGTTCTATTGGGTGCAGGTTCTGCGCTGATAGGCGGCAAACGGGTCTCAAAGGTTGTGGTAAAGGGGCCGAAGCTGGGAAATTATCAGGGGACAGTCCCAATCGGCGGGTCGCAACTCAGGGTCGGCCCGGTTACGAACATCCAGTTCCCCTTTATTCTCCTCGACAGGGCACTGATCTTTTATTCTCTGGCAATCAACTGGGCGCGCGGCAGGAGAGGGCGCAGGGGTGAAGACAAGCCAGAGAGAAAAAATATAAGCTATGTCTCATCTTTAACCGCTGCGCAACGCGTCACGTGCGCAGAGTTCTTCCGCCATATCAACTCCGGCAATGAACGCAAATACAAGACTTCGAGACAGGCCATGACAGATATGCTCAAAGACATATTAACCGAAATCTCAAATAAAGACGCAACAAATTTTAGGTGAAGAAAATAGAAAGGAAAAAGCGGTTTTTTATTCCGGATTTACAATTTCTTACCGAAAGATCAGCCCAGAGCCAGAAAATTTCTGGTCCGTTCATTCTTCGGGTTGTCAAACATTGTCTGGGGCGTATTTTCCGCCATGATCACCCCTTCATTCATGAAAAGCGGACCCTGTCCGCCACATCCCTGGCAAAACCCATTTCGTGGGTGAACACAACCATGGTCATGTCTTCAAAAACCAGCTTTTTCATAACTTCCAGAACCTCTCCGATCAACCCGGGCTCCCTGGCTCTGGTGGGCTAGTCGAAGAGAATCGGCTTTGGGCTGAGGGCCTGAGAGTGGGCGATGGGAAAACTGGACAGGTGAATAAGTGGTTAATCTGCTCTATAATAAAGCTAAGGGGGAGCAGCATATGAGTGAAAAACCGAGGCGGAATGAAGTGGACCTTAATCTAGGAGAACAGTGTCCTTGATTTGGGGCACTATACAAAAAAGGCACCTCCTGCAATCAGGAGATGCCTTTTCTGCGTTTGTAATATCCGGGAATAATTTATTCGTTCTGGAGATCAACAGCCAGCTGTACGATAACCGCGACCTTATCATCAGGCACGCGACCACGCACTATCGCGCGGCATACTCCATTCTTATCCAGGAGTATCGCGTTTGCGGTGTCTTTTTTGAGGCCCCACGCGTTTCTCAACGATGCGTCATAGTCAAAAAGGACAATGGCCTTATATTTTTTTGCCTTCTTGCCGCCAATTATCTTAATAAGTACGTCCGGTTTCCAAGTTGCTTTGCAGTCAACAATTCCTATTCCGGCGTAACCCTCTTCTGTAAAGAGTCCGTCATTTTTTGCCTTTTTCATTGCATCGGTGAAATGCTCATTCAGTTCGGCTTCGTCCGGGTCAACATAATTGACCAGAAGCACCTTGCCTGCCCAGTTTTGCATTGTGAAGGCCTTGCCGTCTCCATCTGTGAATGACCAGTCCGAAGCCTTATCGCCCGCCTTTAAATCGCCTGCTATTGCGCCTGAAACTGTCCATAATAACACCAGTAAAACCACAAAAAAAATCTTCTTCATCTTAGGCCCTCCCTTTTGGTTAATGATGTTGTACGACTTGTGTGACTATAGGGTAATGAATGCTACGTGTCAATAAATTTTACACCGGCCTGTCGCCCTTTCCTTAATACCTGATCTCGAAATCCTCGAATCCGGTTACGACTGGCCGGGATTCTTCCTCGAGTTCCACTCCACTCACATGGGCGAGACTCGGTCCCTTTCTGCACCAGTCCAACATCTTTTCGATATTATTTTCTCCGCCTTCGAATACGGCTTCAACCCTGTTATCATGTAAATTTCTCACCCAGCCTTTGAGCCCTAACCCTGATGCCTGGTTCTTTGTCTCCGCCCTGAAAAATACCCCTTGGACTCTTCCTGTAATGAAGACGTGAACCCTTCGTATGGATGATTCGCGGGAGTCCTGTCCTGACTGGTTGGGATTTGAATCCCGGCAATTTTTCATCACCCCGTCCCCCTTACTCCCTGCCCTGTAATTTCCAGAAATGCCTCTTCAGCAAGAACAGGTATGCCAAGGAGCCTGGCCTTGTCCAGCTTGGAACCGGGGGATGTGCCGCCGACCACGTAATCAGTGTTCTTTGTTACAGACGATGAGACATTTCCTCCCAGGGATTCTATAATTTCCTTTGCCTTGTGCCTCGAAAATCTTTGGAGAGTTCCCGTAAGAACGAAGGTTTTTCCCGAAAGATCCCCGGAGGCTATAGGGCCTTCTACCGGGCTGACCCCGGCCTTTTTAAGTCTTTCCATGGTTCGGAGATTGGACGGTTCCCGGAAGAATGTCGTGATACTGCCGGAAATTTCAGGACCGATCTCTTTTATGGATAAGAGCTCTTCCCCGTTCGCATTCACTATATTATCCAGTATCCCAAACCTTCGCGCCAGTACCTTCGAGACATGCTCGCCTGTATGCCTTATGCCCAGGGCGAATATAAATTTTTCCAGGGAAGGCGTCTTGGATTTCTCCAGTGAGGACAATAGATTGCGAGCGGATACATCACCAATCCTCTCAAGACCCGTCAGGTCATCTTCGGTGAGATAGTAGAGGTCGGCGGGGTCACTGATGATTCCGCTGTCGAGCATCTGCGATATCAGTTTTTCTCCCAGGCCCTCTATGTCCATACCGCCTCTGGAGACAAAATGCGTGATATTTTCCCTGATCTGTGCCGGGCAATCAAGGTTGATGCACCTGTGCGCAGCCTCGCCTTTGAGGCGGACAACCCTGGACCCGCACATCGGACAGGTGTCGGGGATTCGGAAGGGTTGTTCATTCTCATGCGCGGAAGGTCCGACCGTCTTGACGATCTGAGGGATAACATCGCCGGCCCTCTGCACTATTACAGTATCTCCGATGTGGAGCTTCTTATTATTTATTTCATCCTGATTGTGCAGGGTTGCCCGACTGACCATCACACCCCCGACGCGAACGGGTTTCATCTGCGCGACAGGAGTCAGAACACCTGTCCTGCCGACCTGAATGATAATATCTTCAATAATTGTTGTAGTCTGTGTCGCCGCAAACTTGCAGGCAATGGCCCACCGCGGACTTCTCGAAACAAAGCCGAGGCGATTCTGTGTGTCTATCGAGTCGACCTTGATGACGGTGCCGTCTATCTCGTAGGGGAGGGTCTCACGTCGAGCGATCATTTCGTGGTAATACTCTATACATGTATGGATGTCTTCCGCTTTATTTATGTGGGGATTTACGGGAAAACCCCAGTCTTTTAGGGTTTGTAGAAAATCAAGGTGCGTCCGGAAGGCTATCCCTTCGGAAAATCCAATAGCATAGCAGAATATACTGAGAGGTCTTTTCGCGGTAATCGTTGAATCAAGCTGCCGAAGGGAACCGGCCGCGGCATTTCTGGGGTTGGCGAATTGATTGTCGCCATCGTCCAACCTCTGTATGTTAAGTTTTTTGAAGTCATCTGTTCGTATGTAGACTTCACCCCGTATCTCGATTTTATCGGGAATCACCTGACCGCTGGCGGATTTCATCTTCAGGGGGATTGCATGTATTGTCTTGAGATTCTGCGTGATATCCTCTCCGATTGCTCCATCTCCCCTTGTTGAACCGTATTTCAGAATACCTTTTTCATACAAGAGATTAACTCCTATACCATCAAGCTTTGGTTCAACCACAAAAGACACATTTTCCTGTGTGTCAAGGAGGCGCTTGACTCGTTCGTCGAATGATAGGATGTCTTCTTCGGAGAAGGCGTTGGCAAGGCTTAACATGGGAGACAAATGAGGAATGCTTTCAAACTTCCCAAGAGGGGCGGCCCCCACACGCTGAGTGGGAGACAAACTGATATCGATCTGTTTTCCTAATGTATCGGAATTTTCAAGAGCGATCAATTCCTGCATCAGGCGATCATATTCGGAGTCGGATATCTCCGGATCATCCAACTGATAATAACGCCTGTTATGATAGTTGATCAGATCCCGAAGTTTTTCTATCCTTTGAATCGCCGTCTTTTTTCCCATTATTTTATACGCTTGAGATATGGTGGTAGTGTATTCGAGGATGCCTTTTTGTTCTGAGATGCCTTATTCTGGTGGTTGAGGATCTGTTTATTGAAGATGTCGTTCTTTACCCTCACCGAGTTTATAATGAAGAAAATAATAGCCGCCTTTTCCCACTCCTTTGTTGTATCGAAGTCTTCCAGTCGGGCCTTGTATCTTTCCCACAGACCACTGAGCGAGGCTTCGTCAAGAGAGAGTATTCTTTCGGCTATATCCTTCAGCGCTTTTTCAATCATTGTCAAACTTTCAATAGTAGATTTCAAGGGAATACTAACTATACGCCGGTAAAATGTCAAACCAAAAGCTGTAAAATAACACTTGTCTTTTTTTTATAGATATAATAGAAAATCTACTGTTGATTATGAAGATAGGCGTTATTTCCGACACTCATCTTAATGTTTCCGACGACAGACTTGAAAAGATCGCAGAGGATTATTTTCATGATGTTGACTTGATTCTGCACGCGGGAGATATAGTTGATCTGGATGTCTTGGATATCTTCAAAGACAAAAAGGTGTATGCCGTCAGCGGGAACATGGACCATGATTCTGTGAAGGAGGTGTTTCCCGAAAAACGGATACTGGAGATTGAAGGGCGAAGGATAGGATTGATACATGGATGGGGATCTCCATTTGGTCTGGAAGAGAAGGTAATTCGGGAATTTGAGAATGTTGAGTGCATAGTGTATGGTCATACACACCGGGCCATGAATGAGGTAAGGGATGGAATATTGCTGTTCAATCCCGGTTCACCTACAGATAAGAGATTTGCGAAACATAATTCCGTGGGGATTCTGGCTGTTGAAGAGGAAATAACCGGAAGAATTATATGCCTGGAAGATCAGGGCAGGATATCGATTAATGGATAGCATAATGGCGCCAGGAAGGATGGAATATATTAAAGGCAGAAAGCCGGACGGGTGCATTTTTTGTGAGGGGTCTGTCAGGGAGGAAGACCTTGTTTTGTACAAGGGAAAGTCCTGTTATATCATGATGAACAAGTATCCATATACCTCCGGTCATCTTTTGGTGGTCCCCTTCAGGCATATATGTGATATAGAAGAAACGAGTGCCGAAGAGAAGATGGAGATAATGGAACTCACCGACATGTGCGTGAGAGCTTTGAAAAAAGCGCTTGCTCCCGAAGGTTTCAACATAGGAATGAATCTCGGGAAAGCAGCAGGTGCCGGTGTAGATGATCATATGCACATACATATTGTTCCCAGGTGGCAGGGTGACACCAATTTCGCTACGGTACTGGGAGAGGTCAGGGTTATTCCAGAGGATGTTGCAAAAACCCGGAATACTTTATTGTCTTATTTCCCAGGAAGAGAGGAGATGTAGAATGAAGCTTCTTTATACAATCGTTATTACATTGATTATGTTGTTTATCATTACCTTTTCGCTGGTAAATACCGGCCCTGTTCAACTCAAATATTACAGCTTTATAGATGTCAGCGTGGCCGCCTATATGTTGATTTTTATATCCTTTGGCATAGGCGTAATATTCGCCGGTTTTATGGGAATAGTTGAGAGACTCAGGCTTTCCAGAGAAGTTACAAAGCTGAAAAAGAAGATTAAGATGCTGGAAAAAACAACACCGGATGAGAAGCTCCCCGAGATTCAGGAGACAAAAACTGAAGAGACGACAAGCGGGTGGAATTCGTAACAGGCCAGAGGGTGTCCTAACCGCCGCAGTCCGATGTTTCACCCTTTAATTTTTCTATTGTGTGTTTCAGGGCGGGAAGGAGTACCGCCAGGTTTTCTCTGGCGGCCTTTGGACTTCCGGGTAAATTGATGATCAGAGATTGCCCCCTTATCCCCGTTACAGCCCTTGATATCATTGCATGAGGTGTCTTGCTCATGCTTTCCCTTCTCATAGCTTCCGCCATTCCAGGGAGTTCCTTTTCTATTATTTCCAGGGTCGCATCAGGCGTGACATCCCGCGGGCTTACGCCGGTTCCTCCGGTTGTTACAACCATATCCAGATTCTTAGTGTCCGCGTACTCTATTATCTTGTCTCTTATAACATCTTTTTCGTCGGGAATTATTTCGTAATTGTCGATTCGGATATCGATATCGACCAGCATGCGAACGACCTCCCTGCCGCTTATGTCCTCCCTCTCGCCGCGTGAACCCTTATCACTTACTGTTATGACTCCGCCTGTAATCATATAGATACCCATCTCGTAACTGCTCAGGCTCAGGGGCCAAGATTGACCCCCGGGACCCTTCTTTTAAGACTCTTCCTTTTTCGATTCAGCGATGACCTTTTCCTGCAGGTGCGCGGGGAGTTCTTCGTAGCGAGAGATCTCATAAGAGAAGACGCCTCTGCCACTGGTAATCGACGTAAGATCAGGCGCGTATGAAAGAATTTCAGCCAGCGGAACCTGTCCTTTGATGACTTGGTTCAATCCCGCTTTGTCCATGCCCAGCACGCGTCCCCGTCTACTGTTGAGGTCACCGATTACATCTCCCATATATTCATCGGGAATTTCAATGCTGATGTCGACTATCGGCTCCAGGAGTGTCGGCCGGCACTCCTGAAATCCCTTTTTAAAGCCCATAGAACCCGCTATCTTAAAGGCCATTTCGGATGAATCCACGGCATGGAACGTGCCATCGACAAGAGAAACTCTGATATCTACTATAGGATAGCCAGCCAAAAGACCTTCAGACATTGCCTCTATAATGCCTTTTTCCACCGCCGGTATGTATGTTCTCGGTATGACTCCGCCTACAATCTTATCGACAAACTCGAACCCGTCTCCCTTAGGAAGAGGCTCTATCTCAAGCCAGGTGTCACCGTACTGCCCCTTGCCTCCCGATTGTTTTTTATACTTGCCCTGGATTCTTGTTTTTCCCTTAATGGTCTCCTTGTAAGGTACTTTCGGCTGCTTCAGGTTTACGTCAACGCCAAACTTTCTTTTGAGTTTTTCCAGGGTTATATCTATATGTACCTGCCCGACACCGGAAAGGATGGTTTCTCCTGTCTGAGGGTCTCTATGGACCGAGAGTGTTTGATCTTCGTCGATCAGTCTGTTGAGAGACGAGTGGATCTTTTCCTCATCCCCCTTGGACTTGGGCTCCACGGCGTAGCGAACAACTGGACTTATCAGCGGAACCTTATCATAGATGATGGGCGATTTTGCACTACACATGGTATCACCGGTGGAAGTTTCTTTCAGCTTGGCAAGGGCGGCAATATCTCCGGGGATGAGTGATTCCACAGGAACCTGGGCCTTCCCCTCCAGATAGAAGATATTTCCGCATTTTTCACTCACAGCCTTCGATGGGTTATAAAATACAAAGTCCGATGTCAGTGTTCCTGAAAAGACCCTGAACAGTGTGAGTTTTCCCGCGTATGGATCCGCAATAGTCTTGAATACCATTGCGGAAAAGGGCGCTTTTTCGTCCGGCATCCTCTCATCCTCTTCTTCTGTAGCAGGTTTCTTACCCACGACAGCCCCTCGATCCAGGGGGGAGGGGAGAGCGGTTACAATAATATCCATGAGAGGGATAATCCCTGTGTTACTCAGGGCCGATCCACATATGACAGGGATCAAGTCTCCTGAGACCACTCCCTTTCGGAGTCCATTTTGAATGTCATCGATAGAAAGGTCTCCCTCTTCCAGATATTTATCCATTAAACCCTCGTCAGATTCGGCTATGTCTTCCACCATAGTTTCCCGGTATGACTTGGCATCTTTCATAAGGTCTTCAGGGATATCTTCTTTCCTGGGTTTTCCATTGGGGTCGTCAAAGATAAATGCCTTCATGTTTGCAAGGTCTATCAGACCTTTAAAGGATCCTTCGGAACCTATCGGGAGATAGCAAACAGTTGTCTTTTTGCCGAGTTTATTGTTAATATCGTCCACTGTCTTGGAAAAATCGGCACGCTCCCTGTCCATCCTGCTGATATATACCATGCGGGGGAGTGATAACTCATCAGCGTATCTCCATACCCTTTCCGTCTGGAATTCAACCCCGCCCACGGCATCCACCACAACTATCGCGCTATCGGCGATGCGCAGGCTATATTTTGTGTCCATGAGAAAATTGGAATCGCCGGGAGTGTCAATAATGTTTACCTTATATTTCTTCCATTCAAAAAAGTTTATTGCCGAGCTTATGGATATATGTCGCTTCTGCTCTTCCGGTTCAAAATCCAGGGAAGAGCTCCCATCGTCGACCCGTCCAAGCTTGTCGGATTTTCCGCTTAAGAACAGGAAAGATTCGCAGAGGGAGGTCTTTCCCGTTCCTCCATGTCCAGTGATTGCAATATTCCTGAGTGTGTTAGAATCGTATTTTGCCATGATGCCCCCTTCCTATAGCTGTTTGTGATGATGTTACATCCGGATTTGCTTAGCCCATTCCATATTGCAAAGTCAAGACAAATTTCTGCATTCAGCGGGTTTTTCGAGGATTTGATTGACCGCGATGCAGGATTGTGATATACGTGTTTTTCCGTGAACATAGGTAGTTTTTGGATTAAGAGGGGTGCGTGAGAAGAAATGTTTAATGTTGGAGATATGGCTGTTTATCCGGCACATGGAGTAGGTGTTATTGAAGCTATAGAAAGCAGAAGCGTTATGGGAAGCGAACAATCCTTCTACGTAATGAAGATACTGGGCAATAACGCGACTATTATGATACCTAGGGATGGAGCTGAGTTTGTTGGTCTCAGGGAGGTGATTTCAGAAGAGGAAATACCCCTGGTCTATAAGATATTAGAAGAGAAAAACGTGGCAGTAGACAAGCAGACATGGAATAAAAGATACAAGGAGTACTGGGAAAAGATAAAAACAGGGTCGGTTTATGAAATAGCAGGAGTATTACGCGACCTTTTTACATTAAAGATTGACAAGGATCTGTCATTCGGTGAAAGAAAAATGATGGACACCGCGAAAAGCCTGTTGATAAGGGAGATATCAATAGCCGGTGACTGTGAAGAAACAAAAGTAGAAGAAAACTTAAACGCGATATTTAGAGCGTAGTTTTCCATTCTGTTCCTTGAAATAGTGATAAGTTTTTAAATATTCACATAATCAGGTGAGTTTTTGCTGCTTTGTTATTCTCCCGGAAACATAAATCGGGTACTGGTGGCTGGTTGTGTAGATCTACATTCATAATACATATCTTAATATTATCTTTTTTACGGGTTCGTCAGTACATAGGAGGTGAGACTTGATTATAAAGTTTTTACTCATAGTGGCTTGTTCCTTAAGTGGTTATTTTATTGTTTCACAATATCATGCGTTTCCGCTCTCATTGATAGGTTTGGTGGCAGGTTTCTTTCTTTCAATTTTTGTAATAAAACTCGAACAGGTCATAAGGAAACTTTCTCTGAAGGTTATATTCGGCGGTGTTATAGGAACAGTTCTCGGGCTTTCAATCGCCTTTCTCCTTACCTGGGGCGTGAAATTTATGCCGGGGCTGGGGAAGCAGGAAATAGTGCCGTGGGAGTATATCTACGTCACAATTACCTTTATCCTGGGATATCTCGGCTTGGTTCTGGGCTCAAAGAAGAGTGAAGAATTCCACTTTCCCAGATCCCAATCTTCAAAAGGTGGGGGAAATCCGGATTACAGAATACTTGATACAAGCGTTATTATTGATGGCAGGATGGCCGATATATGTGACACGGGATTTATTGAAGGCAGCCTGATAGTCCCACGCTTTGTATTGGATGAATTGCAGCAGATTGCCGATTCAGCTGACCACATAAAACGCTCAAGGGGCAGAAGGGGGCTGGACATACTCAACCGGATGCAGAAAAGCGACGATATAAGGATTGATATTGTAGATGTCGATTTTCCAAAAATAAGAGGAGTTGACGCGAAACTTGTCGCTCTTGCCAAGGAAAAGGGGGGCAGCGTTGTGACTAATGACTATAATCTGAACAAGGTTGCCGAGCTTCAGGGCGTAAAAATTCTGAACGTGAATGAGCTCGCAAATACCCTGAAGCCTCCGGTTCTGCCCGGAGAGACAATGATAGCCAAGGTTATAAAAGAGGGTAAAGAGGTCGGACAGGGCGTGGCATATCTTGATGATGGAACTATGGTGGTTGTGGATAATGGAATAAAATATATGGGAAAGAATGTAGAGGTGGTCGTAACCAGCGTCCTTCAGACGGCGGCCGGGAGGATGATCTTTTCCAATGCGAAAGATGATGAGCACAACGGCATATCCACGCAGACGTAAGCAACAGTAATAGATAATAGCTGATAGCAAAAAACAGAAAAACATCGTAAAGTCCTCGTCTTTGTATAAAAGGGTTTACGGGTATGGCAAAGAGTTTTTGCCGTTTTTGCCTGTTTGCGTGCAACGCACAGGCGGGCAAGAA
>JAFDBG010000053.1 GCA_019313385.1 Deltaproteobacteria bacterium | reverse complement strand
CAGCATATAAAAGCTACGGCTCGAGGGTTTAGAAACTTTGAGAATTACAGGATTTCAATTCTGTTCTATTGTGGTAAGTTAAGCCTCTTTCCATAGAAAAGTCGGAAGAGCCAAAATAATTATTGTTTGTTCGTGAATAAAAAAAGGAGGAGCTCCGATGATACGTAATTGTGGAATTTTATTTATCGCTTTGTTCGTGGTTTTTCTTGTTTCAGGCTGTGGTTCAGATGGCAGCAGCGAGGCCAAATCAATTATAAAAAATCAGGCCAGCGTGACCGAAGACTACGTGAATGGTTTGACAAATGCCAAAAATGCTGACGATGTGGTTGGTACTATTGAACAGTACACCGAAGGTATGAAAAAACTGATTCCAGAGCTGCGGGAGTTTCAGAAAAACTATCCAGACTATAAACAGGGTAAACTACCTGCGGGAATGGAGGCAGATATCAAGCGGATGGAAGAAGCGTCTGCAAGGATTCCAGCAGCCATGATGAAGGTGACCCAGTATATGATGGACGCCAGGGTGCAGGAGGCAATGACCCTGATGGGAAATGAAATGGCAAACTTGAATCAGTAGGAATTTAGTTTGAGATTGTCGCAATGATATTCAATGATTGGCATCATTTTAATTTGCGAATATACTGTAGTTTCTCATGCTTCACTTTATCCGTATGGTTGCTTTTGTTTTGCTTGTCACTTTTCCAATTTCAGGCTTTGCATTGTAAAAAGAAGAGACACAAAATAGGGCAATGATCGGGAAGATGTCTACCCTACACCAGGCCCCGAAGAAAGATGATTCGTTTACGATTTATTACCCCATTGAGGTTAAACGGGCGGGTCAAGTCTATATCAGTTTTACTCTCAATGGAATAAAGCCCCAGCCCCAGGGCAGCCTGCAAACCCCTTTGCACGCAACGCTGGTGGATGCCAGAGCCTTTAATGTTTCTGAAGATTCCTAGAAAAAATGGACAAGAAAAACGATTAAATACACCGAGTACACGCCGGGAGGATATGTTGCGATTAAAATCCTTGAAAAGGTTAATACTGTCGTGGAATAGGTTGCGGGCCTTTCGGGAAAAAGGCGGGTTCGGGAGTGGACCCGGATATTGTGCACTGGAGCGGACCGACAGAAATGGAGGCAGGGAACAGATGAAGCCGTTCAAAGAATTCGATATTAATGACATGAAAGAATTTGAACCGGAGACAAAGGTTGGATTAATCGCGACCATAAATCCCGAAGGCCTTCCTCACATTACCCTGATCACCGCCCTCCAGGCAAAAACCCCATCACAGATGATCTGGGCCCAGTTCTCGGAAGGAATGAGTAAAAAGAACGTCAGGACAAATCCCCGCACAGCTTTTCTCATAATGACTCTGGACAAGGCGCTCTGGAGGGGAAAGGCCACCTGGACCCACCTCGCAACAGAGGGGGAAGACTATGAGATGTTCAACAAAAAGCCCATGTTCAGATACAATGCCTACTTCGGCATACACACAGTGTACTACATGGATCTCGTGGAGACATATGGCAGAGAGAAATTGCCCCTGCCCCATATCGCCCTCGCGTCTATGCTCACCAGAGCTGCGAAATCGGGTGCTAGGACAGGCGCGGGAGAACAGATATTAAGGCCCTGGGGAGAAGGACTCTTCAACGGGTTGAGTTCCCTGAAGTTCATCGCCTGGGTGGGGGAAGACGGCTTCCCCGGCATTACACCGCTGATACAATGCCGGGCTTCAGACAGCAGAAGGCTCGTTTTTTCCACAGCGGCCTACGGAAAAGAACTGAACACTATAAAGAAAGGAACATGCGTGGCAGTGTTCGGCCTTACAATGGACATGGAAGACATTCTGATACGCGGAACATTCATGGGAGTCAGACGGTATCGGGGAATAAAACTGGGCGCGATAGACATAGAATGGGTGTACAATTGCATGCTCCCAAAAGCGGGGCAGATCTATCCCGAGGTGCGGGTAAGACCAGCGGTGGATTTCTGAACAGTCTGACCTGGGTAGCAAGACTGATATTGGATACCTCATCCATGGTATTTCTGCTGATTATTTTTATGCCAACGAACGTAGCCACCATACCGGTAACACAAGTGGCCACCAGAAATCCCAATATAAGACGTTTTTGCAGGCTTTCTTTGAAGATATCTCGCAACAACTTCTTACACTCATCGCGTGGGTGAAAAAGGGAAACTTTGCGTCCCCTCTTCTACACCACTCTCTCAATATCTTTCCTGTTCATTCCTGAAATTGAAACTTTTTTATTCTTTGATCTGTGACCTGCTATGATCTTTATCTGAGCCTTCTTTACACCCAGTATATCCGAAAGGAATTTTATACACTCTTTGTTGGCCGCGCCTTCAACAGGGGGCGCCGTTATCCTGATCTTCAGTGCGTCGCCCTGAACACCCGCAAGCTCGCATCTGGACGCGCGTGGGATAACTCTGATATTGAATACAACACCATCCGTTGTCTCACCAATCGGGATCATGTCTCCCTCTTGTTCCACGTATCCGGAAACTCAATCTGGTTATTTATATCCAACGGCATAAGATTCACAGACAGATGCCTTCTATTTACCTGAAATTAACCGCGACCTGCAGCATGGTTTTCACAAGAAAACTCTGCAGGAACACAATCACCAGAATCACAATAATCGGAGAGAAATCCATGCCGATACCTCTCAGCGGGATCAATCTCCTGACCTGGTAAAGCACAGGCTCCGTGACTTTATATAAAAACCGGACTATCGGGTTATATGGATCGGGATTTACCCATGAAATCAAAGCCCTTATGATGATGAGCCACATATACAAAGTAAGCCCCATATCGACAATCCTGGCAAGCGCCTCTATAAAATTTCCTATCACAAACATCTCTTCCCCTTTAGGTTGAAATAGGTTATGAATAGTAATTGCTGTTTTAAAAGTCAAGCCTTATGTTTCCCGGAAGGACAGAAAAGACTGTGCTTCCGGGAATATAATTTATCTTGCACAATCTGCAAACAGGGAGGTTGCCACACGGAAATGCCGGAAAAAAAGATATGCATCATAGGCGGGGGAAACATGGGAGAAGCGCTAACCGGGGGGATTATCTCAAGCGGCCTGGCGCAGTTGGAGAGTATAACCATACATGACATACGAAAAGAACGACTTGCGTATTTCAGGGACAAATATCATGTATGTGTGTCGGATGACATCGCGGGAACCACAGAGACCTCCGACATTGTTATCCTGGCAGTAAAACCTCAGAATATGGAAACAGTATTAAGTGATATGGCCGATACCATTGGGGACAGGCTTATTATATCCATCGCGGCGGGCGTCACACTCGGATTTATAGAAGGAATTCTGGGGGAGAAAATCCGCGCGGTCAGGGTTATGCCAAACACACCCGCCCTCATAGGTGAAGGGGCGGCGGCCCTTGCAGGAGGGAAGAACGCCACGGACAGCGATATCGCCACAGCCCGCCGGATATTCGATTCCGTGGGAATGACCGTCGTCGTCGAAGAAAAACTGATCGACGCGGTAACCGGCCTGAGCGGGAGTGGCCCCGCCTACGGATTTATTATCATAGACGCCCTTGCAAACGCCGGTGTCAGCCAAGGGCTTGAAGGCGGGATCGCGTTAAAACTCGCGGCCCAGACCATGTTGGGTGCCGCGAAACTCTGCCTTAAGGAAGAAAAGACGCCGGCCCAGCTCACAGATATGGTAACATCTCCCGGCGGTACCACCATAGAAGGTATAAAGGCGCTTGAGGCCGGGAGAATCAGGGAAACCCTCGCGGCGGCGGTGGAGGCAGCGACAAAAAGGTCAAAGGAACTGGGGCGGGAATAGCCCCTATCGGTCGCATGAGATAAAAGGAAGACGGGATGTCACCCCGCATGAAAAACCAGATTCATTTCGAGGCGAGGAAATAATGACCGTAACTGTTAAAAGATTACCAAATAAATTTTATCCTGATCCCGCACGGGTCATTGCCAAGTTCTATCTACCCGGTTCCGACGATGGGAAGAGGGCAAAGATTATCATCAACCGGATATTGGCATTCTCCGACCAGGAGGTTGATATAGCCCTCAACGAAGTCCTGGTGGATTTTTCAAGCCGGCACCGCAACATCACTAAAATATTTGAGAAAAATTTTGATACTGTAAAAGACATCCTGGCATCGGATTCCGGCATATTTTCAAAGCACTTGTCACTCAAAAGGAAACTGCTGATCGGGTCTTACTTTACCTTGGAATACGCCATCGAGGCGGCCGCCTTCTTTAATCCCTCAATCATAGAAGACCCCAACCAGGGAACCCGCGACGAGGGGGGAACACGCGTTATCGTCAGTTTTCGCGCGGTCGGGGAGGGGCATATCTCATCCATTGTCTTCAGGAGCGGAATCCTTACCCGGGACAACGAGCTGATCTTCAAACCCGCCGGAAGATTTGTTGATCTGCCCGAGGCCCTGAAGCTTCACGTCTATGACAAAGGGCAGTTTCTGGAAAAACTGCACGAGATGCATATCCAGAAGGATATCATCGGCGCCGTTATGGACAGGCTGGGCGACAGCTTCCTCTATCGCGACCTGCAGGAAAGCATTGCCCGGGTCACCAGAGACATACCCCTCACATACACCAAGAAAAAGGTAATTGATTCAATGAACTGGCTGGCCAGTTCGCATTACGAAATCACCTTCTCTCTGGATACCGACCTGTCGGAACGTGTCGTCTTCCCGGTCTCCGCCCATGAAAGTAACGGCATCGAAGACGCGCGGTTCGTAAAATTTATCGATGATGACGGCAGCATCACCTACTTTGCGACATACACGGCGTATGACGGATATACCATCTTGCCTAAATCAATAGAAACAAAAGACTTCTATCATTTCAAGATACGCCCGATCCATGGCGAATATACCCAGAACAAGGACTTGGCACTGTTTCCGAGAAAGATCAGGGGGAGGTACGCCATGATTTCCCGCTACGACGGTGTCAATAATTATCTGATGTTCTCCGATGACATCCATGCCTGGCACGATGCGCGGAAGATACAGGAACCCCAGTATCCCTGGGAATTTATCCAGCTTGGCAATTGCGGCTCGCCTCTTGAAACAGAGAAGGGTTGGCTTCTGATCACCCATGGGGTGGGTCCGATGAGGAGGTACAGCCTGGGGGCCGTCCTGCTCGCCCTGGAGGACCCCTCTCACATCATCGGCCAGTTGAGGGAACCGCTGCTGGTGGCCAATGAGGAAGAGAGGGAAGGCTACGTTCCGAACGTCGTCTATTCCTGTGGGTCTCTCATTCGTAACGGCGACCTGATTATACCGTACGGGATGTCCGATTACGCCTCGGGCTTCGCAACCGTAAAGGTGAATGAGCTTTTGGACAGATTGTTGAATGATTGAGAAGGTTGGTGCCTGTTTCTAAAAGTCATATGCTTTAGAAATGGCCTGCCAGGCACCATCAGCAGACATCACCCACATCACCCACTATCTTGCGGTAAACTGTGACATAATCATCGACCATTTTTTCCTGGCTGAAATTCTTCTCGGCCCAGCTCCTACAGCATTTGCGGTTAATCTGCCTTATGTCTTTTAAGACGGATACGGCTTCATCCACCGTATCAACCAGAAATCCGGTCTTCTCCTGGACGATCAGCTCCGGCATGGAACCCTTATTAAATGCAACTACCGGCGTTCCGCAAAGCATCGATTCAGCAACACTTAATCCAAAAGGCTCGGCGAAACTGATGGGATGAAGCAGGGCGTATGCATTGCCAAGCAATATATCTCTCTTCTCAGGGCCGGAGTTACCGACATACACAATCTCATCATTTAAAAAGGTTTCCACCTTTTCTTCATAATACCTCTGATCCTGGATAAACCCGGAAATAATAAGCCTCATCTTGAACTTTTTAGCGATCTGAATGGCTTCATCTGTTCCCTTGTCCGGATGAATCCTACCAAAATATAACAGATATTCGCCTACAGCTTCCCTAAATGTAAAGTCAGCCACATTAATGCCGTTGTAAACCGTGGCGATATAATCCAATTCCGGGCAACGATCCGAATTGCTGATGGATACAAAATAATTATCATCATTGTACTCTTTGAAGACCGGGATAATTTGTGGTGAGGAAAACCCGTGGATAGTCGTCACCATCGGCGTTGTTATCAAACGCGAATAGGTCAGCGGGAGAAAATCATAATTGTTATGGATGATGTCAAATTGATCGGCACGTTCTATCAGATGTGCAATATGCAGACACTCCCAGACCTTAGGATCAAGGGTCTTGTCTTCTTCATAGGGCCGCTTGCAGATGTATTCCAGTTTTGCCTTGGTCAGGGAATCACCCGTTGCAAAAAGCGTTACATCCAGTCCGCGCAAGGCGAGACCCTCAGCAATATTCGATGCCACCTGTTCCCAGGGACCATAATGCCGCGGTGGTGTTCTCCAGCAAATCGGGGCGAGGACTGCAACTTTCATCTTACACCGCCGCTCTGGGATTTTTCAGACAAAGGTCAATCAGATCATGTATATTGGCCGTACCCACGCATATCGCGGTATCAGCCACAAGTTGGGGGAAATCATAGCTCACGTCTAAACATCGCACCATTCGTACCATTTGTTGCATCCTTGTTTGTAATTTCCATCAGACATGGTCTGCCTGCGTTTCAAAACAATCGTGTTTTACTTGCCGTTTTCTGATTTACTGAGAATCAACACCCGGCGATAAAGCCTTGAGACCTTTTCCGTGATCTTTTCCACGGAATAATTTTCGGCGTAGGCCCGGCTGTTCTCAGACAAGGCCGACAGTAGCCGCTTGTCCTCTAAAAGAGTTACCACCGCTTTAGCCCAGTTCTCGGTGCTTTCCGCAACTTTGAATCCATTGTAGTCGTCTTTGACCACATCGTAGACTCCGCTGGCGCGCACCGCCACCACGGGACAGCCACCGGCCATGGCTTCGAGCAGAACCATCCCCTGGGTCTCGGAGGTGGAGGCAAACACGAAAAGGTCGGCGGCCAAGTAGCACCGGATGACCTCGCGCGGGGCCATGTTTCCAGCAAAAACAATCCGTTCATCCATGCCAAGTTTGGCCACCTTCTTCTCAAGCCGCTCTCTTTCCGGTCCGTCCCCAACCAGCAGACATTTAAACGGCGTGCGGGTCCGGTTTTTCACTTTCGCCAGCCCGTCGATCAAAAAGTCAAGATTCTTTTCTTTTGCCATTCGTGAAACGCTGATCAAAAGGCGCTCGCCCGAGGCGGCATATTGACTTCGCAGAGCCTGAACCTGTTGCGGAGACCAGCGCTTATAATCCCCAATGCTGATACCGGTGGGAATCGTTTCGATCAGGGCGCTGACACCGAGGTTCCGAAGATATTCCTCGGTGGAGGCTGTGGGTGTGATAATGGCATCGCACTTGTTGGCGAAGTGCTTGATCAGGAAATGGGCCGCGAGCTTTTTCAAAACAGCGCCCGGCAGGGGGGTGTAGTGGGTATACCGTTCCAGCCGCGTGTGGTAAGTAAAAACCACCGGAATGCCTCGTCTTTTGGCAAGCCGCATGCCTTTCCCCCCGAGCCAGAAAGGATGGTGGACATGCACCAGGTCGCAGGGGAATGTTTTGAACGCTGTATCGATCCTTCGGGAAAAGATGTTGGCAACCGGGAATTTGGCCGTGCGGGTATGAAAAAGAGCGGAACACCGAAAGACGCTTCCATCCTGTGGGTCCGGCCATTGCTGCGGATACAAGGGGGCAAAGAGTTTCACCTTCGCACCGGTGCTAACAAGCCCCCGATAGAGCCGGTCGATGGAAAGGGGCACCCCACCGATAAAAGGAAGGTAATTGTTCGTGAACATGGCCAGGCGAAGCGGCGCTTTGGAGAGCGCCTCTTCATCGATACTGAAATCGCGGTATAAATGCTCTTGGCGGATGATCAGCGAATATACCTTCAGCGCAACGAGACCGATGATGCCCAGAGTCACCAGAAAGTTAAACAGGCTCATATAAAAAAACGAGTGCAGAAAAAGCTTCAGCGTTTCCAGTTTGTAGCGAAACGGACCCAGCCGGTGGGGGGCGGCCACGTCTTCATATGTTACTTGACCCTGTTCCACACTGACCTTTACATACTGGTAATACTCTTTCTGCCAGCCCAGGAGCAATCCGCCGCCGCCGCCCGATATGATATACCGAACCCCTTGTAATACGGTTTCGTGGTAAGCGGGATACCCGGACGAAAAAACGGCCGTTACCCGGTACTGGGAAAATAGGCACTGCAAGTTTCGGCTGAGATCTTCTTCCAGGACATATTTGGTGTCATCTGGATCAAAACCCGCCAAAGGAAACAGGGCATGGTTTAACACCACAAACCGGTATGGATACTCCCGGGCCAGCGCCAGTTCCTGTTTCAGCCACCGTTCTTGCCATTTCCAAGACGTTTCCCCAGTTGAATCAAGGAAGATGAAATAAGAATTGGCGACATGAAAAGAAAAGAAAAGTGGCCCGAAATGCCGGTAGAACTTACCCATTCCAAAATCCTCAACCTCGTTGTGACCGATGGCCAGCACGTATGGGATACCGAGTTTTTTAAATCCTCGGTAAAGCAACCTGTATTTGTCTTCGGTGCCGTCGTAGACAGCGTTTCCGGAGGATACGATAAAATCGGCGCCCTTGCCTTTGATCAGGGGCGCAATGCGCCTCTCGAAAATTCTCATGGAATTCTTGACATTGCCGACAACAGCGAAGCTGAAGGTATCTTTGCCGCGGAGGCGCGATTCGATCCGATCGATATTGTCGGCGTTGAGCGCCTCGTAATCCGCTTCATAAACAAGTAGATAGGCCTTATAGCCGACAAGAGCGACCATAAACAGCACAATACAGGCCAGGAGTAGTTTCAGCTTCTTTTTACGGTTCATAGCCGGACCGCCTTTTTACGGTTAAAAACTTCCCTGTAGATAACGAAAATACCGATCAGCACCCCGACATAGATGGTCAAAAATCGCCAGGACAGGGTCAGCAGCGTAATGTCTTGTTTTTGCACCAGTTGTGCGAATAAAAGCCCATACCCGCCTTCGGCTACCCCCGCGGCCCCCGGCGTCGGGGCAAAGTACATAAAGAAGGTCACCACAACCTGGAATGCCAGAACGGTCAACACCGGCACCTGATATCCCAGGGTCCTGACCAGGACGACGGAGAAGGAAAAAAGCAACAACAAAAAAAGAGCCGTGAACACAACAGACAGTGCAGCCCAGCCTGGGGCGCCTCTGTAATACCGCTTGAATCCATTTGAAAAGAGGTCCAATTCACGAGAAACTTTCAAGAAAAGGAACCTGAACCGCCGCCTTGGTAGGATTCTCAGGATGTTGAGCAAGTGCAATCCCCGAAACAGCCAACGCTTGATCACCCGAATTCGAAAGAGGATGATCCAAAAAACCGTGAGGTAAACACATGAAACCCCGGTGATGCCGTAGAGCAGGTTTCTGTGAAAAAACATACGAAACATGTTCGGTTCGGCCCAAATGATGATCGGTGTGAGGGTAAAAAGTATCAGGGAGGCCAGCATAGTCCGGATCGACGTGGCCAGCGGCGTGACGTTGGACACGAAAATATTGACGAAGACGAGTTTGAGAATATATGGGAACGCAATGTGAAACCCCATCGCCCTGATGACGGAATACAGCCGCAAACCGTCCGCCAGATAGTACAGGGCCAGCAGAACCAACAGAGTGACGATGACGCGAACCGACAACAGGTGAGGGTCGACCCGAAATTGTCCCTCTGCAAAGTAGTGGTGAACAAAATAAATGGTGATGAAGGACAGCAGGAAAAACAACCCCGCCAGCCCGAAATACCCCAGGACGCGCTTGGAGACAGGCACAGGCACATGTTGAGATATGGGGCGAAACACTTTCACCATCGATCAGAATTCCCCGGCTATTCTTTTTGTGTCCCATTCTTGCGGACCATGTTTTCGGCCTTCTTGTCCAGCTTCGCGATGGTTTCGGCAAGATTGTCAGTCAGGTTCCTAACCTGCCCGGAACGAAGTTCGGGCGGCACTTCGATGGGCTCACCGATGACCAGACAGACCTTTGTAAAGGGCAGCGGAATCTCCCTCCGGTCCCATCGCTTTTTAAATACTATTTTCTTGCGACTATCCACCGAAACCGGCAAAAGGTCAAGTCCAAGCGCTGACGCCATCCGTATTACGCCGCTTTTTACACGGTGACGTGGACCCAGGGGGCCATCGACCGCGATCCCTCCCGCCTGGGCTCCAGACAAGGCCTCTTCCATAAGCCGAAGAGACCCATGCCGCGCTTGATCGGGTATCTGGACGCTCTGATAACCGAAGTTTCGGCATATTTCGGCGATAATGCTTCCCCGTTCTGATTGGCTGCTGACAACGCACGCATTGGAGCCCTCCAGCAGAGGGAATATCGGCACATATTTCCCGTGCCAAAAGCAAAACAGAAATCGCTTATTGCCGGCATACAGCCGGTCCAGGTGCTCGCGGCCTTCAATATGAGCCCGCCAAGTCAAGCGTTGCAAACGCAATAACTGGGATAAAAACCACCCCTTAATTCTTACTCTCGGTCCCTTGTGTGATGGATTGTCCACTTTTGTTTCCTTCATAGAGCCGCTCTGGAATTTTTCAGACAAAGGTCAACCAGGTCACTTATATTGGCAGTGCCCACGCACATCACGGTATCAGCCCCACCCCAGTAGATTTTAAGCGTGCCATCCGGTTCCGGAACCGCCCCGCAGGTAAATACAACATTGGGAACATACCCGGTAATCTCATATTCTTCTTCCGGCTGCAGTATCCAGCCGTCACTGACACCCCTGATTATAGAGGGATCTTTTAAATCATGCAGGGCAACCCCCAGGCGGTAGACCGAGCCGGCCATGGTCTGAAAGACGCCGTGGTAGATATTCAACCATCCCTGATCGGTCTTTATAGGCGGCGCTCCAGGTCCTATTTTCATCTCATCCCAGTGATATTGAGCCGGTTTTATAACCAACCTGGCGTCCCCCCAGTATTTAAGATCGGGAGAATAGGATATCCAGATGGACCAGGGGGTTATCCCCGAATGGGGCCTGTCCAGACGGACATACATATTATCTATTTTTTCAGGGAAGATAACCAGGTTACGATAATCTGCTTCAGTGATTAAAGAAACCCGTTGTATCTTTTTAAAGTCGCTTGTTCGGGCCAGCGCGATGCGTGCGCCATATCTTGAGTACGCGCTGTAGGTAATAAGATATTCATCATCGATACAGGTGATACGGGGATCTTCAAGACCATATTCTTCATATATTTGAAATATCCCTTCTGTTGCCGGGGTCATAAATGGCTTTTCGGCGACGGTAAACCGAAACCCGTCATCACTTTCAGCCAGCCCTAAAATACTGCGGCCGCTGGTTAAATGCGAGCGGAAGATCATTATATACCTGCCGTTATACCTGGTTATTCCGGCATTATGAACCGTTGCCACCGGATAGGGCACATCATCTCTGGTTAAAATTGGATTATTTTCATATCTTTGAATAATCGGCATTTCCAAGCTCCTTGCATTTTTGCAGGCGGCAGGGCTTTCTCCGGCTTAGTCCCCTGTGAGAGCGGGACATGATTGAGTTTTACGTCAGGCTATTAGAGTCTCCTGCTCGTGGGCCAGAAGCACCGTCAGGTGGGCGATGAGATACGCCAGGGTACTCTCCGCACCCTGATTCCGGTTTACCCCATGGCTTTCAAGGCCGTCGCAGCAGCCGCATGTCTCAAAATCATAGAGCGGGATCCGCAGATCATTCTCACCCAGAAACCACATAAAGGATGCAACCATCCTGTCAAGGTAGTGCTTATCCCCGGTCACGACAGAGGCCTGGTAGAACATCATCACGATGGCCATTGCGTCGATGGGTTGCTGCGCATAACGCGCGCACTCTCCGCCCTTCTGGTACCAGCCGTCGGAACCCACCGGCGCGAGATACCCGTCTCTAAAAGTGATTCCTTCCAGAAAGTCCGCCATCTCACGGGCGACAGCCAGGACCTTTTCATCACCGGTTATTTCACAGGCATGGAAGAGGGCCAGGGGCACAATGCCGCTGTCATAGGTCACCGTTGGTTCAAACCAGTGCCACTGATCCTCGGCCTCGTCTTTGTACTGCGCGATGATCCGCCCTACCATACCCTTAAGGGTTTCATTCATCCCCTCATCACTCGAATAGCGATGGAGATAATGGCAGATACCGATGATAGCATCGGCAATACCCCGAAGGGAACGCACGTCCTGAAAATGCGGATACGCCTTGGAGAACAGTTGGTTGGCCAGTTGAAAGAAGGCGTCGTGGGGGGAAAAACGGATAAGGTATCCCAGTGCCCATATGGTTCGTCCGAAGGCATCATCAGATCCGACCTCGTCAAGAAAGTTTCGATTGTAGCTCAGGAAATTTCTGAAGAGTCCATCATCGCGCTGCATGTAATCGATATAGCTCAGATACGTGGGCAGAAGACGCAGGGCCACCGGGTCTCTCTTCTGGCGACTAGCCATGGTTGCCATCAACAACCCCCGGGCATTATCGTCCAGGCAGTATCCATGTTTCCAACTCGGCACACTGTAGTTCGCATGCTGGATAATACCGGTATCGTCGGTGAGCTGCCTGATGTGGGCCAGATCGAAGGGGGGGAGAACCAGCGGGTCGACGATAGCATCCTCTCTGGCCTTCACATCCGTATAGGATTGCGCCACATCGCGCATGAGTTTGGCATATTTCTCCCCGATAACGGGCCATGTCATCTTCCGCCCGTAGGTGTAAGCCTTGTGTCTCAATTCGAGCAGGGTGGAAGGGTTATCCAAGAGTTCGTTGAGGATACCGGCCAGTGCGCTTGAATCGTGAAAATCAAAGAGCCTTCCCCTCCCGTCCGCCAGGAGTTCCTGTGCGTGCCAGTAGGGCGTAGAGATTACGGCCGCCCCCGCTCCTACCGCATACGCGAGGGTCCCGCTGGTAATCTGGGCCTCATTCAGATAGGGGGTGATGTAGATATCGATGGCGGAGAGATACTCAAACAGTTCCGTGGCGCTGACAAAATCGTTATGGAAATAGACGTGTTCTCTCAGATTATTCTTTTCAACCAGACGTCGCAGATAAATCCGGTACTCCTCGCCCGAACTGAGCAACACGGCCGGATGTGTTTTTCCCAATATGATGAACACAACTTCCGGATGTTTCAGAACAACCTGCGGCAGGGCCTGGATTACTGTTTCGATCCCCTTGCTTCGGCTCAACAGGCCAAAGGTAAAGATGGCCTTCTTGCCCTCCAGGTTAAACTTCCTTTTATACTGCTCTCTCTGAACAAGATCGAGATCGGGGACCCCGTGTTTAATAAGCTCGATCTTATCCGGCCGCACATCATAGATTTCAGTCAGGAACTTGACCGCACGATGGCTCATAACCACCACCTTTTCGGCCTTTTCACCGATCTCATGGATGATGGCCCTTTCGTTATAGGAAGGCTTCTCGAGGATCGTATGCAGG
>JAFDBG010000107.1 GCA_019313385.1 Deltaproteobacteria bacterium | reverse complement strand
CTGGTATCGATCCGCCAGCTCCATCTGACGTTTTCTGCTCCTTCCCTGGATATCCAACAGTCTCTGCCTGTCGATCTTACCCTCCATCTCAGGTTTCGTTTCCGGCAAAAGTCCGGCGCTAAGTGGCCGAACAATGTATTCCTGATAGCCCGACCTCTTTGCCACAATATGGAGAGATTGTTTTCCCTGAGACATGGGACGCTGTCCCAACACCTCACCGGTAAAAATGAAGTCGGCGTTTTCCGATTCCATTTTCTCCCCGGCCTTCTTGAGCATCAGTATGTGACAGTCTATACAGGGGTTCATGTTTTTGCCATACCCATATCTCGGTGCTCTGAGCATAACGAGGTGCTCCCTCGTAATGTCCACCACGGACAAGGGAAGGTCTATTGCCTTACATGCTTCCAGGGCACTGTCGGCACTAAAAAAAGGTGTTTCAAAAGCAACACCTTGAACTTCAATCCCCTGTTCCTGCACAACCTTCACAGCAAGTATACTGTCAAGACCGCCTGATATTAGGGCTATTCCTTTTACTTTCAATATCTTACCAGCGTCATTTTATATTCCTTATTAAGCAGTCCACAGATCTCTCTGTCGACATCATAATCTACCAGATACAATATCTCGTCATCTCCCAGCCGCAAAGCGGGAAGGGATATATAGCCGCTTTCTTTCCCGTTACGTCCTGAAAGCGGGAATTTGAAGTAGCTATTTAAACAGGGGCTCTTTATGGCGCTCATAATATTCTCTATGACTTTTTCCCGGCTCTCCTCCCTCGATATGAAGACAACCTTGTCACCTCTCTTCTGCAGGATATTCATGACCTGATCGCGGACACTGTTTGAGGTTATAATTATGCGCCCATCCTCGGTATTCAGCAACAGATCCGCCTTCATAGACAGGGCCAACCCATCTCCGACTAATATACTAATCCCGGCATCTTTCACTGGAGAATATCCCAGAATCTCAAGCAACGATTTCGCCAGTTCCATATTGCTGCCGGAATCCAGAACCTGTGCGGAACAAGACTGATACACCTCATCATCAGCCGCTATGCCGAGACCATCCATTATTTCAATTATCTCAAGACCATTTTTATTCGCATAATCCCTTACAGGAAGCGGGACCAACTGAGAAGACCTGCTGACAAAATTAAACGCGTAACTGCCTGTACCTTTGAATCGCGGTTTTTTCGACACAAGCCATTCGACAGAGACCTTGACTATGGGAGTATTGCCAACATTTTCGTACCGGTTGACCTTTCTGGCCTTATATACTTCGGTAGCATCTATTATTCTTTCCAGTATAGAGGATATTCCTTCACCCTCTTGCACACTGATCACGCGGTAGTTTTCCCACGTTGATTCTACAACTCTTTTCAGATCCGCGGGTATCCGGTTCGACAGATCCAGCAGGATTATGCTGCCATCATTGATCTCTATAACAGGAACCCTGGAGCAATCGATCTTCACCTCACCAGAAGGAGGCACAGGAATACAGTAACTTCCATCTGTTATTACCGCGCCATACATCCTTCCTACAATATGGCTTATAACCGGCAGTATCTTATATTCAGGTATGGCAATAACATCCCTGCTTGCGTCAGGTAACGGCTCCATCTCCTCGCTTACGTCAGGTAACGGCTCCCTCTCCTCGGCTTTACGGGGGAAAAGCAAAGTCTGTCCGGGATATATTCTGTCTAAATTCCTGATCTTAGGGTTGAGATGCCTTACACGTTCCAATATTTTGTAAATCTTCCCTTGAGAGGCACCAAACTCTCTGTGGATGATACCTGAAACATGGTCTCCCCTCTTTACAACATATTTCAGGATGATATCTTCTCTTTTCTTATCGGAAAGCACACCGGAGGCCTGATTTGTGGCACCAGTGGTACTCATTTTTTCTGAAGATCTTTTTCTTGGGAAAAGCAATTTCTGACCGGGATATATAGCATTCAAATCCTTCAATTGAGGGTTAAATTGCTTCACAAGTTCCAGTATTCTGTAAGCCTCTCCCTTCGAAACCTTGTACCTCCGCTGAATGATGTCAAACAGCCATTCGTTCTTCTTCACAACATAAGCGTCGCTCTGGTGTTTGGAGACACCTACCCTCTTTAATGAAATATAGGCAGTATCTTCTTTGGAAAACGCATGCAGAGGATAAGTTAAAATAAGAAAAAATATGACGATGAGGAAACAACCCTGTAGATTCCGCCTGCTCATTGGAATTCTCCTTCAAATATGGCAGTTTTTATATATGCATACCGCATAAAAGTCAAATCGGGAAATGCACAAGAGGACCTTCAAAACCGGCGGGTTAGTTTGACACTCTGCAGAACTTCATATAAAGAGATATCCTGTAGTTTTCGCCATGATGGATTTACCCGGGCGCAAGAATAAGGAGCTGACAATGGATAAAATAAAATTCGGTCGCCTCACCTTCATACAGGGCCAGAAAGGGGGAAGATATCCCTTCTGTAATTCTCTCTGTATTGATGACAGAGAAAAGGTAGTTATAGATCCCGGTTCTGACGAGAGGCTGTTGAAGAAATTTGACATGGAAAAGGGGATCGACATCATTATAAATTCGCATTACCATGAAGATCATACCTCTTTTAATTACCTCTTTCCTGAAGCGAAACTTTATGTGCACGAAGATGACGCGCCCTGTTTCAAATCCATAGAAAGACTCCTCGATTTCTATGGACTCCTGGGAACAAATCTGGAACACACGTGGCGTGGTCTTCTCGTGAATCATTTTCACTACAGGGAACGTACCCCGAACCTCGAATTCAAAGATGGAGATCTACTGAATTTCGGCGACACATCCCTTCAGGTAATTCATACACCCGGTCATACCATAGGGCACTCAAGCTTTTTCTTCCCGGAGGAGGAGGTGCTCTTTCTGGGAGACTTGGATATGACAGCCTTTGGTCCCTGGTATGGTGACAGGGTATCCGATATAGATCAGACCATAGTCTCTCTTCACAAATTGTTAACAATTCCCGCAAGGATATTCATTACCTCCCATGAGGCGGGCATAATAGAAGGAGACATTGCAGAACTGGCAGAGGATTATCTTGGAATAATAAATCGGAGGGAAGACACCTTATTGAATTTTCTCGAAAAGCCAAGGACACTGGATGAAATCGTCAATCAATGGATTATCTATAAAAAACCGCGGGAACCGAGGGATTTTTTTGAATTAGGCGAGCGAGGGATGATTAAAAATCACCTGAGCCGCCTGATAAAAAAGAAAATCGTAAACACAAAAGAAAACAAGTATCATCTATTGTAAACTTAGCCCCTGTTGCAACTGGAACTCAAATGATATATAGCTCGTCATAGTTAATAATCCTTTAAAACAAGGAGAGAACTCGACATGGTTGATCCTGAGTTTTTGAAAGAATTTCAAAAGAAGGTTGAAAAAAAGATACGGGAGAATGAGGTATCCGTGGTCCAGTACTGGCATGAACGGATCGGCAAAGTGGTATCCATGAAACCTGACGGTATCGCATCTCTCCAGGTGGAGATAAGGAAAGTGTACGATATGATGGAAAACAGAATCAAGACACTCAAGAAGGGTTAATATGAAAGATATAGCAAATTTCTTATTCGAGACGGGAATGCTGCAAAAAACACCGAGATCGGGCTTTCAGTTCCTGGGATCCGGCCGCGAATCCGTAGCGGAACATGTACTGCGGACGATCTTCATCGGCTATACCTTGTGTAAACTGGAGCCTGAAGCGGATGAATCAAGGGTTCTTAAATTATGCCTGGTTCACGATCTGCCGGAAACAAGAACCGGCGACATGAACTACGTTAATAAAAAATATGTAGATGTAGATGAAAAGAAAGCGGTTGATGAACTTGCGAAAACCCTCTTCTTTGGAGAGGAAATAAGATGCGCCATAGATGAATTCAACGAAAAAAAGACCAGAGAGTCTCTTATGGCGCAC
>JAFDBG010000052.1 GCA_019313385.1 Deltaproteobacteria bacterium | reverse complement strand
AACGCAGGAGAAATTGTCCAGGTTTTACCAAATTTTCAAAGAGCAGCTCTCTAACCAAATTGATATAAAAAATGTCAATTTTTACTGTTGACTTTAAAAGGAATAACTAATTAATTTAATTAATTCTAATTAATTAAAGCAAGCTTGCATATTAGTTCTTTCTCAAATTGATCTACGTTTCATTACAAATTTAATCGATGCAGATTAAGTCTTTACGCTAACAATTAATACACGTACTACATATTACACCGGTCTGAACAAAACATTTTTTCTGGATTGCATTTTCACTACACCCATATTTCTTTAAAATCAAACAATTATTACTGAACACTTCTATAAAAAGTGTTTATTATCAGAAAAAACGTAGTGCGTATTATCAGTGATTGTTGGCAAATGACGCCAGTATGTCAGGGCAGAGAATTATATACTATGGGGACCATATTCAGCTCCGGGAAGGCCTGATTTTATCCTTAATCCTTGCAGTTAAATTCAGGAAATCCTCGAGGATGAGGTAGAGGCTCGGGATGAGGAGCAGTGTGATGAATGTCGCGAAAAGCACCCCGTAGCCGAGGCTGACCGCCATGGGAATCAGGAATTTCGCCTGGAGGCTCCTCTCCAGGATGATGGGTGTCAACCCCGCGAAGGTGGTGAGTGATGTGAGGATAATGGCCCTAAACCTCAGAGTTCCCGCCTTTGTGACCGCGTCGTGCGCATTGGCGCCCTCCCGGCGAAGCCGGTTTGTCGCGTGGATAAGAACAAGCGAGTCGTTGACGACGACACCGGCCAGTCCCACGATTCCGAAGAGGCTGATGAAGGTGAGGTCGAGTCCCATGATGAGGTGTCCCGCTACGGAGCCTACAATGCCGAACGGGATGGCCATCATCACCACAAAGGGTTGGGTGAACGACCTGAAGGGGATGGCCAGGAGCGCATAGATACAGAAAAGGGCAAACCACATGCCCTTCTTGATATCGCTCAGAGATTCCTTCTGTTCCTTCCCCTCTCCCTCCATCGAATATCTCAGGCCGGGGTAGAGGTAGGTGAGATCCGTGAGGAACCCTTTTTCGAGGGTCTTCCGCACCTCATTGGCATTGGTAACCGTTTCATCCACGTCTGCATAGATCTTGATGACGCGCAGTCTCTGTGCGTGTTCGATAGAAACGTACCCCTGTTCCATCGTGACGTCGGCCAGCACACTGAATGGGACTTCCGAACCGTCGGCGGTACGGATCCGCATCGCTTCGACATGCCCGAGAGACCTTCGCTCCTGTTCGGGGTAACGCACCATGACCTTGATCTCGTCTGTGCCCCGCTGCATGCGGAGGGCTTCGGCGCCGTAAAAGGCGTGTCGAACCTGCGTGGCAATATCGTTGAGGGTCACTCCCATACTCCGGGCGGTGGGTTTCAGCTTGATCTGCATCTCCTGTTTCCCCGGCAGATAACTGTCTTCGATATCATAAACACCGGGGTAGCTCTTCAGTTCTTCCTTCAGTTCATCGGCGGCGGTCAGGAGATCCTCGTGTTCATCCAGTGACAGATGAATCTCGACCGATTTCCCCGCGCTGTGCAGGACACTCTTGAAGGTGATCGATTCGATTCCCGGGATAGTGCCCGCGTTCTGACGCCAGAGTGCAACAAGTCTGGCCGTGCTTGTGTTTCGTTTTTCTCCTTCCAGCACCTGTATCCAGATGTGGGCAAGGTGCCCTCCTGAATCGGACAGACCTCCACGCTCTCCCACCTGCGCCCCGATCAGGGAGAAACTGTACTCAAAGAGGGGGGCCGGGCCGGGATCCTCCCGGTCCGCATCCGTCAGGGTCTTTCTGGCGGCCTCCACCAGGTACCCGACCACATCGTTGGTACGCTCAAGAGGGGTTCCCGCCGGCATGGTGAGTGAACATTCCAGCATGTCTCCTTCCACCTTTGGAAAGAAGGCGAATCCGACGATGCCGCCCCGGTATATTCCAACAGTGATTAACAGAAGAGCAACTCCCAGTGCCACCGTGGCATATCTCCACCTCGCGCAGAAATCCACCGCCTTCAGATAGGGACCGTTAATAAACGCCCGCAGCCGGCGTGCCGTCCATTTTTCTCTCTGTTTCCCGGAGCCCTGGCGGAGGTCGGCGTGATTACCTTTGGAGAGATGAGATGGCAGGATGAAGAGCGATTCGACCAGTGATCCGGCCAGGACAACTATGATCACGATCGGTATGCTGCGCATCATTTTTCCCATCATCCCGGTTGCTATCAGCAGGGGAGCGAAGGCCGCCATCGTAGTAAGAACGGAGAAGATAACCGGGTGCCCCACCTCAATGGCGCCCTGAGTTGCCGCCTGCAACGGGGGGAGTCCCTCCTCCTGTTTTCGGAATATGTTCTCACCGATGATAATGGCGTCGTCAACCACAATGCCCAACACCATGATGAACGCGAAAAGGGAGATCATGTTTATCGTCACGTCCAGGTAGGGGAGCGTGGCAAGCCCCGCCAGAAAGGATATGGGAATCCCGAGGGTCACCCAGAATGAGAGTCTTACTGTGAGGAATGTCCCGAGTATCAGAATTACAAGGACCAGACCGATGGCCATGTTTCTGAGCAGGAGCTGTAGACGGCTGTGCAGGATTTCCGACATATCGGCGAAGACGGCGATGCCGACACCTGCAGGGAGAGAGGGCCCGACATCGACGATGTACTGTTTGACCTTCCGGGCGACATCGAGGGCGCTCTGGTCGGCCACGCGATAGACCTGGATCATGTCCGCGGGTTTGCCCTGGAACCGCGCGAAGAGATCGACATCTTCAAAACCGTCACTGAGGGTCGCAATCTGGTCGAGTGTTACTTTGCTCCCGTTGTCGTGGGTAATGATGGCAATATCGGCGAATTCGTCGGCGTAGTACCGTCTGCCTTTGGTCCGGATCAATATCTCGCCGCCCTTCGCCTTGACACTTCCCGCCGGAAGATCGAGACTTGCCCGCCTGACGGCATCGGCTACCCGGCCCAGAGTCAGGGCATACCGGCGCAATGTCTCCTCGGAGATTTCGATATGGATCTCTGACTTACGCGCACCCAGGACCTCGGCAGAGGTAACACCCGGCAGGTTGGTGATGTCGTCCTTGGTCTTTTCTGCGTAGTATTTAAGGGTTGCGTGCGATACCTCACCATAGACGGCTACGTCGATTACCTGTACACGCTGAACTATCTCCCTAACAACCGGTTTTTCCGCTTCCTCCGGGAATGTGGTAATACGGTCGACCTCGGCCTTTACCTCATCGAGGAGCTCCTTGATGTCCCACCCCTTGATAACCTGCACAGTAACGATGCTGATCCCCTCTTTTGACGTGGAGTCGATGCGCTTGATACCAGACAGGCCAGCTATCCGTTCTTCTATCCGGCCGCTGATGGCCTCCTCCACCTCGGCGGGCGAAGCCCCCCGGTATTCGGTGGTTATGGAGATCCTGTCGAGAGAGGTCTCGGGAAACACCTCCAGCTTTATGGAAAAAAACGTGAAGATCCCGGCCAGGACCAGGAAGATCATGAGCAGATTTGCCGCGACGTGATTTCCGGCGAACCAGGCAATCATACCTTTCATGATCACTCCTTCTCTAGGGCCGCCCGGACAGTCATACCGTCCGTGGGGGCCTTGAGGGTTGAAAAGACGATCATCTCGCCATCCTCAATGCCGGATTCAACCACAACTTCTTCTCCCTGATGACGGGCAACCTGGACCGGTCGAAAATGGAGGATCCCTGTATCATCCACGGTCCACACGATATCCCCCTGGTGGAGGGCCGCCCGCGGAATAACGGCGGCATCGGGAAGCACCCGTCCTTCGATGTCAACGGTCACGAAGAGGCCGATCGCGAGGGGCGGTTTTGTCGCGTACGGTCTGTCAACCCGGACGATGACGGTTATCATCCGGGTCTTTTCATCCACCTTCCCCTCGGCGCGGACCACCTTCCCCGAGAAGGTCAGTTTCCGCCCCGCAATCTCGGCATGAACGGTGGCAGGCGATACGGTTCCCTCGTCGGGTGTAAATCCGGGAACGTCAAACCAGAAGAGGGCCTTGTCCTCCAGCGGCAGGGCGATCTCCGCCGCCCCGGTGGAAAAGAGTTCTGCAAGGGCCTGTCCCGGTGCTACATATTGCCCCAGGTCAACGAATTTCTTGCTGACGCGGCCATCGAAGGGTGCTTTCAAGACTGTCCTTTTACGGTTCAAGAGGGCCTTTTCCAGATCGGCCCGGCCGGCTTCAAGCCTGGCATGGGCCGCCTCCAGTTGCGGCTTCTTGGCCACCAGCGGCGGCGGATCTTCGACGGTGCGAGAGGTGTCCGAATAGTGGCTTCGCCATTCTTCCCGAGCCACCAGCGCCTCTTCCTGAATCATCTTCAGATTACTTTCCGCATCCTTCACCTGTGCCTTCGCCAGGGTGACGGCCAGTTCATAATCGACGGGGTCTATTGCGAGCAGTACATGGCCTGTGCTGAATGCTCCGCCATTGACCAGGGCGGGGGAGATACGGACGATCTTGCCGCCGACCTCCGAGATGAGATTGATTTCCCTCAGCGGATTCACGGTCCCCTCACCCCGGATAGTGATGGTCTGCGGACCGGTCGTTACCTCTGTCACGCGGACCGTGGGAATCGGAACGGAGGGAGCTACCTTTTCAAGTTGGGATTTGGTTGCCGTCAACGCACCCATAATGACGATTCCTGCGATGATGAGTGACACACTTACAATGACATGGATGACGCGTTTTCGTTTTCGGTCCATTGCCTTTCCCCTGGGAACTTGTTTTTCAGTCATGGGATGTCCATCCTCTTTTATTCATTCCCCACCCCCGTTTTATCGCTTTCCGGATCGCCCCATCCGCCGCCCAGTGCGCGGTGCAGTGTTACACGGTTGCTGAGGATGGCCAGTTCAACCAGTACCAGGCTTTCTTCAGCCTGAAAACGGATACGCTGGGCGTCGAGCACGGTGAGGTAGTCGATCAGTCCCCGTTCGTATCGGTTTTTGGCCACCTTCTGCGTGGCCTTCGCTTCGGTGAGAAAGATCAGCATTTTCTTTCTTTTTTCCAGTTGCTCCTCCCGTGTCAGAAGGGCGCCTTCCACCTCGGAAAAAGCGGTAAGGACAGTTTTGGCATAATCGGCCATGCCCTGTTGAAACTGCGCCTCCGCGGCTCGCTGACCAGCCTTGAGTCTGCCCGCGTCAAAGATGGGCGAAAGCGCCCCGAAGGCTAAATCCCACAGGCTGCTCGCCGGCTTAAAAAGCTGACTCAACTCGGTGCTCGAATAACCGAAACTGCCCGTCAGTGTTATCCTCGGGAAGCGGTTGCCCTTGGCTACGCCGATCTTCGCATTCAGCGCCCGCAGGGTTGCCTCGGCCGCTCTGATATCGGGTCTGCGTAAGAGGAGGTCGGACGGCAGACCCGGCGGTATGGGGGATGGCAGCTTGAAATAGTCTTCCGGTTGTGTCCGGGCCGAGCGGGTCTCCGGATATTGTCCTGAAAGGACGGCCAGTTTCTGCTGTCTGATGCCGAGTTCCTGTCGCAGCGAGGGAAGGGTGGATTCCGTCTGGGCAAGAATACGTCTTGCCTGTCTCAGATCCAGAATGGAGGTCAGTCCACCTTCATACCGTCTTTCCACGAATGCAAGATTTCGGCGGTAATTTTCTATGATTTGCGCTGTTATCTGAATCCTTCTCTCCAGAGATTCAATTTGAAAATATACGGTTATCGCTTCAGATACGATGGTCTGGGCAATAACGCGGGCATTCTCCTCCGTCTTTGTGAGACTTGCCAGGGCTGCTTCCTCGGCGCGGGCCAGGCGGCCCCAGAGGTCGATCTCAAATGATGCCGGCAGAGAAAGATTGTATACATCTGATTCGATTCCCGGGAGGACCCGCTTTCGTCCCGCCGTTCCCTGAAGCTGAAGATTGGGAAAACGATCCGCCCTGGATTGGACAAAATAAGCACGGAGTTCGGAGATTACAGCCAGGGCCTTTCTGATGTCGAGGTTATTCGACAGTACGTTTTTTACGACCTGATCCAGTTCGGGATTGTTGAAAGCGATCCACCACCGGTCGATACTCTCCCCCGTTTCAACATCCGATAGGGCATGCTGATACGATTCCCTGACCTGTGAATCCATATCGGGTTTTTTGAAATCGGGGCCCACCTTCATGCATCCCGCAAGGAGCATAATGGTGGAAAGTGCGATATACACTATCCTGTATTTCACCTTACACTCTCCCTTACAGGCAGTCCGGATAGGGCAAAATCTACAATGTGTTGAACCAGCCGGTCTATCTGAGTATCTACGAATTGCTGAGTATGACCAACGCGTCGACGGCGATTGGTTGATTCCCTGAGATGATAACGGGATTGATATCTATCTCTGCTATCTGGTCATATTCAACTCCGAGTTTTCCTATGCCTACCAGTCCCTTGACGAGGGCATTTTTGTCAACGGCCGGACTTCCGCGGAATTCGTCAAGTAGTTTTCTGGTCTTTATTTCTTCTATCATCTCCACGGCGTCGACTTCCGAGATGGGTGCTACTCGAAAGCTGACATCGTTCAGTACCTCCGTGAATATCCCGCCCAGACCGAACATGACGCACGGCCCGAACTGAGGGTCACGTGTCATACCGATAACGAATTCCCTGTCTCCTTTGATCATTTCCTGCACCAGCACGCCATCGAGTTCCATCCCGGCTTTAATAATGTCATCATACGCCCGGGCCACGTCGTCGCGGTTGCCCAGGTCCAACTTGACCATGCCCATTTCCGTTTTGTGGGTCACCGTGCCGGAGCATCCCTTCAGCACCACTGGAAAGCCCATCTCTTCGGCTATCTTGATGGCCTCATCTCTGGAGCCCGCGAGCCCCTCTCTCGTTATTGCAACCCCGACCGATTCAACGACACGTTTCGAGTCATATTCGGACAGTGACTTCTGTTTTTTGTCGATTGCTCTCTGCAGGATTTCTTCCATTCTGTCTTCTTTCCCCTTTCAAGGTGTGTCGTTATTTCCCCATACCTAATTTTGCTGTTGCCTCTTCAATAATACTGAGAACGGATTCATCTTCAATTGTTGAGGGAACGGCATAATCTTCGCCGTTGGCTATCTTGCGCATGGTGCCTCTCAGTGTCTTGCCGGAGCGGGTCTTGGGGAGGGCCTTAATGATGGCGCACTGTTTGAAGCAGGCAACGGCCCCGATACCTGACCTCACCATATGTACCAGTTCTCTGGCGACTTCATCAGGATCACGATTAACCCCGGACTTCAGAACGGCAAACCCGACAGGGACCTGGCCCTTCAACTGGTCATTTACTCCAAGCACGGCGCACTCCGCCACGTCCCTGTGCTCTGCCAGGATCTCTTCCATGGAGCCGGTGGAGAGCCTGTGACCTGCCACATTTATGACGTCATCAAGGCGGCCCATTATAAATAGATAATCGTCTTCGTCTATGTGCCCCCCATCGCCGGTCACATAGAACCCGGGTATCTCGGTTACACATTCAAGGAATCGCTTATCGTCATTCCACAGGGTCGGTAGGCACCCCGGGGGAAGGGGAAGCTTGATTGCTACTATGCCGTCTTCTCCGGCAGGGAGAGTGTCTCCTTCAGGAGCCAGGATCTGAACGTTATAGCCGGGGACGGCCTTTGTGGGAGAGCCCGCCTTGACAGGAAAGGGTTCGATCCCCATGCAGTTGGCGGCACAGCCCCATCCCGTCTCCGTCTGCCACCAGTGATCGATTATCGGTATCTTCAACATATCAGATGCCCAGCGGTAGGTGTCAGGATCAAGCCGTTCTCCAGCCAGAAACAGATACCGCAGTGACACTATATCATATTTTTTCAGATATTCCGCATCCGGGTCCTCTCTCTTTATAGCGCGGAATGTCGTAGGGGCCGTAAACAGCACCGAAACGCCATGTTCGGAGATGACGCGCCAGAAAGCTCCGGGATCCGGAGTCCCGACAGGTTTTCCCTCATACAGGATGGTTGTGCAACCTGCCAGGAGGGGGGCGTACACGATGTATGAATGACCGACAGCCCATCCTATATCAGACGCAGCCCAGTAGACTTCACCCGGATTTACGTCGTAGAGGTATTTCATCGACCATTTCAGGGCGACGGCATGGCCACCATTGTCACGCACCACGCCTTTCGGTTTGCCGGTTGTCCCGGATGTGTAGAGTATGTAAAGGGGATCTGTCGCCGCCACTGCGACGCAGTCCGCTGGCTGTGCCTTGCTCATCAGGGATTCCCAGTCAAAGTCGCGGCCCGGGATAAGAGGAGCGTTAACCTGTGGGCGCTGGAAGATAACGCACTTTTCCGGCTTGTGCTCAGATATTTCGATTGCCTCATCCAGGAGCGGTTTGTAGGGGAGGACTTTTTCCCCTTCGATGCCGCAGGACGCGGATACCATGACCTTCGGCTTCGCGTCGTCAATGCGGATTGCCAGTTCGTTGGGTGCGAATCCTCCGAATACCACGGAATGCACGGCGCCTATCCTCGCGCAGGCAAGCATAGCGGCCACTGTTTCCGGGATCATGGGCATATAAATGATAACGGTATCTCCCTTTGATACTCCAAGATCTCTAAGGACGCCTGCAAACATTGAAACGGTCTCGAGGAGTTCGCTGTAGGTGATTTTCCTTACAGTATCTGTTACAGGGCTGTCGTAGATTATGGCTGTCTGCTCACCCCGGCCATTCTGTACATGATAATCCAGCGCATTATAACATGTGTTCAGCTTGCCTCCGACAAACCATCTGTAGAATGGCTTGTTGCTGTCATCCAGTACCCTGTCCCACTTTTTCTCCCACTGTACCGCCTCAGCAGCCTCTCCCCAGAATTCTTCAGGATGATTGATGGAGCGTTCATAGATTTTTGAATAATCAGCCGTCATATTCCCCCCCCCCCCCCTTTTTTTTTTATTGTTTGTTGTTTAACAACACCTTTTTTACCGGATTGGCCGCTTCGAGCTTTCGCAGTGCGGGGTAAATCTGATTGAGACTCAGTGTACATGCCATCATCGTGCCTGTTTTCATGTGTGTCTCCTGAAGATACGTTTAACAAAATCGGCCCACCAATATATCTCCTGAAAAAATATAGAGATAGAAACTATATGTCAAGATAATTGTTGGAATATATCTTAAACAACCAGACATGGAGCTTGAGCGATTTGCGACCGACATTGTAGAGTTAAACAGACCAGTTATATCTGGATCCGGTATGGCTGAAATATATTCTCCCCGGACCTTCATGGTGAAGTGACCCCCACCATGAAGGTCAAGAGAACGTCGATAAACGAGCAGTTCGCCGACCTTATAGAATCAATGTACTAGCTATATAGAATTTAACAGATTACAGTTCTTCAGGTGTGAAGGTTACAACGTCATCTATCGATTCGCTATTCGTGAAGATCATTGCCAGCCGGTCTACGCCCAGGGCAATCCCCGAAGATTCAGGCATATTGGTCAGTTCCGATAAAAACTTTTCGGGCATGGGGTAGGGTGCCTTGCCTGATACACTGCGGTTTTTTTGTTCCTCTTCAAAACGCGCCCTCTGCTCTGCCGCGTCGGTCAACTCCGAGAACGCGTTGGCCAGCTCAAGTCCGCCCATATACAGCTCAAACCGCTCCGCCACTCCAGGATCCTTCTTCTTTACCCTCGCGAGTGCTCCCAGAACGACAGGGTAATCATATAAAAATGCAGGCCCTTCTTTGCCGAGATTTGGCTCAATCTCGCTGACCATAATTTCATCAAAGCGATTGTTTTCCAGCGCCCTTTCCAGTGATACAGAGGAATAACGCCTGAAGGCATTTTTAACAGAGATCCTCTCCCACGGCGTCTGGATGTCGATCCCTCTTCCACGGTAATCGATCTTTCCCTCATGGCCGAGACTGCGCGCGACATGGACGATGAGCTCTTCGCATTCTCCCATCATCCGGAAGTAGTCGATGCCGCTTTTGTACCATTCCAGAAGTGTAAATTCCGGGATATGAAGCGTCCCCCGCTCTCCGCCACGGAAGCACTTGGGAATCTGAAATATTCGTGGATATCCGGCGGCCAGCAACCTCTTCATGCACAGTTCGGGTGATGTGTGAAGGAACCACCCATCAGAGGGGATGGCGTCAATATTACATTCCGGAGCGGGGCCGGGAATCCTGGAAGGTGTTTCCACCTCAAGATAGTCTCTGTCTATGAAGAATCCGCGTATCGCATGGATCATCGTGGCGCGGATGTGAAGGGCGTTTTTTTTACGTGCAAGTTTCCAGTTTATGTCCATCATTTCCATTCGTGAGTCGCTATAAGTCGAGATTTACAAAGCTCCAATCTTCCGGCTTGTCCGGGTTAGGAATGAACAGCGAGCGCATTCCCCGCTGCTTGCGGCGGGGTTAGCGAGCGAATATAAAATAATATTTTCCTTAACAATCGGAGATTCCCCGCAACTTGTTGCGGGGAGCTTCAATTTGGAAGTCCAACGAAAAGTTCACAGGCCTGGCGTTTTATAGCCCGGTTATGTGAAACAGCAGGTTCGCGGCATTTATTTTCCCCCTGTTATCTATTTCAACACTTTCCATACGCAGAAGGGTTTTTTTGACTTCAGTTCCGCCACTGAATTGTCCTACATATCCATCGGACCTCACCACTCTGTGACATGGTATGATAATGGGGAAAGGATTTCCCGCAAGAGCCGAGCCAACCGCCCTCGCTGCCCCCGGCGCGGAGATCATCTTCGCCAGGTTTCCATAAGAGGTCACGCTGCGCCTGGGTATCCGCGCTGTTTCAAGCAATACGCTCCTCTGAAAATCATGGCACTGGTCTATCCCGACAAATTTCATTGAAAAATTGACGCAAGCCCCGCCAAGGAAAGCGCTTATAGAGCCACATGTTTCTTCCAGGTCTTTATGCAGACCCTCTTCGGCATCCGGATAATTTTTCCTGATCATGTCGGTGGTTGACATACCGTCTTGTGGAAGGACTACGCGGACAATCAGAGGGACACCTTCCTCGTACACCCACACAACCCCGACATCGCCAAAAGCCGACGCTATCAGCCGGTAGCAGGCAGCCCCTCTATAGAACAATTCCTGATTCTTATATCTTCCGCATTGCATCTTTATATCTGTCTGCAAGCTCCGAATAGAACTGCACACCTTCTCTGGCATATGAGGCTTGGTCTGGGGTTACATCTCTGATAATCTTCGCAGGATTGCCGGTGACAAGCTTACCTGGGGGGATATTCATGCGGCTGGGAACCAGTGATCCAGCCCCTACAAAAGCTCCCTCCCCACATACAACCCCCGGCATAAGAATGGCGCCCATACCTATGACGCATTCCTGTCCGATATGGACATCATGGAGAATCGCGCCATGTCCCACTACTACATTTTTCTCAATGATGGCCTCCGAACCGGGATCCACGTGGATTATCACATTATCCTGAACGCTTGTACCTTCCCTTATAACCACTGGTCCCGCATCCGCCCTTATTACCGCCCCAGGTCCTATGAAACATCGTTTTTCTATGACGACATCGCCTATCAGAACTGCCTCGGGATGAACAAACGCGTCCTGTGAGACGTCAGGAATCTTATCTTCAAACGCATAAATCGACACAGACACTGCCTCCCGTCCCCATTATAATTTTCTTTCAACAACATAATCCGCAATGGTGAGTAATGCTTTTCTGGGTGTCGAATCTTTAAATATCTCAAGAAACGCCTTCCCTTCTTCGATAAGCCTTTCGGCCTTTTCAAGGGAATATTTTATGCCCCCATATTTATCGATGAGAGATGTAACTTTTTCAATAGAATCTTCTTCCGCGTTCTCCACGGCTTTTTCTATAATCTTCCTCTCATCCGGATTACACTCCTTAAACGTCCTGATAAGAGGAAGGGTTATCTTACCCTCTTTAATATCCATACCTCTGGTCTTTCCGAAATCATCTTCTCTTGCCACGTAATCAAGTGTGTCGTCGGTTAACTGAAAGGCCGTTCCCAGTCTCATCCCGAACCTGGCCAGAGCCTCAATTTCCGATTCCGGAGCCTTCGCAAGAATAGCCCCTATGGCGCATGCCGCGGAGATAAGGATCGCTGTCTTTTTTTCAATAACGGAGAAATATTCCTTTTCTGTGGCACCGATATCGCCGCATTTAGCCAGTTGGATTATCTCTCCTTCAGCCATGGAGGAGGTGGTGGTCGCAAGGAGTTTCTGAACGGTTTGATCGCCATCTTCGGCCAGTATTCCGAAGGAGCTTGAGTACAGATAATCTCCCACAAGAACGCTCGCGGAATTTCCCCAGATACTGTTCGCGGAAGGTTTTCCTCTCCTGATCACGGCATGGTCTATCACATCATCATGGAGGAGAGACGCTGTATGTATGAACTCCATTGCCGACGCCAGAGAGAAACGTCTATCACCTCTGTAACTACACAGATCTGACGATATTAAAAGCAAAAGAGGCCTCAGTCTCTTGCCTCCGCTCCCTGTTATATGGTCGGCAATCTCGGGAATAAGATGTACATAAGAATTTTGATGCTCCCTGATAAGGTCTTCGACCACCCTCATGTCATCTACATAATATTTAAAGATGTCCTGTATTTCCATAGCGATTCCCCCTTCCGTTACAAGCACCTTCCGACAGGATAGAGCTGTTTGCACACTACCCATATTGTCCCTGCGAGTCCCAACGATTGAGGCATTTTGGATATTGATTTCAATCCTCTGTTTTTTCAACCGCAGACCTGTAACTGTAAACTGCAGGCGGTTACCATATTTTATACATACCCAAATGTCAAAACTTTTCCAGACACATGCGAAAAACTCAATTTTGCCGCGAGACCATCACTTTTTGCAGATCCATCTTTCTTGACTTGATGGGCCATTCTCATATATGGACAGAATCTTTCAGGAAGGGGTCATAAATCATGGAAAAGACAACGGCCATACTGTTACTGTCCTGCCCCGATCAAAAGGGTATTGTGGCGGGGATATCCCGCTTTATCTCAGAGAACAATGGCAATATACTGGATGCCGCCCAGTATTCGGTTCAACCTGAAAATATGCTGTTCATGCGGGTGGAGTGGGATATGGATGGATTTGCCATCGCCCGCGACGAGTTGAACGACGCGATTGCGCCCTTTGTTAAGAGGTTTGGAATGATATGGAATATACATTTCTCCGATTATATGCCGAAGGTGGCGATATTTGTTTCCAGACATGTCTACTGTTTTCACGATCTCATACTGAGACACCAGATGGGGGAATTCAGCGCGGAGATACCCCTCGTCATAAGCAATCATCTTGATATGAAACCGCTGGCCGATCACTTTGGCCTTCCCTACAGATATTATCCCATTACGCCGGAAAACAGGATAGAGCAGGAAAAGAAAGAGATTGCCGAACTGGAAAGAGAAGGAATAGATCTGATTGTCCTGGCCCGTTACATGCAGATATTAGGCAACGAATTCGCGGGCAGGTATCATGGCAGGATAATCAATATACATCACTCGTTTCTGCCGGCATTCGCGGGTGGCAATCCCTACCAGCAGGCGTATGACAGGGGAGTGAAAATCATCGGCGCCACCAGCCATTACGTCACGGAAACACTGGACGAAGGGCCCATAATCGCGCAGGATGTTATAAAGATCACGCACAAGGATTCGGTGGATAATATAAAACTCAAGGGAAAAGACCTGGAGAGGACCATCCTCGCGAAGGCGGTCAGGCTTCATTTGGAACACCGGATACTGGTTTATGGTTCAAAGACCATCATCTTCGACTGATCCCCGGCTTTCACGGATTACAGGGGATATACTCATTTTGACTTCTCGCTATTGACGGAAGAATCTCAATTTATGAATTACCAGACAAACAGAGGGAAACTTAGAGAAGGTCTTGCCGGGGGAATCAGCAAGGGGTGGAAGGGCTTTGTCTGGATGATGAAGATAATCCTTCCGGTATCCTTCCTGACCGCGCTTCTCGCGTGGAGCGGATGGATGGAACAGATTGATTTTGTGATCCAGCCGGCTATGAGGTTTTTGAGCCTTCCTGGCCTTGCCGCGCTGCCGCTGCTTATGGGAGCGCTTACCGGCATATATGGAGGAATTGCCTCCATGGCGGTTCTCCCTCTCAACGCGGGGCAAATGACCTTGATAGCCGTCTTTCTCCTCATAGCGCACAACCTGATTCAGGAAGGCATAATTCAGGGAAAATCGGGCATGGGAATTTTAAAAGCCACCCTTTTACGTCTTGTCTTTGCTGTCATTACAGTGCTTATCATAGCGCCCTTCATAAATACAGCCGGACAGGATGCAGGCGGCGGGATGACCGTCATGCATTCCAGCCAAACGTTCATGGAAATGTTCGGCCAGTGGTCTCTTGTGATGTGGAAACTGGCTGTAAAGATATTCTTCATCATTATGTTTGTGCTGACAATGGTGGAAATACTCAAAGGATTCGGATGGATAGACCATATCGTCAGGTTTATCTCTCCCGTTTTGAAAATTATGGGACTGAGCAGAAGAGTCGGTATTCTGTGGATAACTGCCATTATGTTCGGATTGGCTTATGGCGGGGCGGTAATTGTCGAAGAGGCAAAGAGGGGGAATCTCACTGATGAAGAACTGGAGAGGCTCCATCTCTCTATAGGTATTAATCACTCCATGATTGAAGATCCCGCGCTGTTTCTTCCCTTTGGCATAGGCATGTTCTGGCTGTGGGTTCCGCGCCTGGTAATGGCTATAGTCGCGGTGCGTCTGCTTGCATTGTGGCGTGGTTTTGCCGGGCCGAAAAAGTGTTGACAGACCTTCGGGTATTGTAATACATTTGACACACGGTGATACTAAGAGGGTGCGTGTTTTCAAGTTCACATTCAACCACTGAGGAGGAAATGCCATGGGTACAGAAATTGACCGTCTTATTGAGGAACAGGTTAATAAATGGGAAACCTCGAAGGAGAGGAGAAAAGGTAAGAAAGAAGCTCCCATGCCTGTTATAACCGTCTCGAGAGAACCGGGAAGTATTGTGACTGATCAGGCTCAGCAAATCGCGCAGGAACTGAAGCTTGATATCATAGATTCCAGAATCATACATGAAGTGGCAAAAAGCATCAGGATGAGCGAGAAGATTGTTTCATATCTGGATGAAAAGACACGCAGTTTACTGGACAACTGGGTGCTGTATCTTGGGAGAACGCGGTTCCTTCTGGCGGATGAATATGTACACCACCTGACAAAGGTCATAGGTGCCATAGGGAAGCAGGGGGGCGCTATTATTGTCGGGAGGGGCGCCAACCTGATTCTTCCTCCGGATGAGACCCTCAGAGTGAGATTCATCGCGCCCATGGAGACGAAGATACGTAATATGATGCGGGAGGTTAGCCTCACTGAAGGGGATGCGAAACAACAGGTCCTCCTGAAAGAAGCGGAGCGCAAGAACTCGGTTAAGGAAAATTTCAAAGTGAATATAGAAGATCCCGTCAATTACGACCTCATCATAAATACGGAATTTATGGGGACAGAGAATATTGTCGGTATTATAAAATCTGCGCTGAAGTTCAAAAATATTCCATCCGGACGCAAGGGCGATCGGAAATAAATTCCTGTTGGATAGAGGGCCTGCCGGGCTTGGGCGCAAATTTAAGAAAAAAGGAAACAAACAGTGATTATCCGTCATTATGAAGATGTGAAAGCGGTTAAAATGATGAAGGGTGTCAACAAGAGGGTTGTCATAGGAGAGCAGGAAGGCGCCCCCAATTTTATCATGAGGATATTTGAGCTGGAACCGGGGGCATCCAGTCCCCTGCACGAGCATCCCTGGGAACACGAGATATTTGTGCTGAAGGGGAAGGCCGTGGCCAGGAACAACTCCGGTGATGAAACCCCTGTGGGAGAGGGGACCACCATCTTTATCCCGCCCGGCGAGGAACACTGTCTGATAAATAAAGGCGAAGGAGCTTTTCGCTTTATGTGTCTTATACCGACGGGCGTGGAATAGAACTATCTTATCTGAACAATCTCACCATCCATCAGCGTGAGTATGTGGAGGGGTCTTTCCGCGTCTCCTGTTCCGGAAAACGAAGTCATTCCTGTTATGCCGGGATAGTCCTCGACGAGCGAGAGACCGTCTTTCATATCACCTCTGGTCTCTACTGCATTCCCTGTTATCAGATCTGCCATTATTCTTGTAGCGTCGTACGCGAGCGCCTCCATATTGCCCGGTTCCCTGCCGCACGCGATATAAAAGCGATCTATGAAATCCCTGACCTCCGGGCGGGCGCTGTCCAGGAAAAAGCAGTCGGTAAAGATCGCTCCTTCAAGATACTCGCTGCCCTTCTTCAGGATATCCGGAGAATTCCAGATGCTTGTTCCCAGGAGTTGCACGCCGGTTATATCGTAGAAGGCCAGCTGGGGGGCTATCATGCTCGCGATGAAACAGGAGTCCGGTATAAAGAGCGCGTTAAAATCCACGATCGGAATGGGTTTTTCTCCTGACGCCTCATCCTCTTCAGAAAGGTTCAACCCGGTTAACGCCTTTATTTCCTTGCCGAAGTCGGTCTGCTTGCCACTGTATGGCTCCACCCCGCGTATCTCCCCCCCCTGCCGCAGCACCTCATCCCAGAACAGTGTCATCATTTCTGTTCCGTAGTTATCGTCAGGGTACAGGATGGCGAAATTTTTTATGCCGAGATTGTGGATGGAATATGCGACAAGCGCTTTTGCCTGCATATTGCCGGTAAGAAAATATCGAAAAACATAATCACCTGTCTCAGTAATATCTTTTCTCTGGGTCAGGGTTATTATGGGGACGCCCAGCGCCTGAGACTCTTTGGCTGCTTCAAGGGCCGCCGCGTTTCCGAGAGGACCTGCTATGCCGACAACATGATGTTCTTTGGCCAGCCTTCTTACCGCTTCCCTGGCCATGTCGGGATCACCTTTCGAGTCTTCTATGAAGAGCTGTATGGGACTTTCCCGGTCCGGGTCGAATATGCCGGAAGCGAGAATAACGGCATCAAGCGCCCGGTTTCCATAGGTGGCATATTTTCCGGTAAGGGGAAGAACACACCCGACCGCGTATCGGTTTACCAGCTTCATGTCGGCAATTCTCAGGCGCAGGGCCTCCCCATTTTTGAACAGGGGATGTCCTCTGTAACCGGAGAGAAACCTGTCTAGATATCCAGTGGCCTCCCCAATGTCCCTGATATCGTAAGATGCCACTGCGAGCGCGTAGAGAAGATGCCCCGAGGGGTATCCCCACCAGTAATCCTTTTTTACTTCTTTAAGCTGATCGAATGACAGACCATCGGCGATAATGCCTTCGATCTTCTCTTTTACAGATTTTTCAAGCTTTGCATCCGGCCTGCTCTTCAGTGCCTTCATGTACCAGTCGAATGCCGCCCTGTTTTGGCCTGCCTTTGCAAGGTTATCGCCCAGCAGCGCTTCTCCTTCCCCTGCCGGCATCCCTTCGGTCATGGGCCGGGAGATTTGAACCCTCGCGCATCCGGCGGCAAACAGCATCAGCACGACGCACAGGACGCATACTATCTTTTGTTGTCTTTTCATCATAATCTCATTTGTACAGTGAGTTGATATACCTCAGTGTCTCCACCGCCAGTGGTGGGGAATCAATAAAAACAGACAGTTCATGATTATACTTGAGCGCGGAGTTTGTCAAATTGTGACTTCCAAGGAATGTATACCTTTTGTCGATCACGGCTACCTTCGTGTGGGTAGTGACGCGCGCGGCATCAAAGATTACATCGATACCCTTTCCCTTCAATCTCGCGGCCGTCTCCCTGTTGCTTTTGTCGGCCAGTGAATCCCTTGAGCCGTCATCCCCCTCAAGGATAATCCTTACCCTTACCCCCCGTCTGGACGCGCGGACGAGCCCGGTGAGGACCCTGTCCGTGTAACTCGTTCTGTAGCCACTTGTCTTGAACAGGAAGAACGACATGACAATCTCGCTTTTCGCGCCGTCAATTGCCTTCATAAACGCGGGGAAATATTCCCTGTCTTCGAGCAGTCTCACTCGATCGTCTTCCGGCGAATAAAGACCCGGCGTAGCTGCCCGCAGGGGGCATGGCCCCGCCCACAGAAACACACACAAAAACAGGACGGATACAATGCTGAAAACGTGAATGCTCGCGGGCTTTTCGTTCATTTTGTCTGGCATCCTCCATTGGAGAGTGATACTACATAATCCGGGCCGTTAAGTCAAAAATATCCGGAGCAAAACTGAAACTTGGAGAAGCTGACAGCCATATTCATATCATCTTTTATCATCGCGCTGTCGGGCGCGATAATGCCCGGACCGGTGTTGACAGTAACCATCAGTGAAAGCGCGAAAAGAGGTTTTATCGCCGGTCCCCTGATAGTCCTCGGTCATGCTATTCTCGAAATATTGCTGCTTGTGCTCCTTGTCCTGGGATTTGTTGATTTGATCAATAACCCCGCTCTGCTGGGGATTGTAGGGATATCGGGAGGCGTCGTCCTGCTCTGGATATCTTTTGATATGCTGAAAGGTATAACACAGATCAGGCTTGATCTCTCAAACGGGAAAAGCGCCCGTGGCGGGCCCGTAATAGCGGGCATCCTGACGAGTCTGGCAAACCCCTACTGGATAATATGGTGGGCGACAATCGGCCTGGGTTATGTCATAATCTCGATGAAATTGGGATTTGTCGGCGTGGCGGTTTTCTTCGCGGGACACATACTGGCTGATCTACTGTGGTACAGCGCTGTATCACTGTTTGTCTCACGGGGAAGGAAACATATAAGTGACAGGATATATCGTGGAATTATCGGTACCTGCGCCGTGATGCTTGTCTTTTTCGGTATATATTTTGGAGTATCGGGAATAAGGTATTTTATATAGAGACTGAAACGGGGTTTGACCCCGGCACCTGAGTTTTTTTTGGCAGGAATTTCTTGACAATTCTTTTAGAAAATGCTTTTCTCGACTCGCCCCCCAATTCCTGAGAAGGGAGAGAATCATGCATTTTAGATCCAGATTTTATCGTGGAATCATCCTGTCTTTTATCTTTTCGTTTCTTTTCTTTCCCTTAGATTCAGCTAAGGCCGGGGATTTTTCAAGCGGTCCGGAAACAGAGATCAGCGAGAAGGTGAATGATGAGGCTATCGGAAAGCTTCGCAAGATGACACCGGAAGAGATCAACGCCCTGGACAAAAAGCTGGCCGAGGCGCTGATCCTTTACTATGACAGGAAATTTGGCCAGGCCTTACCGATCTTCAAGGAAGTATCCGGCCAGGCGGAAACGATGGACATCATGTGGTGGCTCGGAACAAGTGCCATGAAGGTCGGGGAAACCCGGCTGGCCATCGAAAAGTTCAAGGGGATGCTGAAGATCAATCCCGCCCTGCACAGGGTGAGGCTGGAACTGGCAACCGCTTACTTCAGTCTGCAGCGTTACGACGAAGCCCGCCTGGAGCTTGAAACCGTCCAGGCGGCAAAGCCCCCCGAAGCCGTCCAGAAAAACATAGAAAAACTCCTTGCCGCAATCGATGAAAGCACAAGGAAGACCTTATGGCATGCCCGTTTCTCCCAGGGATTACAGTTTGATGACAACGCAAGCTCGGGACCCGATCAGAGGGAGCTTTCCGTCATAGGTGGAGCACTAACCCTTGGAAACGAATCCGTCAAATTGCGTGACGAAGCCTTGATTACCAACCTGATGGGCAACGTAGTGTACGATTTCGGTGAAAAACAGGGGATGATGTGGAACACAACGGGTGCGTTTTACAACAGCGCTTACCAGAGCTACTCCCAATTCAATTTCATGATGGTTGATTTTACAACCGGCCCCTGGTGGGTGGGCCGGAGCGATATCGTGAAGTGCCCTGTGGGATATAGGGAACAATATTATGGCAGCGAGCGGCTTTCACACGTCTTTCATATGGATCCGTCTTATGAACACTATTTTGGCCCTTATTTCAGCCTTGCCGGCTCTTATTCCTTCAACAAAGAGTTCTACTACGATCAGAAAAATACCTCCCTTGACAACAATCAATCCCGGTACGAGATAAGCCCGAGCATCTATCTTTTTAATCGGAAACATACTGTCTCGGCAGCGGCAGGGTTTGAGAATCGGAACGCGGATGCACGCAGGTTCTGCTACGACGCCTCCTACTATTCATTGTCCTATCTTGCCAGGCTTTCAGCGAAGACGGAGTTTTTTGTCCGGTACAGGTGGACCGAAAGAGACTACAAAGAAAAACCGCTGCTGTACACCCAGGACCGGAAAGACAAGCAACACAATATAATGGTGGTGTTGAGTCAGGAATTTCTGGAAAACTTCTTTGCAAGCGTTGCCTTCAACTATACAGACAATGACTCAAACGCCTCGCTTTACGAATTTGACAAGACTACCTACACATTTAATGTCGGGTTTAAGCTTTAATCTGAACAGGAGGGTCATCATGAAGCACCGTATTTTTACAGTATTTGCTATTCTGATTCTTCTTTCAGGAGGCTCGCAGGCCGTGCTTGGTCAGGAGGGCGCCGCGCTGGACAGGGGAAATGCTGTGCCGGCAAACACGCTTCCATGGGAACTTCAGGGCCTGGATATAAAAGATTATTTTATCAGCTCCGACGCGAAAGAAGCGGGCGTCATACAGACCGTGACCGGCCATGTGATTATGAGGCATGGGAATTCAGGACAGGCCTACTTTGCGGTTCCCGGAGATAAGATCTTTGAAAAGGATGTCATCCTTACACTGAAAGAATCCCGCTGCCGCGTCAAGTTTCTCGATGATAATCTGGTAACCATGGCCGAAGATACCAGTATAGATATAAAGGAATTTATCGTCGATCTTGAAATGAAAGAAAAGAGGTCGGTCTTCGCTATGGCTAAAGGCAAGGCGATGTTCTATGCCCTGAAACTGTTCAAATACAGGAAGGTATCCATGTCGGTCGAGACCCCGACAGCCGTGGCCGGCATCAGGGGGACAAAGTTCGGTATAGAAGTCAAAGAAAAGAGCGGCGATTCAACGGCATCGCGTCCCGTATACCTTGCCGATGCCTCGGAAACGGGCTGGATAAGGTTTGCCCAGAGCAGTCCCGGCGACTCAGGCACTGTAGGGTCTTATACTGTAGTGTACAGTTTTGATGGAACGGTGGCGGTTACTTCCACTGTATCCGGAGAGAGTGTGACATTGTCAACCGGCGAATTTGTTAATATGTTTACCACAGGTGCCGGCGAAGTGGCCCCTACCCCGGAAGGCTTGAGCAACCTGTTTCAGGATGACACATCGGCGCCGGATGGAGGCGGTGACGGCGGTGCTGGCGATGGAGACGATGGAGACGATGGAGACGATGGAGATGGTGGAAATGGCGGTGACGATGGAGATGGCGGTGACCAGGGTAGTGATGTTGCGCAGCAACAGAACACAATAGCAGCTGATGCAACGGTCATTGCCGACCCGGTTACAGACCCGAAAACGAATGCCACTGGAACACAGGTCGGTTATTTTTCGGGTATGCTCACCAATAGTTCCAACGCCGAATTGGTGGAAGTTTTTGCCAGTACGACACGTCAGGATTTTAATGGTTCCAACATGTGGGCAAGAGGCAGCAAGAATGCCGAGGACTATCTGAGGGTCGATCCTGGATATGCCATGGACAATCCTCGCACGAAGTGGGCGATGTTCGATTCCGGATCGAAAAATTCAGGAGATCTTGGAGACAGCCATGCGATAGATCATAGCGAACTGGGTCATGTCAGTGGCGGAACTAGTGATGATTGGCTGCTTGAATGGGGTTACTTGACCATACCTGCGAAATTTACCTTAAATAGCGTAGATTACCTCGTGGACAACAAGGGGTATTATATCATCGGTGATGACACCGCGACCATGCCGAGTGTGGGAGCAGCCACGTATTCGGGGGATGCGTATGGTACGTACTGGACAGCAGGCGGTGGTACCGATATGACGGGGGGATTCAGTTGTTCCGTCAACTTCGTTGCAGCTTCAATCAGCGATTTTGACCTGTCCGTTTCGGGTGGCGATAAAAGCGCCTCTATCACCGGTGGTTCGGCATCCCTTGGCAGCAACAATTATTTTTCCATAGCTAATGGTGTATGGAATCTCAATGGTAATCCCGGCCCACCGGATGACACGATGTGTTACGGATCATTTTACGGGAGCGGAGCCGATTACATAGGCGGTGCCTGGGGCATGTACAGTGGAAGTGAAGGGGTTGTCGGCATATTCGGGGGTGGTCAAGGGAGTGACAGAAAAGAGGGTTATATCTCTGCGATGCTGACGGTTTATAATAGTGAAACTGAAGCATATTGCGATAAAACCTATGTGACCAGCACAAGGCAGACTTTTTTACCTGGCGAGACCCTTGAAGCACTGGACTATACTGGTAACTATTATATGAAGATAACGGGAGATGTTGGCGGGGGTCAAACGTCTTACGTAAACCGGGTTACATTTGATGGCGGTGATTCAGAAAGTGCTCTCGGTACATCTGTAGCGTTAACCGCCACTGGACTCGGCTCCAACGACTATATGGTATGGGGACATTGGGACGCGGAAACACTTTTCGAGGTTGATGGTTACAACTGTTATGTGGGCAACCGCGCCTATTATATCTATGGCGATCATCCCACAACAGGCTACGAGATGTCAAAGCTCGCAAACAATAACATTGAAGCAACATACAACGGCAGCGCCGAGGCCACCCACTGGACAACAGAGGGGGAAGTGGCGACCAGCACGAACATGACCGGAACCTTCGACTGCACGGTAAACTTCGGAGCTGCAAGTGGACAGATATCTGATTTCGATTTACACGTAACAGGCGGAAGCCATTCTGCTGAAATAGGCAACGCAACCGGCAGTTTTACCTCCGGCAGCCAGTTTGAAATTGATAGCGGACCCGAGAATACTGGCTGGAAGATTGACGGTGTGGAGGCAAATGGAGGAAAGGGGGCTTACGGCTCTGTCTATGGTCCAAATGCCGAGGCGATAGGCGGCATCTGGAGTGTATGCACTGATAATCCGACTGCTGCTCATGTAGTCGGCGTCTTCCAGGGCACAGAACAAGTACAATAGTGCTCTAAGCATTCAGGTCAAGGAAATAGGGGGACATCAAGCTTAATTCCTGTACTATTAGGAGGATGCTGTCCCCATTTCATGTCCCTCCATCATCTTCCGCTCTATACATAGGCTGACCTCCTCAAATCCTGCGGAATCCATATCTTGAGGAATGAGCTCAAGCGGACCGAAACGGATTACCCCTTTGCTGAACGGTTTTGGCGTCATGAATTGATCCCCGCTGTTAAATGCCCAGGTATTTTCATAAAAAGCACAGGTGAGACAGACCGCCGCTCCCGACTGTTGCGCCAGGGATCTAATACCCGGTTTTATAACATGGGGCCCTGCCGCCATCTAATACCCGGCTTTTTTCTTGACTTTCGCCCTGTGACTCTTTAGGGTTCAGTTCGCTTCAAGAGTTGCTTAAATAGGGCATTGTCCCCATTTAGCCCATTTACCCACAGGAGGTTCCATTATGGAAGGCAAAGAATCCGGACAGAATCCGTATCCGGGCAATTATCCCCGTTATGAAGAAGATGAGATCAATCTTATCGACTGTCTCCGCGTTTTGTGGAAGTGGAAGTGGCTCATCACAGTGGGCACACTTGTCTGCGCCATTATAGCGGCCGTTATAAGCTTCCAGATGCCGAGGATTTACAAAATTTCCACGGTGATTGAGCCGGGCATTGCCGGAATTAAGGCTGACGGAGGCTTTATGTATATCGACTCCGCGGCGAATATAAACGGAAAGATAGACGAAGGAATTTACAATAGAAAGGTGGAAGAGGCGCTGCAGCTGGATCCGCTGAAGACCCGTGTCGAGTTCAAATCTACTGTTCTTAAAAAGTCAAACGCGATAAAGATCACCTCCCAGTGGCAGGAGGGGGACACAGACCTCGGGGTGAGGGTCGCCCGGCAGATGATAGGCCTCCTTTCCCCCCTGTGTCAGGATAGATGTCGTCTCAATTGAAAATTTAAAACGGGGCATTGAGGTGATTTTATGGGATACCCTATCGAAATGAAAGAGGCTGTGATAAAAAAGGTACTGAT
>JAFDBG010000106.1 GCA_019313385.1 Deltaproteobacteria bacterium | reverse complement strand
AGCCTAACTATTTCGGCACGCTGTTCGTTTGTGAATTGTTTAGCCATTGTTCAAAATCTCCTGAGCTTGCTAAGCGAAGTAAGCGGGGTACAGCTCTTTAACTATTCCCCGTATCTTCCTATATTTATCTTTTGGAATTGAATTTGGACCATTATCTACCAACACACAATAAAACTTTACAAGTTCAGGCGGTAGTGCGCTAATAACGTTGTCGTGGAACTCTGCATATCCTGCCGACTCATTAATTTCGCCTAGTGCGTCTTCTGGAATGTCGTGGCCCAAAGAGTAAGGGTAAAACAGGCGGCGTTTCCTGTCTGCTTTATTTATCGCTTTTGTGTCGGCATTCTCAATTTGTTTGCGTGTCAACCTGATGCCGTTGTCGCGAACTAAGTTTATTAGGCGGTTATCGACACACCTTGCAAGATAGTGAAATGGTGTGCTGTGATTTTTTGCTGGGTCGTATACTGCGAGTGCTTTAAGACAGATGATGCGGATTTCTTGTTTGATATCGTCATCTTCAAACCCTGGAATGTGAATCTTGCGCCACTTCATACTGACAATGCGCTCGATATCGTCTGCTAAGTCATTATATGTTGGTATTTCGCCTTGCATGCTCAATCTGAACCTTCGTTGTCATCTTCAACATGTAGTGTGTGGTCGGCGCTTGCTTTATTTACTGGTGCGTCAACTGCTTTTTTTGTTTTGTTAATGGCATCTTTAAGTTTTGCAAGGTCGGCTAATTTGCCCGTGGGCTCTAGTTCGTTGGCCTTGGCGTTAGGCTTTGGCTTACTGTCCATGTTCACTCTCTTCTGAACTTGCAGGTGCAGGCTCTATTGTTGTTGGTTTTGACCTATACTCGTCGCGTGCTTTAATTGCTAAATCTACAAACAAATCTACCCACTTATGCATATTCTCGCGGATTGACTCGGGTTGACCTGTAATTAGGTGGCCCTGGTCTTCCTCGATTTCATTAAGTAAGTTGTTGTCTGTGAGTGCTAGACGGTCGAGAACCGCCTGATTGTATGCGCACATTTTGAAAAACAGCAGAATGTCAGCGCCTAATTGAATGCTGTTATCCTGAATGTTGGCGGCTGCGTCTTCGCCGCTCATAATAAAGTCGGTGCTCATTTGTAACTCCAAAAAGTGTACCCTGTACATGTAGTATACTACACTTTTCGAAAGTTGGCAACTAAATTAAGTTCTTAACGTGCAATCTTCAAACTAAAATAGATGATTAGGCCGATTACCAGGATGGCTGCGGCGATTTCTACTGATTGCAATAAGAATGGTACGGCAACTAGGCCGCCTCCTATTATGGCTCCTATACCTTTACTCGACTTCTTCAATGTACCACAATTCATCTAGTGCGACTTCTCTCACGCCTGGAGAAATATCGCTGACTGCTAGTGTCCGGAGTATGTCGATTATGTCTGGGTCTATGATGCCTGATACAGCAACTATAGACGCTAGTCCATAAATAGCACCCTCGCGCACTATTCTAGACTCGTGTTGTACGCCTAATTTAAGGTCTTCTAAGGCATGTGTAATATCTTCATGCTCCAAAATTTCCTCGTAAAAAAATGATAGTTGGGCGTTGTTCATCAGTACCTCCACTTCTATTATACACCGGGCAAGTTATCTTCAAACTAATATGGGGGTTATTAGTTTTAGTAATGTTTTATTATTATAAATAGAGGAGGCTTTTGGATTGGGGCCCCCCGTCCCGGAGGAGTAGGTAGTAGTTAGTGCTCGTTGAAAAACCCCACCCCCTAACGTTCACATTCTTAGACGTGCGATAACGCTCAACCAGGCGATTACATAAGTCGTGAAATACGCACGGTTTACAAGCGCGATGCAAGCAACCTTTACACAATACGTGCGATAGCGCACGCCATGACCATGCGTCTGTTAGGCGTAGGCCTACGTTAGTGTCCAATGGGATACACCATGTTACCGGAAAGGGTAACGTTGCTACCGTGCGGTAACGTGGGTGTAGGTAGAACGTAGGTGCTAGATGAGAATGATTCTACGTTGCAAGTCTTTTGATGCTATTTAGTGCTTTGTTAGGAATGGCGTAAATCCAGGTAGGCTATGGAGTTATGTCGATTTGGAGTGATTCTTCAAAGAAAAGGGACGCTAGTCCCGGTACGATTGGACCATACCTTGCAATACGATTCCCGTTCTTTGAAAGCAAGTCTCGCGGATTCGCTAGGTCGCTACCATGAGCCGTCAAAAGTCGATGGGTTGCGCTCGCATCCGACCCCGTAACGGAGAACCCGGTACGGCATGCTAGGTAGGTAGCCTCCCCTAGTCTCTGGAATGGAATGCAGAGCCTACCGAAACGGTAGGGGGCTCTGCTAACGTCCTTTCTCTCCCGCCCCCTTCGGGGGGCACATACACGCAACGGGCGAGCGTCAAACAAGCCCCGGGGACCGTACGCCGTCCCTACCATAGGCGTACGCCTAGTCGGAGCGATATCCGAACCCGCCGCCCGGACGGTTACCCGGGCACCATATTCCCTTACTACGTAGGCAATACCGCCCACCTAGTAGGGTTTGGAGAGATAGATGGTACGTAAGGACATGGAAGACTTCGGTCTTACCCTCCGCGAAATGCAGATTATCCGCCTAATAGCGGATGGCGCATCTAACCGGAGCATAGCGGAGACGCTAGGTGTAACCGAAGGCACGGTAAAGAACGGGATAAACGTTCTCAAGCCGAAAATCACGGGTGTCGAGGCGGGTGGCTCTTTCCGCCTCCGCCTTGCCCTATGGGCCCACAAGGTAGGCCCCTATCAGGAGTGAGCATGTCACGAGCAAACCGGCTGGGGACAACATTGTCCCTACACTACAATGCACGCAAGCGCATGCGGCGTGCGATTGAGACGCTACGGGCGAACCCGAACGTAGGAACGGAGGAGACATATACCCTCCGTTTCGCGTCACTCGCCTATCTGAAGGCGAAGGTTCGGACGCTAACCTTGCAAGCCCAGCCGCGCAAGGGGGCGAACCCCAAGGCACTACGCAAGGCGAGAATCATTCTCGCCCGTAGAACCCTCGACTACTACGCTTCGCTCAAGCTGCGGCAAGCGTAGACCAAACCCGCCCCTACGGGGGCGGTACATTTTCCCCTCTATGTTGCTCTAACAGGGCACCTAGAGAGGATGACCCGAAAAGGACACCTAAATGCGAATCTTCAAAATCCCGCTGCTACAGTTCACGGTCGGAGCGTCACTAGATGAGTTTTCCGGTTTCTGGATTTGGTTCGGAATCGTCGGAATCAAGGTTGGACGCCAGTACAGCAACGGAAAACCCAGCTAACCTAAATCCGCCCCCCTACGGGGGGGCGGTACAACTTACTCCCCTACGGTGCTCTAACAGGGCACCTAGGGGATAACCCGAAAGGACACAATGTCGAATCGTTGGACCCGTATCATCATTCTTAGTGTTATCGCTGGAATGCTGATTTCTTACGTTTACGTCTTCTAAGGAAAGGGACGAAATGCAGCCCACAGTCAAGGTTCGGAAGTTCCCGCTCAATGCAAAGTCAATGCGCGGTTTCGACCGTCAAAAGAACGGTAACCGCAACGGCAAACGTACCAAGCCTTCGCACCGCACCTATCGGTAGGGTGCAATACACCGCTAGTAGGGTAGGCCACCCGTCCCGTATTACGGGAATCTAGCGGCCATATTCCCCCGCACGCAAGGCAATCGGGCCCTGCCTGCGGGGTTTGGAGAGAAAATGTTTTACACGTTTGAAGCCTTCAATACGGAAGGCAAGGTTGAGATAGTGACGGCGGTTCTTGCCCGTATCATTGGCACCATACTGCAAGGCAAGGCAGGCAACGAATACAGGATTGAGATAATCGGCAAGGCAGGACAGAAGTCCTACAACGTCGCCAAGTCGGTTTTCGACGGTTTCATCTCGGAAAGCAACAAACAGTAAAGGAAAATCAGATGGCCCTAAACATCTTTCTAACTGCATTCGCAGGGGTCGGAATCGGCCTAGTCG
>JAFDBG010000051.1 GCA_019313385.1 Deltaproteobacteria bacterium | reverse complement strand
CTCAAACCCGTGATTTTTCAGCAGCAGCACTACTATGTTCTTGCCGATATCGTGAACGTCCCCCTTTACCGTCGCGACAATGATAACTCCCTTCTGTTTCTTGTCCAGTCTGGCATCCCCGAGCCACGGCTCAAGAAAGGCGATACCCTTCTTCATCGTTTCAGCGCTCGCTATCAACTGTGGAAGAAAATATTCCCTTCTGTCAAACAGCGCACCGACTTCCGTGATCGCGGGAATCAGGGTTCCGTCAACTATCTTCTGTGCACCCATTCCTGAATCCATCGCGCCGGAAAGCAGATGTTCTATATCTTCCCTGTTCCCTTCAAGAATGGCCTGAAATACCCTGTCTTCGGGTGTTTTGTGAGAAGGGGTGTTTCCCTGTTTCATCTTCGCGGGCATTTGTGAGAAATGGCTTATATACCCTGAGGCATCTCTGTCCCGGCCAGTAAGCACGTCACTCGCCAATTTAGCGTTTATTAATTCCTCCACGCCGGGATTGGCGATTGCCATGGTCAGGCCTTTCGCGATCGCCATGGCAAGAAAAGACGCGTTCAGCCACTTACGCTCCGGCATCCCGAAGGAGACATTGGAGAGGCCGACAATTGTGTTGGCCTTGAAGACATTGCTGCTCCATTCAATCGTCTTCAGGGTCTCCATGGGCGCCTTAAAGTTGGACGACGCGGCCATGACAAGACCATCAATAACTATGTCAGATTTCGTAAAGCCCAGGGCCGCGGCCTTTTCAAACACATCTTCTATAATCTTCTTTCTTTCCTCCGCTGTTTCAGGGATATCACCATCCGCAAGGGGAAGGAGTATGAACATGGCCCCATATTTCGCCGCCACAGGAAGGAGCCTGGCTATCTTCTCACTTTCTCCGGAGATAGAGTTAATAAGCACGCGACCGGGATACAGGCGGAGTGCTGCCTCTATCACATCGATATTTGAGGAATCGATAACCAGAGGCAGCTCAGAGGCCACAGAAAGGTTCCCTACCGCGTCCAGCATTGTCTCTTTTTCATCAACACCCGGCATGCCCATATTGACGTCCAGAAGCGATGCGCCCCGATTTTCCTGTTCTTTCGCCATTGTGCGGACAAGGGACATCCTGCCTTCAAGAAGTTCCTGTTGGAGGGCCTTCTTTCCCGTCGGATTGATCCGTTCCCCTACGATCGAAAGGGTCCGTTTCCCTTCGAGTATAGCGGACGATCTTGCGGAGCTGACGGCGCTGATAGATCCCCGTATCGGCTGGACGGGCTGCATTTCGGCAACCGCCTCCTTCAACTTACGGATATATTCAGGGGTTGTCCCACAACACCCGCCTATGAGATTCACCCCCTTCGAGACAAACTCCGCGCCGAATGAAGCAAATGTATCCGCCTCCATATTGAACATGGTCTTGCCGTTGACAAGTTCGGGCACCCCCGCGTTCGGTTTTGCCACCAATGGAATTGTGGCCCAGGGCTTCATTGCCTCTATCAGATTCACCATTTCTTCCGGCCCGGTGGAGCAGTTGCAGCCGACGGCATCCGCGCCGAGGCTCTGCAGAGTTATCAGGGCGGTCACGGGATCGGTGCCGTTCAGCGTCCTGCCGTTTTCTTCATACGTCATAGTCACAATGGTAAATTTGTCGGTCATTTCTTTTATGGCAATAAGGGCCGCCCTGGTTTCCTGAATATCCATCATGGTCTCTATGACAAATAGATCAACTCCACCATCCAGGAGTCCTTTTACCTGCTCTTTATAGGCATCAATGGCATCCTCGAAATCCAGATCTCCGAAGGGCCTGACAAACCGTCCCGTGGAGCATATATCACCCGCGAGGAGAACCTCCGCTCCCACCGCGCGCCTTGCCAACCGTGTAAGCTCCCTGTTGACTTCAACCACATCGTAAGAGCCATACTGACTCATCTTGATACGATTCGCCCCGAATGTGGCCGTGTAGACAATATCCGCTCCGGCATCCCGGTAACCGGCATGAATATCGCCAATGATATCCGGGTTATCCAGGCACCAGATCTCCGGGCACACACCCGGGGGCATTCCCTTTTTCTGAAGCTCCGTCCCCGTTGCACCATCCAGTATGATTATTCTCTCTCTGATTGTCTCTTTCAGTAACATCTGACCTGTGTCTCCTTTACGCATGAATCCCCACTACGGCTGTAACAGACTTTTCCGGCATGAGAATGAAGTTTTCGTTTATCGTGACTCCTATACGGTCGAGCTCCAGAATATCATACATCATCTTCTGATTTTCCAGCAGAAAATCACCATACCCGGCAGAAAAACGCGCCTTGGTGAGACGGACATTCTCCCTGGCAAGAAGACGATTAAAAAATCCCATAATCCAGTCAAGCGCCGAGTCCGTCATCTCGCTTGCCACTGCGTCGACGACCACGCCGCGAGTCATATTACCCCCTTCGGTATCTTTCCGTATGGCGTCCATAACCTCGCCCCCGGCAGTTGTCCCGATAAAGAGAGCTTCTTTGCACCCATTCAGAAATCTGGCGAGTTTCGCGCTTCTGATCTCAGCGCCTGTTCCAAGGATAACCGGCGGCGGGTCCACACTTTTCAGGGAAACCCGTAGACCAGCCCCCTTCAGAGAGACAAGAGAGACCGCATATTCTATATACCGCTCTATCTCTTCCCTTTTGCGCTCGTCAACCTTTGTTATACCCCTCTTGTAACCGAGACGCCTGTAAATAGAGTCCATGGGCAACGGGATATTTATAGATGGAAAAATCTGTACCTGCATTATGGTAATTCCTGTTCTGAACTGATTATACTGTACAATCCTGAAACCCTGGCAATATAAACTAAAGATTTTTATCAAAGATTAAAGGGTTATTACCCTGCTCGTCAACTTCCTTATATTATGTATTCCGAAGTACTCCAAGATCAGTATATCCTTTCCACGAAAAAGAAAGGCAATAAGCTGCATGGTGTCTCCCCGATTTCTCCAAGTGATTAAAATAAAAGAGGTATTGTCCCAGTATTCCCCTTATTCATGTGATCAGCTTCGATTTTGGGCACTCGGAGAAATATTCAGATGGAGTTATCGCTTTAATAAAGGCAGCGTTAATTGCGGGAATCCGGATCTTTGGACCATATTCTGAACAAATTCACGAAAATAGGGCCAGGTGTTCATTGGCAAATTAATATCCATAAATACATCCATGAAATCATCTGTGACGGGTTTCTCTGTTGAAAAAACGATTCGGTAGGTACACATGATTTTCAGAGCAAACTCTTTTTTAGTTGTTTTAGTGGCAACAAGGTCGTAATTAGAAGCAACTACTATATTTTTTTCATCTTCAATCGAATATGACCTCTTGTTTTTGACATCAATGTTCATGTTCCCGTCTGCTTTTCCCCGGTTTACCTTAACCGAGCACGCGTCCATGGTAATTGAAATTAGTTGCACATGATCAAGGGTTTTACGGTAATCTTCAGGGCTTATTGCCGATTTTGTATCTTTTCCTTTCAAAACTGCCTCCTTATTATGCGGCTCGGGAATATCCACCTGCTAAATAGCTATTAATATCTCTGTGAATCGACCCGCTGGCGGATTCTATAGTATACTTTAGCGCACCGATATGCTCGGATAACGATTTAACTTTCTTTTCAACGGTATTGATCGAAACAGCCAACTTGTCCGTCTGAAAATTCATTGAAAGCAGTGTCGTTACGTATTGGTTTAAGCTAACACCATTTGTCTGAGCCTGAGATGAAAGCTCACCATGCAGAAACTTGGGCATCCGGATAACAAATCGTCCGCTAAACTCCTCACGTTCCTTCTCAGGTTCAGGTATTACCAGTCCTTCTTCAAGGTATCGTTTAAACCTTAATTCTTTGTTTACGCTGAGATCTGCAATCGCCTCTTCTATGTTATCACCGTCACCGACTATTCCTAACCGACCAAATTGTGGCAGTCTTGCCATATAACCTCCGCCTTCTCCTTCCGGAATAGGAGTTACTTCTATCTTATATGGCAAACCAAGATAGTAATTAAGATCCTTCTTCATTTCCCCCTCCTCCTAACTCTTCCAAAATACCAATGGCCTTGATAAGTTCCTTGATATAATACCCTTTGACTTTTTGCCCGCCCTTAACTGGAACTGATATCTCCCCATAAGGCTGGTAATCTGGAAAGTCTTTCAGTTTTTCACACCTTACTACGATATGAGAAGTTTTTTGCTGATTCCATAAACCGTTAAAATAATGATTCAACAAGGTTTTAACTTCCTGAACGCGGGCATCTGTTGGTATATTTGCAGACCACTTTTCAAATAGCTTTTGAGCTTTCCCCATATTTATTTCCTTGGAATGATATTGCATATAGTATCATATTGTATTAAAAGTCAACTAAAAACGACATGCGATAAACAGCAGCAACGAACTCTAAATGCCAGCTTTTTCATTCCGTTGTAGTGATCCCAGATATATTTCCCGGATAAACTCTCCGGGATGAGGTGGATTGTACATATCCATTAGTGATAATTCTCATAATTGACAATATGTACGTTGCCATCTTGAAATTTAAATGTAATACGTCAGTTTTTGCTTACATCTATTGTCCATAGACCCCCTCTATTATTCTGAGCAGTTACAATTTATTTTTCCGCCTTGTCAACGTCTTCCGATCTGTCAATACTGAGATCGATCTGGCTGAAATCGTGTACACCTTCGGGCAGAATCATAAGAAACCGATTGCATATATCTATCTCGGCAGTTCCCTCTTCAAGCTCAAATTCCAGGATATGTCCTCCAGACCTGAAGTCATCAGATATGAAGTGGAGATGGTATCCAGGAACGCCGATGCCCTTTACATAAGCAGGGGATCTGAATCCCACAATTGTACCCGAGACATTTTTAAGATGAAAAACCACCTGATCCTTTGTTACTTCCGTGAGGGGCGGGTAAGGTTTTCTCTGTGCCGGCACGCTCCTCGTTTTCATTTTCGTGAAGCGTCCATTTACCTTTACGGCACAGAAAACATTCATATTCGAGGCTTTTCCTGCCAGAATATTTTTAAGCGTAGAATAATCAATCCCTTTCGGGAGCTTTGTTGTAATGTCTTTTTTAAATTGTACGACTGAAGCATAGGGGGTTTTTACTGTCGAGGCCGGAGTATATACTTTACCGTCCGCCTTTACCTGGAAGACTTTCCCATCGAGCAGGATCATTTCTCCATCAAGCCTGTCGAAAGTGCCGATCCCGAAATCTCCATACGTGGTTAGATCACCGAGTGTCACGTAGCCATCGTAAGCCCCGGCCAGAATCGCATCGATTGTGGATAAATGGGTGATTGTATTTTTTTGCGTGGTGGAACAACCAATAAGAGACAGAATAGCAAAGGCAAATATCAAGTTCAAAAGGGATTTCTTCATGAGTTTATGTCCTTGCATTTTACAATAAATACATTTGAGGTGAATTCAACTTTGTCCTAAAGAGGAGTTAAGATAATTAAAATTTACGGTTTATTTAGAGTAATCACTGGCGGTCAGACGGCTGCAAGGCTTTCATCAGGAACCTGAGCCCCCCAGTCGTGTCCCTGCCAAGGTGAAAGCGTATCGCCTGACGGCCCGCGTTCAGGAGGGCTTTCCGGTCACCCATGGCCTGGGCTCTTTTAAGCACGGAAAAGGTAACGGAGGAATCCCCGGAACCTATCTCATCTGGAATGGGCGCATCCCGCGCATCTTCGGCGGTAAGCTGGACAAACAGGCCCCTGCCCGCGTCTCCCTTGTGCAGTTGCCCGGTTGAATGGAGATAACGGGGGCCATAACCGACGGTCGTGGCGCGCCCATACCTGTCGCGAATTCTCGTTTTTAACTCACCCAAAGCGCGGTCGGCCTCATCTGTCGGCTGCAAATATGCCTGGATGGCCACATAGTCACCCGGGCCGGCCTGGCTGAGAAATTCTGCCAGGGCCTCTTCCGGATTGTCGGCTTTCACATCGCCATAAACCGCGATTTCACCGGAAGTTAATACCGGAACTTCATGCGACAGAACACCATCTTTTGCATAGTCTCCCAGCATCTTTCCTGTCAGGATTTTGCTCGCCTCGACATCGGGCTGATCAAAAGGATTTACCTTCAACAGGCGACACGCGACAACGGTTGCCATCTCCCAGAGGAAAAACTGTCCGCCTATATCATTGAGACCATCAATATATAATCTTATAACGGGATGACCCGCGTTTTCCAGGGCATCTACCGCATTGTCGCGCGAATTATCCTCCATCATCTTCAAATAGACAAAAGCACGGTCATCACCGTAAACAGAAGGCCCTCCCGGCAGGTCCTCCACCACCGGCAGAATCCCCTTTCCCCTTTTCCCTGTACTTTCAGCAATGAGCTGTTCCACCCAGTTGCCAAAACTCGCAATCCGGGGAGATGCAATGATTGTCAGCTTGTCACGGCCGGCTTCTGCCAGCGTACCCATGACAGCGCCGAGTATAACGCCGGGATTGCCGTCTTCGACCGAAAGACTGGTCTTCCTGCAGCTCTTAATCATATCAAAAGAATGGTTAAGCAAAGATTTTACATCTACGCCCATGAGAACCGCGGGCAACAATCCGAAGTAAGATAAGGCCGAGTAGCGCCCGCCAATGTCAGGATCATTCAGATATGAGGCCCTGAAAGAATATTGATCGGCCAGTTCGGCAAGCGATGAGCCCGGATCAGTAATGGCGATAAAATGGTCCCCGGCAACCTCTGCCGGCAATCGATCGGAGATCCAGTTGTAGAAGTATTTAAGAAATGAGATGGTCTCTGTGGTAGTGCCGGATTTGGTGGCAACAATAAAGAGTGTTTTGGCGGGATCGAGTCGGTCCGCGTGGTACAGTACGGCGCCCGGATCGGTACTGTCAAGCACGGCCAGATCAAGATACCCGTCACGAGAACCAAAGGTTTTTCTCAGAACTTCTGGAGCCAGGCTGGACCCACCCATGCCAAGAAGAAGGGCATGGGTGTAGTTTTCTTTATGCAGATCAAAGGCAAGTTGCCGCAGGCCATCAATTCTGCTGCTCATCTCCTGCGGGCTGTTCAGCCAGCCAAGACGATTGCTGATTTCGGCAGGTTCAGACCCCCAGACCGTATAGTCACCGGACCAGATGCGATCCACTGCCCGGTCCCTCTCTAATTCAGCGAGAATGGCATCCAGCAAATGTCGATAATCGCCAATGTTGTTGATCTGGAGATCCATATCTAATTAACCCTCCAATTGAAAATAGCAGATTCCTATCTTCGATAAATTCGTAATAATCTACAACTCCCTGAAAAAACTGGATTCCGGCTTCCTCCGGAATGACGGTTAAGTGGTATGACAAAGCTTTTTACGAAGTTATCATCTTTTCATTAAGCTTCTGACAGTCTCTATGGCGTCCTGTACAGTTATGCCGAATTTTCCATAAAGGACCGACGCGGGCGCGCTGGCTCCGAATCCATCCATACCGATGACCGCACCATCGAGACCCACATAGTGTTCCCATCCCAGTTTGATCCCTGCCTCTACTGCTACACGTACTTTCACTGACGACGGAAGGACCTTTTCCCTGTAATTCTCCGGTTGCACGTCAAACAGTTCCCAGCATGGAAGTGAAACCACGCGGACCGCGATACCATCTTTTTCGCTCAGGCTTTTACCGGCATCAAGCGCGATCTGCAGTTCCGACCCTGTGCCTATAAGGATCACATCCGGCCTACCTTCCGATGATTCCCACACGGTATATCCTCCCCGTTGCAGACCGTCTGCCGGGGCATACTCAGACCGATTCAGGATAGGAATATCCTGACGGGAAAAGACCAGTGCGGTGGGACCTTTGTCGTTGAGCAGGGCAGAGCGCCACGCCTCAACCGCTTCAGACGCGTCTGCCGGACGTATAACCGTCAATCCGGACATAGCGCGCAGGCTCATCAGGTGCTCCACCGGCTGATGCGTTGGACCATCTTCACCCACACCGATACTGTCATGGGAAAATACATAAATGACATGAGCGCCCATAAGGGCGGCAATGCGCATCGAGGGCCTCATATAATCGGAAAAGACAAAGAATGTGCCGACAAAGGGAATCACTCCTCCGTGGAGCGCCATGCCGTTCGCAATTGCACCCATCGCATGTTCCCTGACACCGAAGTGCACGTTCCGGCCCCTGTAACTCCATTCACCGCCTACCGCGCCGGAGACATCTTCCGATCCTGTTCCGGCAGGCTGAAAATCTCCGAATCCCTTAAGCCATGCGAGCGTGGAAGGATTCAGGTCGGCTGTTCCCCCCATAAGCTCCGGCATCCCGGGCGCAAGTGCCTGCAAAACCGCCTCCGATGCCTTCCTGGTGGAGAGAGCCTTCAGGTCAGCACCGAATTCAGGGAGGGCCGATTCCCAGTTCGCGGGAAGTCTTCCATCCATCACACGTTCAAATTCAGAGGCATCTTCCGGACAGGATTCCCTGTAACGTTCAAGGGTGGATCTCCACTCAGACTCCTGTCCTCGACCTCTTTCTACGGCACCGCGCATATGTTCCAGGACATCCTCCGGTACAAAAAATTCCGGTTCCAACGGCCAGCCAAGATTCCCCTTGGCGGCGGCAACCTCCTCCACTCCGAGCGGCGATCCGTGACAGGAGGCTTTGTCCTGCTTGGCGGGAGATCCATAACCTATTATCGTGCTTACGCAGATTATCGAAGGACGCGACTGTTCTTCCTTTGCGAGACTGATCGCCCGGTCTATGGCGTCCACGTCGTTGCCGTCTTCAACATGCTGCACATGCCAGCTGGCGGATTCAAACCGTTTTTCAATGTCCTCGGTAAATGAAAGCTTTGTCGAACCGGCAAGTGATATCCGGTTGTCATCATACAGGATGATAAGTCTGCCGAGCTGAAGATGCCCCGCCAGCGAACAGGCCTCGTAGGATATTCCCTCCATCAAGTCGCCATCGCCCGCGATAACGTAGGTATAATGATCCACAATCTTCAGATCGGGGCGGTTATACCTGGCGGCGAGATGGGCCTCCGCGGCGGCCATACCCACCGCGTCGCCTATGCCCTGGCCGAGCGGTCCTGTTGTAGCTTCCACGCCCGGCGTCTCACCAAACTCCGGATGTCCCGGTGCCTTGCTGCCCCACGTGCGAAACGCCCTGATATCATCGAGCGAAAAATCATAGCCTGTCAGATAAAGGAGCGAATAGAGCAGCATGGAGCCATGTCCGGCGGAGAGGACAAAGCGGTCCCTGTCCGCCCAGCCCGGATTCGAGGGATTATGTCTCAGGTGTCTCGTCCACAGGGTATAGGCCATCGCCGCGCTACCCATGGGCAGCCCCGGATGTCCCGATTTTGCCTTCTGTATCGCGTCAACCGCAAGGAAACGCATAGTATTGATGGAAAGCTCCGCTAATTGTTTTTTATCGTTATTACTCATTATATATGTTCGTCTCCATGAAAATTTTTAAAGATAATTTCAAACTTAATGTTTGCAGATTATCCAGCAGACCTGCTAAGGAAATTCCAGTTTTCGCTTTTCTTTTTAGATAGTTTCTCCCCGTACATGAACTCGTCGGCTCTCCTCTGCGCATTGACCAGTGAATCGCCCTTAGAGCCTTCCGCCACCCCGACCGAGAAACTAAGAGGAAAATACGGGTGTTTCTTATTGTGATTTATTAAAGAATCCCTGAGGCGCAAAACAATCTCTTTCGCAGCTGAAATATCGGTGGCCGGCAGAAGCACGGCGAACTCATCTCCCCCTATTCTGGCCACAATGTCATCGGCCCGAAAGACCGTGCCCAAAACCTGGGCCACACGCTTCAGCAAGGCATCCCCTGTCTCATGCCCCCGGGTGTCATTGACACACTTGAGGTCATCAACATCCAGCATTACGACGCTGACAGGAAACGTCCTGCCCCGTTCAAATCTGGACATCTCCTCCTCAAAAAAGGCCCTGTTGTAAAGACCGGTGAGGGAATCATGAGTACTCAGATATCGAAGCTGTTTTTCCGCTACCTTCCGTTCCGTTATATCGTGTATCGTCTCAATGGCCCCGACCGTTTCCCCCACAGCGTTGAACAGAGGGGCAACCTTAATCCAGGCTATACCCTTTTTGTCTTTCAAGCGGGCACCAGGCACCTCAACTGTTATGGTCTCCCCTTCTTTATTAACATTGGAGTATGCCTGCTCAATTTTAAGCTCCGGATTTAGCACATAATCGACAAGTAACGGCCTTTTCTCCCCGAAAAAGGGAACAGCATACGCGTAATCACCTTTTCCTATCATGTCATCCGCCTTTACGCCGGTCAGCTCTTCCATGGCGTGATTCCACTCAGTAACCCTGCCGTTTGTATCCACTATCATGGTGGCATCCGGAAGGAAATTAATAATGTCGGAAAGCCTCTGCTCCGACTCTCTGCTGGCGTTTTCGGCTCTTTTTCTGTCTGTGATATCAATACAATTACCCAGAACAGCTGGCTTCCCCCCATAGCGAATGGGAGTAGCAGACTCCATAATCCACCGATAGTCACCATCTTTATTAAGTATTCTGAATTCATACGGGGTGTTACGTTCTCCCTTTAACATCTCCGCCGCATGTTTTTTCAACAAAGCCCTGTCATCCGGATGCACCAGATGCAGGGTACTTGTCCCGACTATTCCCTCCTGAGCGCATCCGAAATAACTCGCGGCTTTAGAATTTATGTACTGATATTTCCCTTTACAGGTGATATACATTCCAGAGAAGGATTTTTCCGCAATATTTTTGTAGAGCTTTTCGGCGTGTCTTATATCGGTGACATTGCGTGCCAGGCATCGAAATCCGACGGGGACGCCCTCCTGATCCCGCATAAGAGAGGCTGTTGTCTCAAGCGTTTTTACGCTTCCGTCCTTTGTAATCACCTCATAGTCCGTGATGTCTGAGGATTTCCCGGTCAGATATATTTTATTGAAGATTTCATAAATCCCTCTGGCAGCCTCAGAGGTGATATATTCACGGTTGTTCATACCGATAAGTTCATCCCTTGAGTATCCAAACATATCGTATACCGCGTTATTGAAGAAGGTCAAATTCCCGGCAAGATCAACCTCGAGATAACAATCCTCAATATCGTCAATGATGAACCGATACCTTGCTTCACGCTCCTGTACCTCTTTTGCGGTTTCTCCGCAGGAAGCCACCTCCTCCCCTTCCAGGATTGAGTTGCGCAGAGCAGACACATCACATTCAGACAGTTCTATATCCCTTTTTCCTTTCAATGTCGGCTTCCCCGTTTTCTATTACAAGATTCCCGCATCACTCAAAGTGACTACTCTCAAAAATATGTAATTCAATCAAAGACATTAGCAAGCGCGCAGAACGAAAAAAATCCTTCCCTCTCCCGGCCAGACTCACCTACTCGATTTTGCAGGAATTCTCAAGAAAAAATGTAAAAAGGTCTGAAAAAGAAGTGCGTCTCATTTCATGGCAGGTTCTTAAACTCAGCAACCATCACGGTATGGTCGGACGGTTTTTCGGCAAGCCTTGGTTCAAGATCGATATGGCAGTCAACCGACATGCCAGCGAGAGAAGAGGTTGCTAGTATATGATCAACCCGCCAGCCCAGCCCCCTGTTTACCGCTGTCGGAACCCTATAGTCAAAAAACGCGTACTGTCCCACCTCTCCAGGATGATGTTTCCTGAAGACATCGGACAGGCCCCATGAAGTTATGGAGTCGAAGGCATCCCACACCTCCGGCGTGAAATCGGCATGCCCCAGAAGTCTTTTGGGATTATGGACATCGATCTCCTCACGGGCAACATTGATATCACCGCAGCAGACAAGCAGATCATCAGGTGAATAGTGTCTTTCCAGAAAATTGCGGAGCCGGGCAAACCACTGAAGTTTGTACTGAAACTGGGGCAGATCCCTGCCGCGTCCCTGAGGCACATACAGGTTTAATACCGATATGCCGGAGAATACACCTCGGATAAGGCGGTCTGTATCAAACGGCTCCGTATCCCCCAGGCCGGAAGCGACATCTTCCGGTTTTTCCAGAGATGCTATGGCCACGCCGCTGTACCGTTTTCCCCCGCTGAAGATCACATGGTAACCGGCCTGTTCAAAATCCCCAACCGGAAACTTCGCGTCCTCAACCTTGGTCTCCTGCATGCACAGGACATCCGGATGATTCTTCCGAAGCCACGGTATGACAATATGGAGGCGTGAACGTATGGAATTTACATTATAGGTGGCAATCTTGAACATAGTTATCACCAATCAGTCAGATGGGGTGCACACTATCATTTCAGCCTGTTTTTTTCAAAAATATTATATGCACCTCGATATTGAGGTAAGTGAGCTTGCAAGCAACACAAATTTTGCGTATCACATAAGACAAATCACTGTAGCAAGAAGGATGTATGAAAGCGTAGGTCACGTACTACTCGGAAACAGGCAAAACGGAAAAGCTCGCCCGTGCAATATACAAATCCATTCACATAGCGAAAGAGATCGAGCCCATCCCGGATGTGGAAAACGCCAACGGATATGACATCATATTCTGTGGATTCCCGGTTCTTGCCCACAGTGTACCGGGAAAGGTCCAGCCTTTCATCAAGGGACTCTCTGGGGAGCAAAAGGTAGCCTTATTCTCAACCTACGGTTCTCTATGCGGCGGCCAACCGCCAAAACAGGCGTTCGAACACGCTATCAGCATCGCCTCCAAGGCAACCACACTCGGTCACTTCGGCTGCCGGGGAAGCGTGGACCCAAAGATTATCGAAACCTTGATGCAAAAATCAGAACACAGGGCATGGGCCCAGGAGGCCCAGAGCGCTGAAGGACACCCCGACCAGGGAGACTTTGAGGATGCAAAAAAATTCGCGTTGGAGATGATCGCCAAGATCGGTTCATAATTGTGGTGGCATGTCCCAGCGTCCATGTTTGGGTGAATTCCGTATACCATTCACGGGCAATGATCTCAAAGGTCCCCGTTTCTTCAGTTTTTGCTTGCTTCTGTGCCTTGCGAACCTCTCCGGGGTCTATATTGCGGGAAATCTGTCGTCGGGCCTCATCCCTGCGCTGCCTAGCATCAAGGAGAGGATCTTCTGGATATGGCCTCAAGGTAAGCTTCTTTTCTTTGTTGTCGAAATAGTATTTGAAATTCCACAGTTTGCCGCCTGAAGGAGTGACCAGAAGAAACAGCCCTCCCCCATCAAAGAGTTTGTATGGATTCTTCCGGGGTTTGGCAGTGCGAACTTTGATGGTGTCGTAAAAAGTTCCAAAACCGTCATACCTGGCTTGATTCGGTATCCAGAAGTTGTTGAATTTACTGGATTCCGGCTTCCGCCGGAATGACGAAAAATGGCGTTTTCTGACTTTTTACGAGTGCGTCAACTTTGACTTCTGAAAGTGGCATGATCTCTTTGGCATAACTGCATTTCCTCCTGTTTTGGAGGCTTGCAATTCTCTTTGGGCGCTTTTTGAGAAGGCCACCAAAAACGCCGGATTTTGATAAACCCCATGGCACGCCATTGGATAAACGGCAAGAAAGACCCGCTATTTCTAGCGGGTTTCGTACTTCTTTGGACCTTATTGGATTGTGTTTTGGTGGAGGCGGCGGGAGTCGAACCCGCGTCCGAAAATATTCCACTGGAGTTTCTACGTGCATATCCTTTGATTTGAATTCGCTCCTGAAAACTCCCAAAGGCAGGATTGATCAGTTGCTATCCTGTTTAGATCTCACTTTACTCCCTCCAGGAAAGAGAGCTCAGCCAGCCCGCCTATATGACGCCCTCATCCGACCCGGCAGACATGGTCGGGAGACCGGTAGCCGTCTAAGCGGCTACAGCGTAATCGTAGTTGTCTGCGATTATGTTTTCCTACCTGTTTA
>JAFDBG010000050.1 GCA_019313385.1 Deltaproteobacteria bacterium | reverse complement strand
ACATTTTTTCTGAGATGAATCGCATATTCAAGCTGCCGGCTCTGCCGGTAGGCTATGCCGTTCGAGGTCGAAATTGCAACCCGCCCCGGTACGCGATCAGCTTTTTTGTTTCTTTGATTGAGGAAATTCCAGTTGTCCTACGGACTCCTTCCGTTTGCAGAAGTACTTCCAGAAATTGAGAGCCCCAAAAGGATCAAAAATCAGGTTTGTTTCTTGCTTTCCAATGCCAATAAAAAAGCTGTCACTTTTTCCTATAAATATTTTCACCCAAGTGATAATGTCGACGTATTCAGAGTATAAGAAAAATTTAGTTCAGTGATTCTGGAGCTATAAGAATGAAAAATTATCAATTGGTCGGAGACATCCTGGTCACACATCGCCGCCGTTCAATTCGGTTAAAAGGATATGATTATTCACAGGCGGGATTATATTTCATCACCATGTGCACGCATAATCGTTTGTGTCTATTCGGGGAAATCAAAAACGGGGAAATGATTTTGAATGAATATGGCGAAATCGCGGAAAAAGAATGGATAAAAACGTCAAAAATGCGTGCCAATATTTATTTGGATGTATTTGGCATAATGCCAAATCATGTGCACGGCATCATCGAAATCAATGGAATCGTGGAGGGTAGGGGCACGATGCATCGTGCCCCTACTCCTGTCTGGCAACGCAATTATTACGAACATATTATCCGCAATGAAAAATCCTGTCATCAAATTGCGGAATACATCCAAACTAATCCCTTGAAATGGCGGGATGATAAATACTATGAATCGAATTGATGAAATATTGAAATCGCTGGTAGCAGGGGCACGATAAGTTGTCAACTGCCGAGGTTTTCTCGGTAGTTCAGATTGAAGGGTAATAAGCATTGCTAAAATAACCGAATCGAAAATCGAAGAATTTGCCATCGAATTGTTTGAAAAATCTGGTTACCAGTATATCTATGCCCCGGATAGCGATAGTACGGGCACGAAGCATCGTGCCCCAACCAGGCATCGTGCCCCAACGAGGGAAGCGGTGAATTTCTGGTAGGGGCACGAAGGCAGATGGCTCTTCGGGAAGTGCAGAGAATAACTGGGTGTGATGGATCTGCAGGGGGCGGGTTCGCATTATCTTGCAGTAGAAAAATATTTGCGGCGATTTTGCGGAATGGCGAAAAATGGTATTTTATGATTTTTTACAAAGCTATCAATCTTAGGAGGTATATTATGTCTATTCGACAGCCGATCAAAGCTTGTTTCTTCCGTATGTTCATTGTTGTGTTGTTGCTCTCTTCCTTTGTTATCGAAGGGTGCGGAAACAGAGATTATAAAGATCCAGGCGACAATGGTTCTTTCAGTTTTGCGATAATGACCACTGCTGATATTCAGAGTGCTATCGTGCCCTCCAAGGCTAAAATTGGTGGCAAGGATGTTGTCGTTGGCGGATTTGAACGCATTGCTGCTGTAGCCCGGAGGGTGCGTGGTGAAGTGGATGCGTCACTTCTGGTCAGTACGGGCGATGATTTGTTTGGCCCTCTTTACTCTTCAATGAAGGGCAAACCCGAGATAACAGGTATGAATTTAACCGGTTATGATGTTGTATGTCCCGGTAATCATGAGTTTGATTTTGGAGCTTCACTATACAAAACTGCCATTGCCAATGCGGACTTCCCCATAGTCTGTGCCAATCTGCATTTTGACGACAAGAAACTGAGTTCAAAAATTACACCAACTTATATCAAGGAAATCAAGGGTATTAAAGTTGGGTTTTTCGGATTGATGACGCCTGGTTTTCTGCGTGTCTGCAATCCAGGTCCGGGAGTGAGAATTGATGAAGATATTATTTCCGTCGCGCGTAAGGTAGTTGGCGAATTGAAGGCTGGCGGATGCGAGCTTATTATCGCACTGACCCATATCGGTGAGAATGAAGACAGAATCCTTGCCCGGAGTATTGAGGGTATAGATGTAATTGTTGGCGGTCACAGCCACACTTATGTTTATGAGACTTTGAATAACACCGTTATTATTAATGACGGATCGAGGGCGCCGTATCTGGGTGTTCTCAGATTTACATACAAAGACGGCCATGTCAAAGATCCCCATTGGAAGCTCGTTCTGCTGGATTCCACCGTGGGAGAGGACTCCGCAATTAAGAACAAAATGTCAGAGTTTATGAATACCTATGGGAAGGGTTTGACGAAAGCTATTGGTAGAAGTACAGTTGATCTTGACGCGAGGAAATCGGTAGTTCGCGAGAAGGAATCTGCACTTGGCAACATGATCACGGATGCATTTTTGTACTGGTTTGGTGATGTGGATGTAGCTCTCGTTAATGGTGGGGCCATCCGGGGTGATAAGATATTTTCCGCGGGAGACCTGACCTATGAGACAATCAATCAAATTTCACCCTTTCGCGATGAACTTGTGAAGGTCCGGCTGACCGGCGCACAGCTAAAACAGGTGATGGAAATATCGGCTTCCTCACTCAGGTCCGAAAAATGTGCGTCCTCGTGTGTTAAAGCGACTCGCACTTCTTCAGGCGGGTTCTTGCAGCTAGGAGGATTAAAAGTAGTTTATAATACTTCGGCAGATCCTTTCTGCGCGCGCTATAATGGAAAAGATGTAACCAAAATAGTCAATCCGGGCAGCCGGGTAACATGTTTGGAAGTTCTGAAAAACGGGATATGGAAACCTGTAGAAGACAATGTCACATACACTGTTATTACAAACAAATGGTTAGCCGAAGGAGGTAACGGCTATTATGTTTTCCGAGATGAATCTGTTCCTAAGGATTATACAACGGTGATTGATGCGGATGTATTGATAAACTATATTCAAAAAAATACGCCTCTAACGCCCGTGCTTGAGAGAAGAATAAAAGAGTAACAGATTTGTAAAAGTGCACGCAGTTTCATTCTGAGGTGCAAAGTGACCTGTCTGTGTGCAACGCACAGGCGGGCGAAGTATCTCAATGATACCCGTCTGTCGCGGCGGGAATTTGGGGGCAGGGGACTTAGTTGAAAACCTGCAAGAGATGTTTCCGGGAATTGGATGAATCTGAGGTTGGTGCCCACGATCAGCGCGAATCAACTTCCTGGATGCCTCAGTTCACATCCATTCTGCGGGCAAGCCGTTTGTGCTCTTCGGAGGTGATCCACGACACGCGCAGGTAATCGAGAATGTCGTCATCGTTCAGGCCGATCCGGCGGGCCTCCTGTACCGTGACTTGATAGGCCTCGATTTCGGTATCCCGGTCGACGTAGGCCTTGCTCATGTCGTACAGGTCTCGCCCCTGCATGTGTTGTTTGACGTGGCACAGTTCGTGGATGATGTCCAGATAAAGGGTTTCGTCCGAGGTGTCGCGCAGGTACTTCAGGGCGATGTTGATGGAACCGTTGTCATTGTCAACGAAGATCTCATGTGGGATGTCCACCACGAATACCTTAGTGCTCGCGATGGCCGTGTCGATTTCTTCCGCGTCGGCAAAGATGGCGGAAAGAATCTCACAGGCGCGGACACCCGCGAACACATCTGTCAGACAGTATTGGCCGGGCTCAAGCCGGTGGTTGATGCAAAAATCATTCTTACTTTCGATTGTCTTACCCCTCATGTGCGCCTTTCAGACCAGCCTTTTCACGGGGGAAAGCATAAGCAGAACGAATTAGTATGTCAAGAGCTAAAAAGGAGCTATGTTGGACTAATTACTTGACAGGTCTTATTAGATAAATCATAAATATACCGTGGAATGTTATTGAGCATCTGTAACCAGGAGGGTGGGGGTAGCCGACAGCAAAGGCCCGAACCCGTATTGTTTTAGATGGAGGTGATTATCATGCATTCAATTTTCCGCAGGCTGGTTGGATAAAGGCCAGGAACTCCTTAAAACTGTCGGGGGAAACAAAACGCAAACCGGTCTTTCGGTAGAGGAAATCAGTGCCGGGCTCAAGGATGCGCTTCGAGTTGGTTCTGAAAATGTTATTACTCAGTTGGGTCGTACAGATGGGTTCAATATGGATCCGGCCATTCATATACCGTTGCCTAAAAGATTAGATACTGTCAAATTCGCGCTGGATAAAATTGGTATGTCCGGTATGCTTCAGGAGCTTGAACTGAAACTTAACCGGGCCGCGGAGGTAGCGACTCCGAAGGCGAAGAAACTATTCGGACAAGCTATCACAGAAATGACCTTTGATGATGTAAAAAAGATATATGACGGCCCGAAGGATGCTGCCACCTTGTATTTTCGGAAGAAAATGTCTCCCGCTCTGATGGAAGAAATGCGGCCTGTGGTCACAGACAGCCTTGCGGAAGTAGGAGCGGTTCAGTCCTATGATAACGTTATGAGAGAATATCGGTCCCTGCCGTTTGTGCCCGACGTGAAAGCCAACCTCACAAATTATGTTGTTGAGGAGGGGATTGACGGGATTTTTTATTATATGGCCAAAGAAGAAGCTGCTATCCGCCAGAATCCGCTTAAGCGAACCACTGACTTGATCAAGAAGGTGTTCGGAGCAAAATAGAGTCTTTTGCAGGCATAGAAAAGATCAATCAGCATTTCTAAAATCTTTATCGCAGCGCCTCTTTGTTGAAGGTCGAATTTCTCAGGCTTCTGTTGTATTCCAGTTTTAAAATCTTCAGTTCTGTCTTCCCCTTTCCGTTTTCCAGAGTCATGATGGAGCTGAAGGGTGTCAGAATTCCATTGACCGTTCGTATGTCATGATTTTCAAGATACTTGTGAAATTTGCTCCCTTCGTAAAAGTCGATCCTCACAATAAAGTGGTCCGATTTGCGCACATACAGTATCAGCTTGCTGTAGACCTTCTCACCGGTTTCCTTGACCGCTTCCACCGCATAGCAGTCAAAACCGACGGCCTTCGCGTCTTCCAGCAGTTTGTACCCATAATCATCAATATCCCGCGAACCGATATCCTCATAATAGAGGTGTGAATTGACAAAGAGCTTTCCCTTGTCGGAGGCGGCGATCCTCTTCATCTTTCCTGACGACAGCCTGAGCCACTGGTCATCATCACCCCCCTTGTGCGTGTGGGTCAGCAGCTTTATCCGGGTCGGTCGGGTGAAGGATATCAGAAGCTTGTCCTCTCCGTCCTGAAACTTCTTTGTACGACTCTCAAACTGCTTTTCAGTAACCCGCCCCCCCTTGTATATCTCCATCAATACGTCACTCACGGCGGTTTTCGCCTCCGGGAGGGCGTCGTTCTTTTCCATAATCTCTCTTCCGGTGAGCGCGAAGAGGGGGGTGGAGAGGAACAATACGAAAAGAATCGTAAGAAGGAATCTTAATTTCATCGGCAGTCCCCTTTTCTCAGTCGTGTCATTCGGTTCACTTTTCGGTATCATTCTGGTCCATTCCGAAAAATTTGTCAATGTTCAGATACCTGCCGATCCCGGAGCCGGGTTCCGGTTCGTCGAGGGTGATGCCGGTGGCCTTGATGACGGAGGGGAGGACCAGGAGTGCCCCTATCGTCGTGTTGATCATGGTGGCGGCGGTCAGTATGCCGAACAGGGCTATCGGTAGAAAATTGGAGGTTATCAGTATCGAGAATCCGAATACCAGTGCGAGCGATGTAAAGAGTATCGCTTTTCCTGAGACGGCGAGTGTGTGCCGTATTGTCTCGTCAATGCTCAATCCCCGCGCCCTGTTGTGGCGGAAAGCATTGAGGAAGTGGATAGTGTCATCCACGCCGATCCCGATGGTAATCGCGGCGATAACGGAGGTTGCCATATCCAGGTCGATCTGCAGCCACCCCATGATGCCGAAATTGATGATAACGGCGATGCTCATGGGTGTCAGGGCAAGGGGGCCCGCCTTTATCTGACGGAACAGCAGGGCGACAATAAGGCCTACGACCAGAAGTGAGAGAAAAAGGCTCTTCATCTGTCCCGTGACGACATAGTGGACCAGCTTGGTATCCATCATGGGGAAGCCGCTGATGGTGTAGGAGGTGCCCTCCGGCAGATTTTCATCCAGATAGACAGCTATCTCGTCGGCGATCCGAATGATTTCAGTTGTTCCCACATGGTAGTCTTCCCGTTCACCCAGCCTGGCCAGCAGGTTGAAGTTCCTGAAGTCGATATCGACGAAGGGCTCGAATTCGTCGAATCTGCCGTCCGAGTCTTCGTCGTCCCCGGAATATATCTCGAGGTAATCGATGATATCCAGGGGGTTCTCCGGAATCCTGAAGAAGGAGATATCGTCGTTGTTCATGGCCATATGCATGGTCTTGATAAAGTCCGAGAAGGATTCGGTTCTACCGATATTGAGGTGGATATTCGCGTCGGAGATCAGCCACTGTCTGAATTCCTCAATCACGACGAGGAATTTGGGGTCCTTGACACCGTCGACCTTTCCCGAATCAATAAGGATATCGTACGACCACCCCCCACCGAACTTATCGCCGATAGTCTCAGTGTCCAGCTTGACCGGATCGTGTTCCCTGAAATAGTTAAGAAACGCGGTCTCTACGTTGATCCGGGCCATCCCCGCTATCGATACGACGATGAGGATACCGACGATTATCAGCACCTTGTGGTAGTGAACAATGGCGCCCTTCGCCATCAGAGCGATAATCCGGTCAACCACTGTCTTTGTAGTTTTGTCTTTGTGAAAGAGGGCTGAAGGCCTTGTCCCCGGAAGGAGCACGAGAGAGGCGGGTATCAATGAACAGGAGATAAAGACGGCGAACATGACCCCGATTGCGGAGGCGATCCCCCATTCGCGTATGGCCGATACCTGGCTGGTTGCCAGTGTCATGAAGGCGATGAAGGTGGTAAGTCCGGCCAAAAGGACGGTCATTGATATGTGGGTCATAGATTCATAGAGGCCTGCCCTCCTGTCCGTTTTCATGATTACATTGAAATCGGCGTAATACTGGTTAAGGAGGTGAATGGCGTACGAGCTTCCCACGGCGATCATCAGGGGTGGAATGGACACGCCGACTGGGGTGACCCGGTATCCGATGTACCCCATGAGACCCAGAATCCACAGCTCCGCCAGCCCGAGTGTGACGAAAGGGAGCACTATTCCCCGGACCGACCGGAAATTCACGTAGAACACGATAACGACAACCAGCAGAACAAGGGGGATATTCCTGAACAGGTCCGAATGCATATAATCGTTCATCCACATGTTCACGACCGGGACACCCGAGGACGTGATGTCAAGATCGCCGAGGTAACTGTTTGTAACCTCCATCATTTCGCGTATGGCCGGGTCCTGGTTGTCCAGATTGATGAACTTGATGATGACGCAGAAATCGGTTATCTCACCGGTCTGGGCGTCTCTGCTGTAGAGCCCTTTTTCAAAGGATGGGTTTCTCTCCAGCCGTCGCCTGAATTCCTTGATCTCTTTTGGCGAGGAGGGGAGCATCCGCCTCCCGCTGTCATCCTTCTCGACAAGGTCATACGTCTCGAGGGTGTCGTTTTCGCCCTTTATGTCCTCCATCGTCAGGGGCGAGGCAATCGTGTCCACGATCTCCATTTTCTTAAAATCCATGGATCGTATGATCTGTCCGTGCAGCTTTTTGAGGCCGCGTGCGCTTATAATGCCGTTTTTAGGGGATTTCCCTATTTTTCGCGCTAGCAGCCTCTGAAAGGCGGGATCATCTTCAAATGTAGCCATCAGGTCGTTGTATTGGACCTCTCCCCGTGACACGATTGAATCGAATTTCCTCAGTCGGGAGCCCTCCAACTCCTCGTTGAAATCCTTGTACTCTTCCAGGTCGGAGATGAGGCGATCGAGTTTTTGGAAGGTTTCAGCGCTCCACAGATTGTCCGAGGTTACGGCCATGATGGCGAACCGGCCGTTATCTCCGTAGGTTTCCTTTAGCTCGTTATAATAGATGTACTCGTGGTCATTTTTCGGCATGAAGGATTCGATGGAATTGTCAAATTCCAGTTTGATTATCCCGGGGACCAGTATCGCTGTAAAGATGGCAAGCATGATCAATATGGATACAGGCCTTCGCAGGACAAACTTGATGTATCTATTCATAGCGTAACCTGTCGGAAACGGAGGATTTAAGAATATTGTAGTGCAGATGGAGTACCCGTATCCCGATCCAATGTCAAACGGTTTTTACCGTTGCCGTAATCCCGGAGGAGGGAAGGGGTGGTCACCCTTCGGTTTTCAACCTTGCTTTTCCGGGTAAGAATCATCTACTATGGCGTACATATGGAGAATTTATACCAGTGTAATATCCAGGCGAGAGGAATGGACAATGAAGATAAGCAGCGTATCGCAGATGAGGGAACTTGACAGGACAGCCATAGAGAAGTTTGGAATAGAAGATAAGCTATTGATGGAAAATGCGGGCCTTGCCACGTTCGGCGTTATCCAGACCAAATTGGGTGTAAGAGGCAGGAAGTTTACTGTCTTCTGCGGCGTGGGGAACAATGGAGGCGACGGGTGTGTTGTCGCGAGAAAACTGAACTCAAATGGCGGAGATGTAAAGGTTTTTATTGTCGGTGACCCGAAACGGTTCACGGGTTCCGCGAAGATGAACTTTAATATTATTGAAAAGCTTTCCATAGAGATCACAGAAGTTGTTGATGTGGACTCCGTGAAGACATATGTTCTCGATTCCGACGGAATCGTAGACGCAATCTTCGGGACAGGCCTCGCGCGGGACGTCGAGGGATTGTACCGGGATGTTATAGAAATGATAAATGACAGTGGGAAGCCGATATTCAGTGTTGACATCCCATCGGGTGTCAACGGTGATACGGGAGCAGTCATGGGCGCGGCGGTGAAGGCGGATTATACCGTTACATTCGGACTGTCCAAGGTGGGGAACATGCTCTTTCCTGGATATGCTCTGTGCGGGAAGCTTTATGTAACACACATATCCTTTCCCCCTTCGCACTACAACGATGATTCCATAAAGGTCGAAATTAATATTACGCCGGAGATCCCGCCGAGAGGCGCGGACGTCCATAAGGGAGATCTTGGCGATGTACTCTTTATAGCAGGAGCCTCCGGTTATTTCGGAGCCCCTTATTTCGCGGCATTTTCATTCATGAAGGCTGGAGGCGGATACGCACGACTGGCATCCCCACGATCTATCACGCCCTTTATAGCCGGCAAGGGAAGTGAGATTGTCTTTATTCCCCAGGAAGAGACTGTTTCCGGCAGTATTGCCTTCAAGAATAAAGATGCCCTGCTGAAACTTTCGGAGAAGGTGGATATGGTTGTGCTGGGCCCGGGCCTGTCGCTTGATGAAGAGACACAGATGCTTGTGAGAGAACTCGCCCGCGATATCAAAAAACCCCTGCTCATAGACGGGGATGGGATTACCGCTATGTGTTGGGATCTTCAGATTCTCAGAGAAAGAACGTCGCCTGCCATCCTGACACCACACCTGGGAGAGATGTCCAGAATCACTGGCGCTGATGTGAAAGAGATACAGGCAGACAGGATAGGTGTGTTGCAGAACGCCGCTCGTGACCTGAACGCGATTATCGTAATGAAGGGCGCGCACTCGCTTACAGGATATCCCGATGGAAGGGTTTTTATAAATCTCAGTGGAAATCCGGGGATGGCAACGGCCGGATCAGGCGATGTACTCACCGGCACAATTGCCGCCATGTTCGGACAGGGACTGCCCGTTCAGGACGCGGTCAGAAAGGGTGTATTCATACACGGAGTCTCTGGCGATCTCGCGGCGGAATATGAAGGCGAAGACGGCATAATGGCCTCGGATATACTGGAATATCTGCCTCTCGCGGTAAAGATGGATCGTGAAGGTCTGGATAATGAACTTCGCGAGAGATATGAGGGGATGATTGTGATATGAGCCGGAAGCTATCCGGAGATGCCGATATTGATGGTATACTGAAGTATCACGTAGATCAGGTAAACACCAAGCAACCACATTCCCTGCCACTTCCTGAACCCTCCGTCCCTGTTCATAAAGATGAATGTCCGAAATGAGTAAAGGATAATAAGCATGGCTGGAAAGTGAAAGATGAAGAAGTTTGGCGGTATGGAAAGTGGTCTGACTGCTGCCGCGGCCCCTATGACAAAGAGGCAGTTGAGTACATCGGCTCCCACGATATTCCCGACGATGATATCAGGATGACCCTTCCGGATGGATGCAAAGGCGGTCATGAGCTCCGGCAGCGAAGTGCCGAAGGCCACCAGTGTGGCGGCGATGACATCCTCAGGCACACCGATCCTGAACGCGATTTCGGCTGCCGCTGGAACCAGTATACGCGCCCCGGCGACGACCATTAACAATCCACCCACAACCATTAACCAACACGTGCCCGTATTCGTCATCCCGGCATCGTTGCGAGTTTCTTCATTTGAGCCTGTGTCCTGCCTGGACCACCTGTAGGTCATGTACATATAAACGGCAAGGAGTATCAGAAAAAAGATCCCCACCCACCTGTGCAGCACCGGTCCTCCGGTCATTGAAACGAGGGCGTGGATGGAAATAATGACCAGCAGTGTGGCAACCCCCACCTGTACCCAGCCCGTTCTGTTGAGGATGAAGCGATTGACCGGAATCGGCGCCAGTATGCAGGCAAGACCGAAGATCAAACCGGTGTCGGTGATTATGGAACCGACGCCATTTCCCAGAGCGAGACCAGGATTTCCCATCCATGCCGCCATTACCGACACGAATGCCTCCGGCATAGTCGTTCCGAGAGAGATAATGGTCGCTCCGATTACGATCTTGGGAAGACCGGTTCTCTCCGCCAGTGCGACAACGCCGTCTATCATCCAGTCCGCGCCCTTGGACAGTACCGCTATGCAGATGACGATTAAGAACAGGAGGAAAAGGGCAGGGGTTCCCGCCATCAGATTGTGAAGGACAGTTATGTCCCATAGCCAGCTGAAAATTTGCATATAATGACCGCTTACTTAATGAAGAACAGGCATTCGCCGTGTGAAATAAAGGTGAGCTCCACCCACAATGCTCATGTCATAATAATAAAACGTTCTTTAAGCCCTGAAAATAGTCAGCGCGCCAATAGCGATAAAGCCGATCCCTGCAATTATGGAGAGAGATTTTTCGCTAATATAATTGGAAACAAAGCTTCCCGCAAGGACACTTACAGCTGAAGTAAGGATAAGGGCCAGAGCCGCACCGAAGAATACCGTCAGTTTGCTAACATTCTTATCCGTAGCAAAGAGCATCGTGGCTAACTGTGTTTTATCGCCGAGTTCAGCAATAAAAACAGCGGCAAATACGATAGAAAGAGTTTTTATGTCCAAGAGGTTTTCCTTGCTCAGTCACTTGAGAGTGCCATGAAAAATTGAATTATGTACCAGAACAGAAGGGCGACTGACGCGAATAAGGACAGCGAGGCCGCGACATGCTGATCCGTGTTGTAGTGGCGCATGATATTAGATGTGTCGTAAAGAATTGCCCCTCCGGCAAACAGAATCATTGCAGCCGAAAATAATATTCCCAGGCTGAAGCCGAAAATCATACTCGCGACAATCACCCCGATAGCCACAATTCCCCCGATTTTAAGTGCTCCGCCGAGAAATGAGAAATCCTTCCCGGAGGTAAAGGCCGTATAGGTCAGAGCTCCGAATAAGAACAGCGTAAAGATACCGGCCATTGGTATTATGTTGGCGTCGTACATCCTGGCAATAAACAGGAGAGGGAGAAAGATAATCGATTCTGCTACCACAAAGGTAATGAGACCGGCATATTGCATTCGCCTCGAAGTAGATGAAAGGGCCCACCTGTTGGCAATCCATGAAACGCCCATAAAAGCGCCGAGAACAATCAACCAGGAAAATCCTCCTGTCATTCTGGCAACCATAGCGGATGCCAGTGGTGAATCAATCAACAGAAATTCCATACCGGCAAAGCCCAAAATGGCAAACGCGAGATGCTGATATGTCTTTCGAATAAAAGCCACCCTCGCGCCTTCATCCGCCGAAGACACAGGGACCGCGTAATTATAATCTTTCATTAGAAACCTCCACTTTTATTATTTCCGCTCTCGTCTGCGGGAGTTAATCGATTTTGTGTTATTTCGCTTGAATCCTCGAATCCTTTTAGTGGTAATTGCAGGTAACGTGCGTATCCTACCCTGATTAACTTCAGCCAGTCGGGAGATAATCTATCTCTCCTTAATATCAAACTGAAAGTCTCCTGACAACTCATTTCCCATGGGATCCTCAACCGGATAGTTTTTTATGCCTTTCCTGGAAAACAGCATCTTGTGGTTTGGACAAAAATGTATTACAGGAAAGGCGTGAGCTGTTTTACAAATCGTAACAGTTCGTGCTTCACAGTTCACAGTTTTTTCAATGAACTATGGTAACGATGAGCAAGGCCCAAAGATGGAGGCATTTTAGCTATTGACTTAAATCCTCTGCTCTCTTTCAACCGATAACTGTAAACCGTGAACAGTTGTCATTAATCAGCATCACAGGAGTTTAAAGGAGTTTAAAAATCATGACAATCTCACGAAAAATTGAAGGTTTTATATCAAAGTCTTCCTGGATAAGGAGGATGTTTGAGGATGGGATAAAGCTGAAGGAAAAATATGGCGCGGAAAACGTGTTCGATTTCAGTCTCGGAAATCCCAATGTTGCTCCACCCGACAGGTTTAGAGAACTGCTGGTAGAGATCGCCGGGGAGAACACCCCGGGCGTCCACAAGTACATGCCGAATGCCGGTTTCGCGAGGACGAGGGCTGAAATTGCGGCGCATATTTCCGGTGTTCATTCGGTGGCCCTGTCTCCGGAACATGTTATTATGACCTGCGGAGCGGGAGGAGCGCTGAATGTTGTGTTTAAAGCTATCCTTGATCCTGGGGATGAAGTCATCATATCAAAGCCGTTTTTTGTCGAGTACACCTTTTACGTGGATAATCATGGGGGTGTTCCCGTATTTGTGACGACAAATGAGGACTTTTCCCTGAATCTGGATGCCATTGAGAGGGCGATAACAGAGAAAACAAAGGTGATTTTAATCAATTCCCCGAATAATCCCACCGGAAAGGTTTATAACGAGGAGTCCATAAAGGGCCTTTCTCTGCTTATCGAGAGGAAGGAAAGGGAATATGGCAAAGAGATATATCTTGTTTCCGATGAACCTTACAGCGCGGTAGTTTACGATGAAATAAAAATCCCCAGCATTCTCAAAGCCTGCAAGAACAGCATAATAGTCACGTCATATTCAAAGAGCCTGTCCATTCCAGGCGAAAGGATCGGTTATATAGCTCTCAGTCCCGGAATATCGGATATTGACAGGCTTGTCGAGGGAATCGTTCTGTGCAACAGGATACTCGGTTTTGTGAACGCCCCGGCGTTTATGCAGAGAATCGTGGAGCGGATGCAGGGAATATATGTCGATGTAGAACACTACAGAAGAAAAAGGGACCTGTTGTGTGACTGTCTGTGGAAGGCGGGGTTCGAGTTTGAAAAGCCTGATGGCGCCTTCTATCTCTTTCCCAGAACGCCAATAGACGATGACGTAGAATTTGTCCGCGCGCTACAGGAGAAAAACATCCTTGTTGTCCCGGGGAGTGGATTCGGGAGCCCCGGACATATTCGTATTTCCTACTGCGTTGACGATTCCACGATTATAAACTCGGTGGATGGGTTTAATGCAGTCATGAAAAGGTACAGGAATGGTTAGGAGCGTTTTAAGGGAAGAGCATCGGCCATGGGGATATTATCAGGTACTTTCTGATGAGGCGGATCACAAGGTGAAGAGGATCGCTGTTTATCCCGGCAAACGCTTGAGCCTACAGAGACACCGTCGTCGTGATGAACACTGGTATCTGCTGGAAGGGGAGGGGATTGTCACCATCGGCAGTGAATCTCTGCATGTAAAAAGAGGGCAATCGGTGGATATCCCCAAGGGCGCGTTGCATCGTATGGCGAATTCCGGGACAGATCCTGTAATGTTTATAGAGGTCCAGACCGGCGATTATTTTGGTGAAGACGATATCGAACGGATAGAGGATGATTACGGACGAGTGTAGATGATTCTGTTGATTAATGGTCTTTCCAATCTCTGCGTTATGCTCAAAAAATAATCCTCGAAATATCAACTATATGCACCCCAAGGGCATTTCCTGCGGGGCATCTGTGGTTATTTTTTTCGCATGCCTTGATCTTGAATGAAAATCCTCATAACTTAACAGAATCATAAATAGGCCGGCTGATATGGAAACAATAAAGATTACCATACTTGGATCGGGAACATGTGTCCCATCTCTCTCTCGCAGTTCCTGTTCTGTGCTTATGGAGATGGGCGGCGCGAGGCTCGTATTTGACATGGGCACCGGTACGATAAGACGTCTCCTCGAATCAGGCGTAACAATAGGCGAGGTATCCCATATCTTTTTCAGTCACCTTCATCCTGATCATACCGGAGAGCTGACCGGGTTTCTCTTCGCGAGCAAGTATCCGGAAGGGTGTCGGAGACGCGACAGTGTCAGGATTACAGCCGCCGCTGGATTTATGGATTTTTATGAAGGGTTGAGGCATGTGTATGGACATTGGATGGAGCTGGAAGAGGGAATCGTGAGTATTGTTGAGATGAGCAATTCAGAGCCGGATTCAATTCAACTCGATTTTGCGGCTGTAAACACCCTTCCCATGGCGCATATAGAAAGCAGCATCGGCTACCGCCTAACAACGCCTGACAACATGTCCATTGTTTATACAGGGGATACTGATTATTGTGAAAACGCGGTAAGGCTCGCCATGGATGCTGATTTACTTATATGTGAGTCCGCGTTTCCT
>JAFDBG010000049.1 GCA_019313385.1 Deltaproteobacteria bacterium | reverse complement strand
GAAATAAATCCGTGTCTCTCATGATGATCTGTATCAACCTCCTTCATCTCTTGATCACGGATATCTATCACGTCCTAAATCACATTACCCATACTTTTTAGCGAGGAGCCGAAATTACTTTTTCACGGCAGTGAGTATAGGAAGATCGATATTATGTGTCAATGAAATATTCACCACAATCTGGGGGTGCGGTATCGGCGACTGGGAAAAGTGTGTGAGAACCTGGGGGTCATAGGACAATTCCGGGGGAAATGCCCATTTGTTAAATCACATCCAGTACAGAAACTTCTTTGCTGTATTTCTATTTTTTAATATGCAATATACTGGTCGTAATCTAATACTTCAAACCGGCAGTATTATATATGTAAGGTGTTTTGAAATTAATGAGAAAAAATTGAATTGACGGAGAAATCCATGTATTCTAGGAGGCATAAATGAAAAGTGGGAAAGGAAAGGTTTGTTTGCTAAGTTTTGTACTTTTGTTTTTCCTTTTAGCTTTTACCCAGGCTGTTACAGCCCAGACAAAGGATGAAACGAAGCCGGAAGCTTATGTAAAGGTGGCCGCGGAAGGTCTTAAAAACACGGCTGAAGTGGAAGCGTTTTTCGATAATCTGGTGCCGAAGCTGCTGGAAAAATACCATGTGCCCGGAGGCGCTATCTCCTTAGTAAAGGATGGGAAGCTCCTCTTTGCCAAGGGATACGGGTTTGCAAACCTCGATACGGGAAAACCGGTCCATGCCGGCGAGACGCTCTTTCGCATCGCGTCAATTTCCAAGCTTTTTACATGGATCGCTGTGATGCAGCAGGTTGAAGCAGGCACGATCGACCTTGATGCCGATGTAAACAGGTACCTCAAAAGATTCAAGATTCCGGAAACCTTCCCGGGACGGCCGGTGACCATGCGCCACCTCATGACCCATACCGCCGGGTTCGACGATCATATTGAGCCGCGAATCTACTCAAAAGATCCTTCGGATCTTGAGCCGTTATGGGTATTTCTGAAACGAACCTGGCCACCGCAGATCAGGCCGCCCGGGGAAATCTCGGTGTATTCCAATTACGGGACATGCCTAGCGGCCCTTATCGTTGAGGAAGTCTCCGGGATGGCGCTCGAAGAATATATCGGAAAAAGGATCACCCGGCCTCTCGGCATGAACCGGACCACAATTGCCCAGCCGTTGCCTGGCCGCCTGGCCTCTGGTATGTCCGTCGGCTACGTGTACGGAAAAGACGGGCATGTCCCGCAGGAGTTTGAGTTGGTCCGGGTGGCTCCCGCGGGGGCGGTGAGTACAACCGCCACCGATATGGCAAAGTTCATGATAGCCCAACTGCAACTTGGGAGATACGGAGATGAACGCATTCTTGGCGAAGCCGCAGCGCGGGAAATGCAAAGCCCTCAGTTCAGCCCCGCTCCGCGAGTAAACTCCATCTGTCTCGGCATCTACGAAACTCCCCTCCATGGGCTTCGGATGATCGGCCACGCCGGTGACACCGTTTTCTTTCATTCCAATCTGTTTTTGATCCCACAGGAGCAGGTCGGCCTGTTTGTGACCTGCAATTCACCGGGAGGGTCCCCTCTGCGGAATGACCTCCGCACCGCGTTCCTTGACCGATACTATCCTGTTCAGGATGCACCGAGGCCCCCGAACAAGGAAACACAGCAGCGGATCCCCGCACTCGAAGGAACCTACGAGTCCATGATCTATAACGCGACGACTATTGAAAAATACCTCTTTCCTCTTCTTCAGTTTACGATAAAAGCCACCCCGAAAGGAACCATGATGGCTTCGTTCCGAAAGTATGTCTCAGAGGTCGAAGAGGTAAAGCCTTATACGTTCAGGTCTGTAACCGGTGTCCGGGCGTTCCATGGAGATCAGGTTTTTGTCAGGAATCCTGAAGGACATGTTACACATTATTACCTAGCTAATGCACCCTTTCTGCCCTTTAAACGGATTCCGCTTTTCGCAACGACCCGGTTTGTCGATATGGTTAAAATAATCTGTATAGCCGTGTTTCTCTCGGTTTTTATCTGGCCCGTTCGGGCTATCATCAGAAAACGGGAAAAACTTAAGGAGATAGATGCCCCGATATTAGGGCAAACAGCACGATGGGTCACAGGTTCTGCCGCCATTCTGCTGTTATTATTTGTGCTCCTTCTGTCCACGATGATGAGCCAGACCAATCTGGTTGAGCAGTTTTTAACGAGCATTTCCGTGCCTCCAGCGCTCATCCTGCTCCTCGTTATGCCTATCATCGCAGCAGCTTTAACTCTTTTTGTCATCCCTCTTAATGTACTGGCCTGGGTGAAAAAATATTGGACATTCCAGGATCGAATACACTATACACTTCTTACGGCAGCTCTTGTCGCGTTCATGTGGTGGCTGGATTTCTATAACCTGCTTGGGTGGAGGTTTTAATAAATGACGGCAATTGTGTATATTTAAATCGAATAAGGTAAGAGAGGATGATTTTATGCGAATGACTGTGTCCACACGAGCAAGAGGCGTGGTGTATACCGCACTTTTCATGTTAATGGTGTGTTTTTCTCTGAGCGGCTGTTCCCTGGGGCCGAAGGCTCTCAAGGGAAATCGCCTCGATTACAATATAAGCATTCAGAAGAGCAACAATGAAGAACTCCTCATTAATCTGGTTCGTGCGAAATATTACGAGCCGCTGTTTTTCCTTCAGGTGGGATCCATATCTTCATCATTCAGTTATACGGTCAATGCGGCGCTGGCGGGGACAATCTATAGTAAGGGGAGTGATGTGTTCGCAAATTCCGTGTCACCGGCTCTCGGCGCCAGTTATGGGGAAAAACCTATCATTACCTACACGCCTATCCAGGGCGAAGCGGCGTTAAAGCAACTTATGGAGGAAATTAATCTGGATCGGTTTATGCTTCTCACACGGGCGGGTTGGAGTATCGACTCTCTTATGTGGACCGTCGTGCAACGGATCGGTGAACTCAACAATTTCGAACCCGGCATGGAGAAGGGTGTAGCCGACCCGTATGGTAAATTTCTCGATCTTGCAGAGATATTTCGCCACATGCAATCGCTCGGTGACATTGAGTTCGTCGGTGTCGATAAGGAAGGGAAGGGCACTATGCAGTTACGATATGCCAGACCGGAAGAGGCTGACGAAGTTGAGAAGCTTCTTGGAATCAAACCTGAGAGGATCAACGCTCCAGACGGTAAGATCATCTCAAGCATCAAACTGACACCGGTCAGGGACCTTACCGCCGGTCTTAAGGAGATGGGAAGATGCGATTCAGTGTTCATCAAGTTTAAGAGTTGCTTCGGAATTCTCTACGACCTCGCACAGGATATAGAGATACCTGCGGAAGAGATGAAACGGAGCCTCACACTGAAGCACGATATTCTCTCGGATGCTATGCTGACCCGGAAAGGTATGCATCAGGGCCTCATTGACGTGCGAAGCAGCTCTGCACGGCCAAGTGACGCGTATGTGGCCGTTTTTTACCGGGGGCGCTGGCATTACATAGCGGATGATGATACCCGCTCCAAGGCGTATTTTGTGCTTGTAGGAACTATCTTTTCTCTCCAGGCGGGGGAACTGCACACGGCCCGGCCACTGTTAACATTGCCGGTAAATTAGTAATCTCGCTTTACTCCTGATAGCGGGCAAATTTTTCATTCAACGATAACTGGAGGATTGATTATGTGTTTAAAAAACAGGATGATTGTTTTGTCAGTTGTTATATGGTTTTTATCGATACCGGTAATGCTGCACGCCGGGACTCAGCTGCCCGGGAAGATACAGTCAATTATTGACGCACCCCGGTACGTTCCCTCTCAATGGGGAATTTTAGTGGCAGACCTTAAAACGGGGAAAACACTCTACGAGCTGAACGCAGACAAGCTTTTTGCTCCGGCATCCACGACAAAATTGTTTACAATGGCTGCCGGGCTTGACACTTTCGGAGCGGATTACCAATTTGAAACACCCATATATCGCAACGCACCCATTAATTCCGCAGGTCAATTGAAAGGTGATCTTATACTGGTGGCCAGCTGTGATCTGACCCTCGGAGGTCGTACGGACGCTAACGGTCATATAGCATTTACCGAAATGGATCATACGGACGCGGGCATGGACGGACCCCTGTCAGCAGTGTTGACCAAGCAGGATCCACTGGCGGGGATTAACAATCTGGCCTCGCAGGTGGCCGCTTCCGGTATCAAACGGGTATGTGGAGACGTCATTATCGATGATCGTCTGTTCGAAACAAGCACAACCGGACACAGCTTCATCAGAACACCCATCACCGTCAATGACAATCTCATTGATTTTATGATAACACCGTCTGAACCTGGGATGGGCGCGACTGTCGAATGGCGCCCTCGCACCTCGGCCTATCGTGTTGACGCTCAGGTAAAAACCGCAGCCTCAACGGAAACGCCCAGTATCCTTATTACATCCGGTGGCTCTAACAGGATTTTAGTCAGGGGACAAATGCCGGCCAAACAGAAGCCGTCAATTCGTGTCTGGCAGGTTGAAGACCCCACATCGTTTGCCCGAATACTTCTTATTGAGGCACTTCGACGGGCAAATGTTAAGGTGGATATCTCACCATACGGCAAAAACCCTTCCGACCGGCTGCCTGAAAAAAACGCTTATAAAAAAATGCAAAGGGTGGCCTTACTGAAATCACCACCATATTCCGAAACGGTAAAGCTGATTTTGAAGGTCAGTCACAATCTCGGTGCAGATATTACCCCACTTTTAGTTGCCGCAAAGAACGGAAAACACACTTTTGAAGAGGGAATGGCCATTGAAAGGGTTTTTCTCAAGCGGGCTGGTGTAGATATTAAATCTATTTCATTTGCCGATGGCCAGGGCGGGGAGCGGGGCGATCTCGTCACACCCCGAGCTGCTGTCCAGCTATTGAGATACATGACAACCCGTCCCTGCTTTAAGGCATATCACGATGCCCTGCCGATACTCGGCGTAGACGGAACTCTATCTCATGCCGCTTCACCCGGCAGTCCCGCTAGGGGCAAGGTATTCGCCAAGACAGGCACAATTGTTGAGGGAGATCTTCTGAATGACCGCCCCATTCTCCTGGTGAAGGGATTGGCAGGTTATATAACAGCATCCGGTGGTCGCGAACTGGCATTTGCGGTTTACGTGAATAATGTACCCATAAATGAGCTCAATGACATGTTAGCAGTCGGGAATGACCTTGGGAAAATTTCGGAAGCCGTTTACATTGCGAAATGAATGAGCCCGTTGATTTATGAACTGAGAGACTCTGAAAAAGGAAAGGAGTGAACAGAGCGGCCACGAATATTTGCTGGCATTTTCTTGCAAGCGCCGCCACTTTTGCCCATTATGCCACCATCACCGATTTGTTGTTGGTTCTGGGAGGGGGGGGCTCAGGAAGCAAATGCGGCTATTCCCGACTCCGAGAGACAGACATTGATTGCCCTCTACAACAGCACCAACGGTGCCGGTTGGACAGATAATTCGAATTGGCTGGAGGCCCCCGGCACGGAGGACACCTGGTACGGTGTGGCGTGCAGCAGTACCGGTGACAATGTAACAGAGCTTTCTTTGGACAACAACCAGTTAAGCGGCAACATACCCACTGAGCTGGGCAGCCTGACAGCACTGACAAACCTTGATTTGAATTACAACGCCTTGTACACCGCCGATACTTCCTTGAAAGACTTTTTAGAAAGCAAGCCACTCGGCTGGGAAAACCGCCAGACGATTGCGCCTGAAACGGTTGCGGTAGATTCTGATTCTGTTTCCTGTGCCTCGGCTTTGATCAGCTGGACGCCCATTTCGTATACAGCCGGCACCGGCGGCTACCAGGTTTTTTACAGCGAAACTTCCGATGGGCCATACACCCTTTTTGGTACCACCGCGGATAAATCGAAAAGCCAGCTGATGGTGAGCGGACTTATCCCGGAGACCACTTATTATTTTGCCGTTAAAACTAAAACAGATCCAAATAATTATAATGACAATACGGTATACAGCGAGTACAGCGTGAAAGAAGTATCTGCCACCACGGACAATGCCGTGCCGGGTGATATTGACAACAATAAAATAATTGATTTGAAAGACGCCATTTTGGGCCTGCAATTATTGAGCGGGATGGAGCCGGCATCAACCATATATAAAGAAACCGATTTAAATGGAGACAAAAAGATTGGAATGGAAGAGGTCATTTACATCTTGCAGCACGTTTCTGAGCTAAGGCCATAACGCCGATGCCTTGAAGGACCCCTTCTATCGCCTCCACCAACGAGAGGCAAGGAGGCCGTTTCGCTGGCCAGTCCCTTTGCGCATGGACGAGGATGATGGAGAGGTAGCCCTCCTCCTTCAGCCCGGCGACCATATAGCTATTATCACACCGATTTCTTTACCCTATCTCAAAGTCACGCTACTGATGGACGATTTTTTTCAAAGCTGGAAAAAATAACAAAAGGGGACAGTAACAAAAGTAGCCTGTCCCCTTTATGCCTTGATATCTTTTTTATTTAGCTCTTTCGATTTCAATCAGACCGATTTTTGAATGGTGATTCTTGTCGCCGTCATTGATCAGGATGAGTTCGATCGATCCATCGGATAAAATATCGCCGATCAGAATATCTTCATCGTGATCAACCATGTAAAGGCGTTTACCGTCTCTGGAGATAACACCGGAGAAACCTTCTGTGACCTTTGAGTTACCTAATTGTTTCCTGCTGTAAGTACGTTCGCCATAAAAGAATCGTCCCTGCTGCTCCTTAATCATCCAACTGCCCTCGGCTTCTGAATTGGAAATAAACCCTCTTTGTTCGTGGTGGTGACCATAATTCATAGTCGTCCACTTACCGGTCAAGTCCGGTATGGATGATTCAGCAAAGATTGTACCTGAAGAAAAAAACATAAAGGCTGCAACCAGAAAAAGCACCATACTCAATCGTTTCATAAGACATTCTCCCTTTTGGTAATAAAAGTTAATATGGGCCAATTTAGCTGACAAACAATTCATACAAGCCCATAATAATTAATAGAGTTATTGATCATATCGAATTGAATGGATAAGAACTTACTTTTTCACCGAGGGAGCGTACAACGAAAGATCTTGTGTGTCAATGGAGGAGTAAAAGGGAACAGGCGACTTTTTCGTTTGTCGACTACTATTCTCGCGTTTCTGGAATCATTCAATTCTCCCAAAAGCAGTCTGTCCCCTTTATGCTCTTATTAAATTACAATAAAAAGGTTGATAATTGTTGCTGATACGAGTATAAGCGGCAACGAAACTGGCTTGGGGACTGTTCAGATTTGTCTGAGCAGCTTTTTTTTGTGTATAACAGCATTCGGGAGCAGTGAGCTTATCTGTTTCCGAATATTTTTTTGAGGGAAGAAAATTAATGGGTTTTAAACTACTGGGACTAAGGGATGAACTGGTCAGGGCAACTGAAAGCCTGGGCTTTGAGTCTCCCATGCCGGTTCAAGAGAAGGCAATGCCCGCGCTGCTTTCAGGTGAAAATGATTTTGTGGGACTTGCCCAGACAGGAACCGGAAAAACCGGAGCCTTTGGCCTGCCTCTTCTTCAACTGATCGACACAGATAAATTCCATACTCAGGGGATCGTGATATGCCCGACCCGTGAATTATGTCTTCAAATCACAGAGGATCTGAAAAAATTTGCCAGATATATACGCAAGATTAAGATTGTCGCGATATATGGCGGAGCCAGCATTTCAACCCAGATCAAACGGCTTAAGGGCAGGCCTCAGATTATTGTAGCTACTCCGGGCAGGCTTATCGATATGATTAACCGCAGGGCTGCAGATCTGTCGCAGGTTTCATATACCGTTTTAGATGAAGCTGATGAGATGCTTAATATGGGATTTAAAGAAGATATTGATAATATCTTAAGGAAAATGCCGGATCATAAAAAAACATGGCTTTTTTCCGCAACCATGCCTCCGGGAGTTGCCGCGATTGCCCGCAATTATCTGACGGATCCGGTAGAAGTGCGTATAGGCAGCAAGGGGCAGAGCCCGAAAAATATCAGGCATATATGTCATACAATTCAACAAAAAAATAAATATCTGGAGCTAAAGCAAATTATAGATTCTTCACCTGATATCCTGGCTTTAGTTTTTTGCAGAACCAGAATAGATACCCAAGCCCTGGCTGAATCGCTGATGCGGGATGGTTATCAGTCGGAAGCACTTCACGGCGCCATGTCTCAGGCTCAGAGAGATTCTGTAATGCGGAAGTTTCGCAGGGGTTCAGTCAGAATTCTTGTGGCAACTGATGTTGCGGCAAGAGGGCTGGATGTGGATAATATTACGCATGTAATTCATTATAATCTGTCGGATGGAGTGGATATTTATACTCACAGAAGCGGAAGAACGGGGCGTGTGGGGAAATCAGGTATTTCCATTGCGCTTGTCACTTCAAAAGAAATCAGCCGTATTCATATGCTGGGGAAAAGGCTTAATATACGTTTTGAATTTAATAAAGCGCCTGCAGGTAAAGCCGTCGGTGAAAAAAGATACGCGGATGGTATGAATGCAACCACTAAACCCAGATCGAAGACCAGACCTGAATCCAAGAACGTGGGTGAGTTCAGATCGAAGGCTAGACCTGAATCTAAGAACGTGCGTGGACCCATGGCAAAGACCAGACCTGAATCCAAGAACGTGGGTGAGTTCAGAGCAAAGACCAGACCTGAATCCAAGAACGTGGGTGAGTTCAGAGCAAAGACCAGACCTGAATCTAAGAACGTGGGTGAGTTCAGATCGAAGACCAGACCTGAATCTAAGAACGTGGGTGAGTTCAGATCGAAGACCAGACCTGAATCTAAGAACGTGGGTGAGTTCAGAGCAAAGACCAGACCTGAATCCAAAAACGTCGGTGAGCTCAGATCGAAGGCCAAAACTGAGGCTAAGAATTTGGGTGAGTTCAGAGCAAAGGACAAACCTGTAAAGAGAAAAAAACGTCTTGAGTCAGGAAAAACCCGGAGATTTTTTATTAATGTGGGCAGGCTGGATAAAATTAATAAAGGCGCTATTGTGCGTTTAATCTGCGACAAATCCGGGATCGAATCAGACATGATCAGGGAAATTAGTCTTAATAGGGAATTCTCATTTTTTGAAGTTGAAAAGCAGGCAGCCAAAAGAGTGCATAATTCTTTAAACTATGCAAAACTTGGCGGCCGAACTGTTCAGGTTCATGATGCTGCTTAAAAGAATATGGCCAAGTTTAATCAAAAAGAGGTTGATCAGAGACGAACATTCGGAATTATCAGCCATCCTGATGCAGGCAAGACCACGCTGACGGAAAAGCTTCTCCTTTTCGGCGGCGCGATTCAGCAGGCCGGGGCTGTTAAGGCAAAGAAAGCTGCCAGGCATGCTACCAGTGACTGGATGTCGATTGAACAGGAAAGAGGCATTTCAGTTACAAGCTCTGTGATGAAGTTTAATTACAGGGATTTTGAGATTAATCTGTTAGACACACCGGGCCACCAGGACTTTTCAGAAGATACATACAGGGTGCTGACTGCCGTTGACAGCGCGCTGATGGTGATTGACGGCGCGAAGGGAGTGGAACCTCAGACCGAAAAGCTGATGGAGGTCTGCAGGATGCGCAATACCCCGATTTTTACATTCATAAACAAGCTTGATCGCGAAGGCATGTCGCCTATTGATATCATCGATGATATTGAGAATAAACTGCAGATCGAATGTGCGCCGCTTTCCTGGCCTGTTGGTATGGGCAAGCGCTTTAAAGGTGTATATAATCTCTTTCACAGACAATTGCATATTTTTAAGCCGGGCAGGGAAACCCTCGGGCAGGAGGGAATTGTTATTAATGATCTGTCTGATCCTGCTCTGGATGAGCTTTTAGAGGGACAGGCCGATGAACTGCGTGAAGATATTGCGTTGCTTGAAGGCGCTGCCGATCCATTTGAACGCCGGCATTTTTTGACAGGAAGCCAGACGCCGGTCTTTTTCGGAAGTGCCATCAATAATTTTGGTGTAAAAGAGATGCTGGACGCGTTTGTGGAACTGGCCCCCCATCCGGGCGCGCGACAGTCTGCTTCCCGTGAGGTGTCGCCATATGAAAAAGAGTTTTCAGGCTTTGCTTTTAAAATACAGGCCAATATGAACCCCGCCCATCGGGACAGGATTGCGTTTGTCAGGATCTGTTCAGGAAAATTTACAAGGGGAATGAGGGTCGTTCACCACAGGATCGGGAAAGAAGTAACTCTTGCCAATGCAACCATATTTATGGCACAGGACAGGGAAAATGTGGAGGAGGCCTTTCCAGGAGATATTATTGGTATCCATAATCACGGAACCATAAAGATTGGCGATACATTTACCGAAAAAGAGCCTTTGAAGTTCAGCGGGATTCCCAATTTTGCGCCTGAGCATTTCAGGCGTGTGCGTCTGAATAACCCGTTAAAGGCAAAGCAGCTTCAGAAAGGGTTGATCCAGCTCGCGGAAGAGGGGGCTGTCCAGGTTTTTAGGCCTGTTTCGGGCAGGGACTATATTCTGGGGGCGGTCGGTGTTCTTCAGTTTGAGGTGACTATGGCCCGTTTAAAGGCGGAATATGGTGTGGATGCCATATATGAACCTGTGAACTTTAATGTAGCGCGCTGGGTCAGGTGTGATGATCGCAAAAAAATGGCTGAATTTGAGAAAGAAAATGCATCCAACCTGGCAAGGGATGCTGAAGGCTGTCTCTCCTTTCTGACAACCAGTGAATGGCAGTTAGATCGCCGCATGAAAGAGTGGCCGGAGATAGAGTTCTTTAAGGCACGGGATATTAACTGATGTAGTGGGCAGGGGCAGATTGTCATTGCGAGTCGGCCCTTGGCCGACGTGGCAATCTATTATATTTACAACAAGTTATAAGATTGCTTCGCTTTGCTCACAATGACAGAGCTTTTTGCTTATGGCTAATTCTCTTTTGCTGGTCCAAAGGAGTCTTCAAAAAGTTTGTGAATTGCTTTGCGGCCTTCGTCGGTGAGATTCCGGGTTCCTGTTCCGACAAATGTTTTGTCGACGATAACCGGTGTTTCAACAACCCATTTGTTATCCTTCCATGAGAACCATCCTTTGCGTTCCTGGTCATATACGTTGACTGGACGGTTAAAGAGTTTTGCAAGCTCAACGCCCCAACCTGTTCCTCCTTTGAAGGTGTCATCCGGCTGTATCCATCCAATCGCTATTACGTGGTAGCCATTATTGACCATGTGAAAAATGGACTGTATAACCTTCCGTATTGTTTCAGCCTTTGAATAATTCCGTCCCATGCGGGTAGAGACTATTTCCATGCTGACATCACCCTTGGCAAGCTCTTCCAGACTCAGCATTCGGACACCTCTGGTACGTTCGATATTGTGTCCCTCGAACGAAAAGTTAACCTCCTGAATCCCCCAGTGCTCCGCGAGCTTTCCGAACTCGGCCTCGGCTCCCCTGTGTCCTCCACTGTAAAGCGTAACAGCAAAATAGTCAGTCATTATTTATATTTCCTTTTAATTTTTGCTTTGTCGATATCTCCGTATCTCGAAAGAGCATTCTGAGTAATATAAGTCGTCCTTCCCTCGATTGCAACCTTGATAAGCTCATATAAAGCCAAAAAGACCATTTTTCGTCATTCCGACCTGCCTGCGCGTCGCACATAGGCAGGCAGAAGCCCTTACATGAAACACATCACTTGAAATTCCTTGATTTTTCCTTTATTACAGTTTACATATGATGCGTTTCCGCAGGGGTCAGGTAAAACTAATCAATTTTCACTATGATATTTATTAAACATTAAAGGTGCAGCTATATATGGCATTTTATAAGGTCAGCGACTGCAATTTTAGAAAAAAGCAGAATGCGGTGCGGTACGTATCAAAATTTGGAATCCTCTTTCTTGCCGGCGTTTTATTTTCCATCATTGTGATGAATCCCGTCACAGGATTCGGAGCTAATACGACTGATGAAGCGATGTCCTTCATTCCTGACTCTCTGGTTTCTCTGCCGGTTGGACATGTCATCGTCATAGATAAGACGATGCAGCGACTCTTTGTATATCATTTTGACGGGGTTTCTTTTCAGCGCATGTACGAAACGGATTGTTCCACCGGCAAAAACAAGGGAGTTAAAATAAGATCGGGAGACGCCAGAACACCGGAGGGTATTTACTTCCCAATCAAGTTCTTTCCCGATGAGGACCTTTCTGCCATCTATGGCTCCATGGCTTTTGATCTCAGCTATCCCAATATTCTCGATAAGAAAGAGGGGAAGAACGGCAACAACATATGGATGCACGGCACCGACAAGTCTCTGAGCCCTTATCAGTCAAACGGTTGTGTTGCCCTTGAAAACGGGGACATTAAAGATGTTTCACAATTTATTACAATTAATGAGACGCCCATCATTATTCAAGACTACATTAAATGGGCACCGGCCTCGATACGCATCTCCCTTGAAGAGGATCTGACATCTTTTGTCAATAGATGGGTGGATATTGTGTCCAGTGGCAGTGTTGGGAAGCTTGACAAGCTCTATGGGAAAGATTCCCTTTATGACAAAAAAGGGAGGGATCAGCTCGCCAGACAGATAAGAACACTAAGGAAAGACGGAGGGGTCATCACCTTTGTGCCAAAGAACCTTTCGCTGTTAAAACACGACAAATACACAGTGGCTATGTTTCAACAGGAATTCACTGTAAACGGGCATCCTTATGAGACTGGTACGCGAAGGCTGTTTCTCAAGAAATGGCACAATAGCTGGTACATTGAGGGAGATATAGTATTAGCCCCCGAAAAGGAACATCGGCTCATCGCGGTGCTTGAGAAAGCTAATAACGGTTACGCCAGCCATAATGACATAATAGAGCTTGTTGATAAATGGGTTGCCAGTTGGGAATCGGGAGATATGAAAGGTTACGCGTCTTTTTATGCCGCGGATTTCAAGTTCAAAAGAATGGACCTTGATGACTGGCTCGCGTATAAATCAAATATTCACCGGTCAAATAAAAACATTCGTGTCGGTATAAAGAACCTTAAGATATCAAGTCGTTCAGCTAGTAAATTGATTGTGACATTTGAACAGCGCTATAGATCATCGCGTACAAGCGATGTGGGAACCAAAACGTTATATTTCAAAAATATTGATAATTCCTGGAAAATATGGAAAGAGAATTGGAGATCAAAGACCGCAAAATAGATTTTGAATGATGGAAGATGATAAAAAAAATAAAAGCTGGCGTGTCATCATAATCGGAGACAGAAAACGTCACGGACCTTTTAAGGTTACTAAGAGGGTCCTGATCCTGTTGTCCGTATGTCTTATAGCTCTTCCCGCAATAACCTGCGGTTTCTGGCTATACAGCAGATCTTGCGCTATCAGCAACGATAAACTGTCCGCGGAGCTTGCAACTGTCAGGCAGTCCGTAGCCCTCATCAGTCAGGAGAAAGATGAGCTTTCAGAAGAGGCTAAAACTCTTATGACGGAAATTGAGAAACTTCATAAGAAACAGGGAGCCATTAAGACCGTTGTAAAGAAGAAAGCATTAAAGCCGGTCATCGCGAAAAGTGAACCATTTGTTTCCATCGAAAAAATACAGATAAAATATGATGAGAGCAACAAAACGCTCAAAGTCAGGTTTATGATAAAGAGTCAGGATGCTGAAGGGGATTACATTTCGGGTTATGCGTTTGCCATTCTCAATCCCGCACCCGGTTCTTCCAGTCCATGCAGAATCTATCCGAATGCGCCGCTTGCCAACGGGCTTCCTGAAACGCATAAGCAGGGAGAATACTTTTATATTGCCCGTTTCAAGCATATGGAAGGTGTCTTTGCTCCAATACCCGACAAAAAGATGTACGGTTCGGTTTCCATTCTGGTCTATGCAAAGGATGGAACGCTCAAATTAAAAAAAGAGTTGTCGTTATAGATCTACCCGGCAACCTGACAAAAGCATTGGGATATGTTATTAATGATACCAGTACGTTTCCTTTCAAAATTTAAATCAACATTTATAATCTTCTTTATTTTTCCCCTCGCGGCCCTGGCATGTTTGCCGGCAATCTGCCACGGGAGGAATACAGTAGAGACCTTTTTCCATAATACAGACTACGAATTGAACGTTTACAGAATAAACGGCAAGATTCCGGGTAAAACAATACTTATAATAGGTGGCATACAGGGAGACGAGCCTGGCGGGTTTTTGTCGGCTGACCTTTACGCGGATATGAAACTTATGCGGGGGGATCTCATCGTTGTTCCGCGCGCGAATTCCTACTCTATAATCCTCAACCAAAGGCAGGTCAATGAGGATATGAACCGCAAGTTTTCCGGGTCCTCACGGAAAAATTACGAGGCACAGGTCGTTTCCATATTGAAGCAATTGATGTCG
>JAFDBG010000138.1 GCA_019313385.1 Deltaproteobacteria bacterium | reverse complement strand
ATCATACCAATCCCCTGCTTCGCTATCAAAATCTATCTCCCCGGAGATGTTGCTCATCACAATAAGGTCATGGGTTAGGTCATCCTTGGTCTTATCCATGATGGCTCTGGATGGCATTATATTTCTCGGCCTGCTGATACTCTTATCCTTCTCGAGGCCAACCACAAACACCGTTCTTCCTTCCAATCCCGATCCCATTATCTCTCCTGGCATACATTGGCGAAGTAATTGTGGGGTACTGCACCCGATAATATTTAAACAAGACCTAACAACTGGGAACTGCCCGGCTGTCTTGGTACCGTAGGGAACATCGTCACCATCATAGAGCTGGATGAGAGTAGTGGCAAAGTTCTCCTGCAACAACGCCTTGGTGGTTATGAAGGTAGCCAGTTCTTCACAGAACACCGAGGCAGCCGCATCCTTACCCGCTTCATTTAGTTCAAACAACTTAACTAATAGATATTGATGGGTAATCTTCTTGTCCATGAAGGATACGTTGGGGACGTCCTTGAGCAGCCTCATCGATATCTTGGCCGCAGCCCCCTTTCTACACCCTGCAGACTGTGCCACCAACACCACATACTGATTGGCAAAGATCGGCTGATGATAATCCAATTCCCAATACACATTGCGTTGAAGAGCTGAAGCTATTGTAGATATCCCAGACCAAACATGAAATGCCTTCGGTGACTCTGAGTATTGTGCATACTTCATGTAGTGGTTCAGCCACCCTCCCTTACATTTGAATTGTCCTGAGAAGTCTGTCACTCAGCACCCTTTAAATAATACACTGCTATTCTGGGTGCGTGGTGTACCCTATTTCCCAGAAAGACCCTTTTAATTACACTATACTTTGATGGATTTGGGTTTGGCATAATATTCTTATGGTAAATAATAAATATACCGCCCACCCTTAGAACCTTATCCATTTCCTAGTTTTGGAGTACCGTACAGTTTCTTGGATTCGCCATTGCTATACGGTGGATCTGCCATAACTACATCAAACTCTCTTTTATCTTCTGGTAAATATGGTAATAAATTGTGTACATCGGCTATAATATCTGGTTTTGTTTCTGGTATAATGTCTACCTTAAAACCATAATTACTTGCACCAGAAAACAGACTCAACAACCGTATCTCCTTCATCTCTAATAAATCTTTAGCAAGTTCAATCAGCCATTCCTCGGCATATAGTGGCATACCACCCCTGTACTTATTTTTCTTTGGCCTCGGAAGAAACCATGCTACATTCTTGGACTGAACTTCTGATTTATAGCCCACTAATCAGAGTCCTCGGGGTCGAAGTCTTGAGGTAAGGTGTCAATAAGTACCTTATCCCAATTCTTAACTATTGAGCAATTAAGAAATGCCAATATTGTACAATCCCACGCAACTCCACCTATCATAGACCAAAACTTACAATCCTTCTCAATACAATCATACTGTGTCGGGTCATTATTATTACTCTGCCCAAATACCAATGGACATTTTAGTTTTTCACTCATAATACACCCTCCCTTTTCCACCTATAGTATTTAATAAACCTATCCATTACCCATATTTCTGCACTGGTTTTGTTTCTGGTATAATGAATTGGTACCCCAGTACGGATCTCAATAGAAGCCAATGACTGCCTCACCGCATTCGGATGCATTTTAGAATAATCATGAGGGGATAGGGTAGCCTCTTCCGGGGTCAACTTATCCTCCGTACCCAACTCTGCCTCCACCAATATCCAGGGGCGTTCAAAGGTAGTAAGCCCCTCCAATTCTTTGTTGAACCTCACTCTATCCTTACCCAAACACCCAAATAAGTCCCCTATCTTTTTACGCTCAACCACTATCTCTGTCTCAAACCCCAATACACTGTAATCCCCGTACTTAAGGGTTTTGCGTACCATCGGTATCCCCTTCATGGGTCTGTCGCTTCTATGAAATAGCGGATTCCCCTTCTCCCTGGTATCCACTACAACCACCAACCCATCTGGTAAATCCATCACCAATTTATGCTTCCACTTTTTGCCCACCCCACGGGCTCTCATATTTATAACTATTCTCATCCCCCCAAGGACTGGCTGGTTCCCTATCCACCGGGGTATCCCATTTATGGGAATACTCAAATACATCTGGAGCTTCTTTAACCCTTTCTGGTTCCCTGTTACCATCCCATCTATGCTCCATCCTATTCCCCATCCCATCTTCCGTATAGCTACCCACACATTCCCCATTCACTATAATATTACCAGATCTCCACTCCTCACAAATCCCAATCCCCATCGGTATCAAAGTCAAGATCAACACTACTACCAACCCCATCTTCTTCGCCATATATCCTCCTCACCAGATCAGAGATGTCGGTGAGAATACTGTCAATCTCTTCCTCTTGGGCTGCCATTCTCTCCTCCAACTCGGCAATCCTTTTATCCAATTCCTCTGGGTTAGGATGAAATTCTATTTTACCCATTTTATTCTCA
>JAFDBG010000105.1 GCA_019313385.1 Deltaproteobacteria bacterium | reverse complement strand
AGCCGAGCACGATTCACCCCCGAACCCATTTTTGCAAGGAGTCTATCGGGAACGCCATTGAGTGGATGCAGGCCACCCTGAAAGGGGGCAAGGACATCCCACTCTCTGATCAGACTTGGTACTGGAAGGAGATCGGCACCTTTATTGCCATGATCGGCATGATCCTTATGCTCTTCCCGCTGGGGAACTATCTCTTGGGGACCGCCTTCTTCAAGGAGTTGAATGAGGCCCCCGCCGAGCGAAAGGCTCTTTCCGGGTGGGGATGGGGTGTCGGTGCGGTGATAACAATTCTGCTTCCGATCCCGCTGTATCTGTGGGCCTGGAGTTTTAACGCCCAGGGTATCGCGAAGGCCAGCTACCTATTCCCTCAGCAGATTACGACGACAGTCATGTTCTGGGCCCTTTCCGTCGGTGTGATTTCCCTGATCCTGTTCCTGTTATGGCATTTTCTTGGCAACAGGAAGAACAAGGCCACTATGGCTAATTATGGCCTGAGCTGGAAGAGTGGCGGGATGAAGTGGGGGAGGGTCGCCAAGTCCCTGCTGCTGGCCTTTGTTGTGATTTTCATCGCCCATCTTACACTCGTGATCTCGGACTGGCTCTTTTTGACGGACTACCGTCTCTGGGTCTTTGGCATCAAACCGCTGGATGAGCCCCATTTTGCCATGGCATTGAACTATGTCATCCCCTTCGCCGTGTATTTCCTGATCGCCGGCTATGTTCTGTTCCTTATTTTACAGTATGCCCCACTCTTTGCAGGGGGAACACTGGCGATTCCCGAAGGGCACCTCCTAGGGATCGTGTTGTTCCAGTTTCTCCCGATCTTTACAATTGTGGCGCTGGTTTCGACCTACTTTTTTCGCAAGACAGGCCACATATACGTCGGCTCATTTATCAATGCGATGCTGGTGACTTGGATCGTCGTAGCGGGACAGGCGACCCATTTCGCTTTCTAAGATGTTGTCCTAACGCGGGCCGATAGGCCCGTGTGAACGATTTAAATAGCTGTATGAAAACTGTACGCGCTCCGAGATCGAAAGATCTCGGAGCGTAATCACCCCTCTTGCCGGAAATTGCTGCTTCATCCGTACTTGGCTCAAATTTCTTTGTTCCTCTCATTCCTCCGGTAGCGGCAGACGAGCAGCTTCAACCAGAAGAGTCTTTTGACAAGGAATTGTGAGGGTGTATAGCTTGTGGTGTTTTCTCTGAGGGGATTTCCTGTTTGGAAACATCACAAAAAAAGAATCACAGGCCGCGTTGTTGAAAGGAAGAATCGATGCACACCATCACACGTACCGTATTGCGGTTCATCGGATTTATAAAGGGTGATATCTGGAGAATCCGCTTAAAGGACCTGCCGCGAAAACAATCCTTCCTCATTAAGCAGCTAAGGGTTTTCCTCCTTTCAATACGCGGATTCGCCGAGGATAAGTGCCAGCTGAGGGCGTCGGCACTGACCTTCTATTCCCTGATCTCCATCGTTCCCGTAGCGGCCATGGCCTTTGGTATCGCGAAGGGCTTCGGTTTCGAGAAGCGCCTTGAACAGCAGCTCCTGGAACAGTTTCAGGGACAGGAAGAGATCATTGCACAGGTCATCACCTTTGCCCAGTCGCTGCTCTCCAATACGAAGGGGGGGCTGATTGCCGGCGTCGGTATTGTCGTTCTCTTCTGGGCGGTCATCAAGGTCCTGGGGAATATCGAAGACTCTTTCAATGATATTTGGGGCATACGGGAGACGAGAAGCCTGGGAAGAAAATTCAGCGATTATCTTTCCGTGATGCTTCTCGGCCCGATCCTCATGATCCTTTCGAGCAGCGTGACGGTCTTCATCACGACCCAGGTAACGCTGATTATGGAGAAAATCGCCCTCCTGGGTATATTCAGTCCCCTGATATCGTTTGTTCTCAAGGCACTTCCCTACGGCATTATCTGGGTTCTGTTCACCTTTCTCTATGTCTTCATGCCCAATACCAAGGTGAACTTCAGGTCGGGCCTCCTGGCGGGGATCATTGCCGGGACCATCTACCAGATCGTCCAGTTCGGCTATATCACCTTTCAGGTGGGGGCCGCACGATACAACGCCATCTATGGAAGCTTCGCGGCATTGCCCCTCTTCCTCATCTGGCTCCAGTTGAGCTGGCTGATCGTCCTTTTCGGGGCGGAATTTTCCTTTGCCCACCAGAATGTCGACACCTATGAATTCGAGCCCGACTCTCTTCAGATTAGTAATTCCTTCAAGCGGCTCCTCTCCCTTCAGATCACCCACCTCCTGGTGTCGAACTTCGCGGAGGGGGAAAAGCCGCTCACGGCCATGCAGATGTCTCACCGGCTTGAAATCCCGATTCGCCTGGTGCACCAGATACTCTATGAGCTGGGCGCGTGCGGGATCGTGTCAGACACCAAGACGGATGAGTACAAGGAGCCGGCCTATCAGCCCGCCCGCGACATCGGCACTCTGACCATCCAGTTTGTTGTTAATGCCCTGGAAGACAGAGGAACGGACGCGATCCCCGTGGCCCAGACGGCCGAGGTACAGGCCCTCTCCGACATACTGCGAGTCTTCAGAGACGAGGTGGCCCAGTCCCCGTCGAACCGGCTGTTGAAGGATATATGAAAAAAGAGTCCTTTTATACCCTGAGCGCTTTGGGGAGTGTATGTTAGAACAACAGTCGCTATCATTATTATTGATCAATCCTGAAGGGAGGGAATCCGTATGGGTACATTCAAGGAATACGATAGGTATGACGGACTCGGAATGGCTGAGCTTGTCAGAAAGAAGGAGGTCTCCCCCGCGGACCTGTACGAAGAGGCAATAGGCCGGATAGAAAAGCTCAACCCGGAACTGAACGCGGTAATAACGCCCCTGTTCGATCTGGCGCAAAAAGATATTGAAAAAGGTCTCCCCGAAGGGCCCTTTACCGGGGTCCCCTTTCTCCTGAAAGACCTGATTGCGGCCTATGCCGGCGTACCCCTGACCGGTGGCAGCAGGGCATACAGCAACTATATTCCGGATGAGGACTGCGAACTGGTCAAGCGGTTCAAGAAGGCGGGGGTCGTGATCATGGGGAAGACAAATTGCCCGGAATTCGGCCTTCTGGGCATCACGGAGCCGGAGCTGTATGGCTCGACACACAACCCCTGGAACACCGACCATACGCCGGGCGGCTCGAGCGGGGGTTCCGCGGCTGCCGTCGCGAGCGGTATGGTGCCGATTGCCTCGGGGGGAGACGGCGGCGGCTCTATCCGTATCCCTTCGTCATGCTGCGCCCTTTTTGGTCTCAAACCGACACGAGGACGTAATCCGACCGGCCCGAAACATGGGGCGATCTGGCAGGGCGCCGTTGTCGAGCATATCGTCAGCCGTTCCGTCAGGGACAGCGCGGCCATGCTGGGCGCGACCTGCGGGACGGATGTGGGGGCCCCGTATGTCATCCCGCCGCCGGAGCGGCCGTATATGGAAGAGATCAAACAAAACCCCGGTTCTCTGAGGATAGCCTTCAATACCCTTTCTCCGCTGGATACAGAGGTGCATCCCGAGTGTGCAAAGGCTGTGGAACAAACGGCCCGGCTTCTTGAAAAACTGGGGCACAAGGTCGAGGAGAATCGTCCGGATATTGATGGGAAGGCCTTGGCAAAGAGTTACCTCTCCATGTATATGGGAGAGATAGCGGCCGATATCGAGGAGCTGGAATCCATATTGGGCAGGAAGGCAAACAGGGGTGATGTGGAGGCGCTGACATGGACCCTCGGACTCCTTGGCCGCACGTATTCCGCGGGCTATTTCGTAGAACAGATGCGCGAATGGGGCAAAGCCTCCCGGGCGATGGGGCGCTTTCATGAGACGTATGACCTCTATCTCACGCCGACCATAGCGTCTCCTCCCGTCAGGATAGGGGATCTGCAGCCGAAGCCTGCCGAACGCGCCCTCCTGACGGTGGTGAACTCGATGGGATTGGGGAAACTGTTGAAACTCTCCGGGATCGTAGACACACTCGCGGTAGAGAGCCTGTCGAAGACCCCCTTCACGCAACTGGCAAACTTCACCGGCCAGCCCGCGATGTCCGTTCCTCTTCACTGGACGGAAGAAGGCCTTCCCTGCGGGGTCCATTTTATCGGGAGGTTCGGAGACGAAGCGACGCTGTTCCGCCTGGCGGCCCAACTGGAGCAGGCACGGCCCTGGTTCGACAGGAGACCGCCCATGGTTGGGTAGGGGACAGTCTGACCCCATGACCATGGAAAAGCGCCCAGTGTGGCAAAAAACAACGGGCTGTTGCCCAAATCCCAGCGTTAAGAGCGTTCGGAATACGTTCTCTTAATATTTGTGCGTAAAAAACATTGCAAAACAACACATAACATATTGTAATTACAATCATAAT
>JAFDBG010000048.1 GCA_019313385.1 Deltaproteobacteria bacterium | reverse complement strand
CCATATTCACCAAACATCCTGCGCGCCGCAGTCAGAATCCTTGCTTTCATGGACTCTGGGGCTCTGCGGGCCTTATCCAGCGGGGTCTCCATAGTTTATTAAGCCTCTAATAACAGGCTGGGCGAAAACGCCCGGACCGGTTAATTCAACAACGTCTCTTCAGCTCAGCAGCGGACCCAACTCATAAAACATTGTTATAATCTCATCAAAGTATTTCGGATCTTCCAGACTCATAATCTTGTCCCAGTTCTCCATAATCTCCTCGGGAGTGGGAATTTTCTTACCATCCGAGAGTATCGCGCCCGGACCGGTCATTATCGCGCTCCGGCGATAATGACCGAGAGCGGCATTGATCATAGATCCTGAGTCCTCACACTGTTCGGAACACATGTAGAGTACCAGAGGGGTGATGAACTCCGGTTTAAATTTGGCAAAAAGGTCGGGTGGCAGAACATCTTCCGTAAGCCGTGAAGCGGCAACGGGAATTATAACATTGGTCTTGATGTTGTACTTGACCCCCTCAAGTTTCAACACATTGGTAAGCCCGACAAGACCCGCCTTTGCCGAAGCGTAATTACTCTGCCCAAAGCTACCGAACATACCGGCACCCGAAGTCGTCATAACGATTCTTCCATATCCGTTCTCACGCATATTGATAAAGGCAGGCCTTGTAACACAGTAAGCCCCCCTTAAATGAACCCCCACAACGGCATCCCAGTTTTCCTCTTCCATCTTGTGAAAGGCACCATCCCGGAGAATGCCGGCATTATTCACGAGGATATCAACCTTGCCAAACGCGTCGATGGCTGTCTGGACTATACCCTTTCCCCCTTCAACTATCGCCACATTGTCATAGTTCGGCACCGCCTCACCACCGAGGGCCTTTATCTCTTCAACAACTTTGTCCGCCGCCGCGTCACTCGACCCGACTCCGTCCCTTGTGCCGCCAAGATCGTTTATCACCACCTTCGCTCCCCTCTTCGCGAATTCAAGGGCATGGCATCTTCCCAGACCGGCGCCAGCGCCGGTTACGATAGCAACTCTACCTGTAAAATCAATCTTCGACATACTCAGTCCCTCCTTTATCGTTTTTGGTCTTTTGCTTAACCTTTGTTTGGCAGTACTGCCTCAAAATGACCTGTTATCTTAAAATCTTCGTTTTCGTCATTTGCAACATTTTCGCCTCTCTGGTTTTTGTAAAACACCTCCACGGTAATCGTATCCACTTGGGAACCGGATCTACTCTCCTTTTTCCCTATCTTGACCACCTTTGGTGTACCCGTGATAACATCTCCTGGATAGATCTGTTGATAGCACTCGTATTCTTCTTCTCCGTGGAACACACTCGCATTATTCACCATATTTACCGACAATGGCGATACTGCAAACGTTCATAAAGGGAAATCCGCCCAGATTGTGCGTCAGACCGATTTTAGGGTCCTTCAACTGACGATCCCCTGCCCTTCCATGCAGCTGCAGGTACATTTCATATAACATTCGCAGACCGGACGCCCCTATGGGATGGCCAAAACATTTAAGACCTCCATCCACCTGACAAGGGACTCCACCGTCAATATCATAGAAGCCATCCATAACGTCTCTGGGCGCCTGACCCCTTTCAGATATATGCAGATCCTCCATGGTAACAAGCTCAGTGACAGAGAAACAGTCATGTACCTCCATCATACTTATCTCATCCCTCGGATTCTTTATGCCCGCTTCTTTATAGGCTGCCGTACTTGCCTTCGATGTCGTAACGAAGTGAGCTCCATCCCAATTATAGGCCAACTCAGTTCCGTTGCTCAACGAAAGCTGCAGTGCCTTAACTGAAACAAGATCCTTTTTACCAAGAGATTTAGCAATCTCCGGCGTCGTTACTATTGCGCATGCAGCGCCATCACTCACACCGCAGCAATCAAACAAACCCAGCGGATATGCAATCTGGGGAGCATTGAGAACCTGCTCCTCGGTCACGATCTTTCTCAGATGCGCCTTCGGGTTCAGAAAACCGTTCGCGTGGCTCTTAACCGATACATGGGCCATTGCTCTCCTGACATCTTGTATATCGAGACCGTATTTTGCCGCATAGCCTGTAGCCAGCATCGCGAAAGCGCCCGGTGCCGTCATGTTAGCCATAGAGAGCTGGTTAACTACTCCCATTAAAGAGCTGAATTCCGGTAAACCACCGTACCCCATGTCTTTCAGCTTTTCGACGCCAATCGCGAGTGCGATATCACAAGCACCGGAGGCAACCGCGTACACCGCGCCCCTGAACGCGTCAGTACCGCTTGCGCAGTAGTTTTCCACACGGGTTACCGATATATTGGGAAGGCGCAGTGTCATAGATACAGGAAGCGCGCTTTTCCCTATGTTGACTTCATCAAAACACGAGCCAAGCCACGCAGCCTGTATCTCGTTCTTCTCAATCCCCGCGTCAGTTAGACATTCCTGAAACGCCTCAACCATCAGTTCCTCAGAACCACAATTCCATCTTTCACCGAATTCTGAGCACCCCATTCCGAGTATTGCTACCTTATCTCTGATTCCCGTTGCCATTAAGCATCACCTCCTTCTGACTGGGGTATGGCCTTCCAGAAATACCCTGTAAAGCCGCGCCTTTCATCAAAATACCGCTTCCTGAAGGACATCCGGACTTTCATCCCGACCTTCACTTGATTCAGGTCACAATCAGTAAAATCAAGCATGGTTCTTCCACCGCCGTCATACCCTATCAAACCATATATAGCAGGCGGATCTATAGACGCCGAGAGCATATCCCCGGTAAACATCAGGATGGTCGCCTCTCTGTCTGCAAATTCATATTCATCAAATTCGTTGACAGCACAGCAATCAGGATTTACGCATACCGGCATCGCGGGAATTTGTGGCGTTCCGCATTTTCTACACTTTGCGCCGATCAAACCGAACAGCAGCTTTCGTTTTCTCCACAGAACCGTAAGCGGTGTGTTCGGATTGGCCTCACCCCTGATTCCCAGATCGGTTACGATAAGGTCTCTGAACTTGGCAAACCTCTGATAACTTGCCAGCTCCACTCTGTTTGCAAGAGAACCTTTTATACCCCTCGGACCCTTGAAATCTTTAATCTTATCAGTTACCTCAAAGGCCATGACGTCACATCCCTGACCAAAGCTTGCCAGCAACAGTTTATCACCCGGTTTCGCTTCTTCCAGTGCCGCAACAAGCATCACAAAGGGATGGGCTGTACCGGTATCACCGCAAACAGCGTGCATATTATTCTGTATTTTTTCTTTATTTATGCCGAGTTTTCCTGCAATTTCCTTATGAGTGCCTGCAAAATAACATGGATATATTACCTTGTCGAAATCGTCTATTTGCATCCCTGTCTTTTCCAGGAAACCGCTGATTGCCAGGGGGATAATCTTTCCATAGCCTTCATCCCTCTGCCATCTTTCTTCCCATCCATAATCGAAGGCCCTGCCGGTGCCTCTGTAATGATCTATGAAGTCACAACTGATAGAGTGGCTGCCCTTGAACTCTGCTATGACATCATCCTTTCCGAACAGCAAAGCCGCTGCTCCGTCACCGAAGAACATTTCAACCATGGTTGCCATCTTTGTCCTGCGTTGATCGGAGGCCACCACAAGGACATTGTTCTTACTGCCGGCCTCTATGGATTCCAGGGCTGATATTGCCGCCGTAGTTCCGGCCTTTATACACGAGGTAAAGTCCGCGTTTGAGACGCCATCTTCTTTCATATTCAGCGCCATCGCAACGATTCCCGCATTCAGTCTGTCGGCAAAGGGAAGCGTCGTGGATGCGAGACTGACACCGTCCAAAGCCTTTCTATCCCTACCGGTCATGCAGTCATAGGCGGCGGCTACCGCTATGCTGACGGCGTCTTCGTCCCAGTTGGCCACAGATTTTTCCCCGCTGGCGGCTGCCATAATGACGGGAGAATACCAGGCCATATTCTGGGCAATAACCATCCTGCTGATCCTGTAGCGAGGGATATACCCTCCATAGGATGTAATGCCTACCATACTAAATCCTCCTTTCCTGTTGTGTAGCTTCCAAAAATATCCATCTCTGGATGAATACACAGGTCCCTTCCATCCCTCTGAAGAAAAACGGACAAACACCCATCTCGTCCTGAAGAGACCTGCTCTACATCCGCTACCGGAAAATAAGCATGTTATAAAGAAATCGGGGAAAATTCCATCATGGCATTCCATCAATTGATGGACGAAGTGACAAAAAAATTTTCCTCCTTTTTTAAAGGACCCCCGTTTACAACAACATAAGTCGCTCAGATTCCGAAAGTCAAGGGAAAAATCAGATTAAAAAAAGGCCGCTATGATTCTGTTGATTTATGAAGATTTTAGTTCAAGATCAAGCCTGCCTGTGCGTTGCACGCAGACGGGGCATGCGAAAAAAATGGACGCAGGCATATAGTTGATATGCCGAGGATGATTTTTTGAGCATGACGTAGAGATTGGGCGAAGATACCATTAATCAACAGAATCAGCTATGGTGTTTGATATCTGAGCAGCGACAAGGAAGAAATCAACTGTTTTGGCTGCAATTATCAGTAAACATGAGAAATCAAAACCGGGTTTACAAAGTCATTTTCAGTCCGAACACATTTCTGGTGTTTTCTGACGTTATCCTTTCGACATCTTCAAACGGAAGGCCTTTTACCTGCGCGATCCTCCGCGCGGTATAGACAACATTCGCCGGCTCGTTCCTCTTTCCCCTCTTCGGTTCGGGAGAGAGGAAGGGGCAATCCGTTTCCACCAGAAGCCTGTCTATGGGCACCCTCCTTACGACATCTCTCAGTGTTTCGGATTTTTTGTATGTTATCGTACCCGGTATGGATATATAGAATCCCATGTCGAGACACTTCACAGCCATATCGTAATCACCTGAAAAACAGTGGATCACACCCCCCGAGCGGCCTTTCCATCCCTTCAGCATCTCCACAGTTTCACTGTGGGCCTCGCGGTCGTGGATAATTACCGGCAGGCCGAGTTCACCTGCCAATTCCAACTGCTCGCCGAATCTCTTTATCTGAAGGTCCTTCGGTGAAAGATTCCTGAAAAAATCCAGGCCTATCTCGCCATAGGCGACAACCCTGTCACTCTCTGACAATTTTCTGAGAGAATCATACGTTGTCTCATTTATGCTCTTAGCGTCATGTGGATGCACACCCACAGCGGCATATATATTATCGTACCGCTCGGCCATGGCGACCGCATTCCTGCTGTCCTCCAGATTGATGCCGACGTTAACGATGCGCTCGACACCGTTCTCCTTCGCCCTTTGTATAACATCTTCTCTATCAGCATCAAACTCACTCAACTCAAGATGAGCGTGAGAATCTATCAGCATATTGCACTCCCTCCCTGTGTAAATAGCGGGTTATGTTATTTCAAACGAGGGTCAAGGGAATCTCTTATCCCCTCTCCCAGCAGATTGTATCCCAGTACTGTTATAAGTATCGCAAGCCCGGGATAGAGCGAAAGCCACCAGGCAATATCAATGTTATTTTTCCCCGCCGTGAGAATGTTCCCCCAGCTCGGTGTGGGAGGCTGAACGCCTATACCCAGAAAGCTGAGCGCGGATTCCGTCAGTATGGCGCCCGCCACTCCAAGTGTGGCCGCGACAAGGACAGAGGCCATGGCGTTGGGGAGAATATGCCTGAATATTATACGAAGGTCGCTGGCGCCTATGGCACGGGCCGCCTGCACAAAATCCCTTTCCTTGAGAGAGATAAAATCAGCTCTTACCAGGCGGGTAATGCCCATCCAGCTTGTAAGGCCTATCACAATCATTATGTTCCAGATGGACGGCTCCAGGATGGCAATCACGGCAAGTATCAGGAAAAATGCCGGAAAACAGAGCATGATATCAACAAAGCGCATGATCACCGTATCAACCCATCTCCCGTAATATCCGGCAATTGCACCCAGAATAACCCCTATACATATGGCAACTCCCGTCGCCACAAATCCCACCTTCAACGATATGCCAGCTCCCCATATCATTCGGCTGAAGACGTCACGCCCCAGTTGATCCGTTCCGAAAAGATGCGCGAAGGAAGGATTCGACAATACTTCGTGCAGGTTTATCTCATTCGGGTCATAAGGAGAGATCCAGGACGCAAGAAGGGAAACAATGAAGAGCAGGATAACCACTATTCCCCCAGCCATCGCCATTTTGTTCCTTGAAAATCTGTACCAGAAATCTGTTTTCATTATCTGATGTCAATCCCCGCAAAAAATCTTACGCGATTCTTATCCTCGGATCAGCCACGGCATAGGAGAGATCAGCTATCAGGTTGCCTATCAGAGTAAGAACCGCACCTATGAACAGTATCCCCATAACTACGGGATAATCCCTCGACATGACCGACATGTAGAACAGTTGTCCCATGCCAGGTATGGCGAATATCGTCTCGAAAATAACGCTTCCACCTATAAGTCCGGGAATGGAAAGACCCAGAATCGTGATCACCGGAAGGAGCGCGTTTCTCAGAGCGTGTTTGTAGATGACGACCCATTCGCTGAGTCCCTTGGCCCTCGCGGTGGTTATGTAATCCTGCCTTATCACCTCCAGCATATTGGATCTCATGTATCGTGAAAGTCCCGCGAGCCCCCCGAAAGCGGAGAGAAGCACCGGCAATATCAGATGCTTCAGCAGATCAGTAAAGGCGGCAAATGGGGGCAGATACTCGTAATTCAGGGATCTGATACCCGATATGGGAAGCCAGTCCAGGTGCACGCCGAACAGTATCATCAGAAGCAGCGCAAGCCAGAAGGTAGGCACGGCAAATCCTATGAATACAAATACCGCCGTCACCTTATCAAAGAGAGAATTCTGGTGCACCGCGGAAAGGACGCCTAGGGGGATAGCGACAAGTATGATCAGGGCCATCGAAAGAACGTTGATGATTATCGTAATCGGTATCCTCTCCATTATCTTGTCTATGACAGGTCTGTGATCAGTCGAAAAAGATTTCCCCAGGTCAAGGGTAGCAAGCTTTCCGACCCACAGAAGGTACTGTTTGTAGAGGGGCTTATCAAGATCATACATGGACTGCAGGCGCGCCTTCGCCTCCGCGGAAACCCTGGGATTCAGATCCGTCTGCAAATCGGTGGGAGAACCCGGCGCCAGGTGGATAACGACAAAGCACACGATAGTAATTCCCACAAGGAGAGGCGCCATGAGCAGCAATCTTTTAAGGACATATTTCAGCAAAGCTATTCACCCAAATAATCCAGCAGCCCCATGCGTTTGATGTTTTCCAGTGTGTGCCACAGGTCTTCCTTTGTATGCGGCTCCAGCGTTACTACCGGCCGAACACCCTTCTCTCTCAGCAATTCAAAAAACCGGTGAAAAGGAAATGTCCCCTCCCCCACCGGTTTGTGCTCATCGGCAAAACCATCGTTATCGTGGAGATGTATATGACCTATGCGGAAACCGAGCGCATCCACCCATTCTTCAAGTGTCGAGCTGGAAAACGCGTTGAAGTGCCCTGTGTCAAAGCAGAGACAGATGCTTTGCGATTCCTTAAACGTGTCCAGCAAGAGACTCAGAAATTTAGGGCTGCTTTCATAGACATTCTCAATCGCTATCTTCGTCTCCATTTCAGCGGCGGTTTCTATAAACCGACTCCATGTATCCCTGCTGTTTTCCAGCCACACATCCTCGTTGGAAACATAGTATTTTTCGTCAAAGGCGGCATGGCACACCACCGACCGGGGCCTGAAAAAGGGAACCAAATCAAAGACCTGCCTGATGCGTTCTATGGTCACCTCTCTTATCTTCCGGTCTATAGCGCCCGGCCTCAGATCGAAAAAGGGGGCGTGCAGCGTAATGGAAAGTCCGGCGTCATGGAGGAGATCCGCCACATCACGGAATTCACTCACGCTGAAACGGTCGAGCGCAAAACAATCCAGGCCGATCTCCGGATTTATCTTCTCTTTAAGGATAATATCAAGATACTCATCAACAAGCATCCGAAAGGGCATGTTGACCTGTACTTTTTTCAATATCTTTCGCAAATCAGACACATCCTGAAATTAATATATAATAGCAACCTGGCGGGGATATCCTTTACCACAATGCCTTCATCTTGACAACCTGACTGTCATTTTCTTCTTGCAATCAGAAACACTTCCTGTTAGTTAGCAGCGCTTACATCAGCACAATCAAGGGCCGTTAGCTCAGCTTGGTAGAGCAGTTGACTTTTAATCAATTGGTCAGGAGTTCAAATCTCCTACGGCCCACCAGAAAATCAAAGGGGTTGCGGTAGAAATACCGGACCCCTTTTCTTTTATGCCTACTGTCGTCTACTGTTTACGCAACAAAGAGCTTAGTATAACCATAATAATATCAGATATTTAAACACATGATACAATAGAGAGAAACTAACTACTAATAAGTTGGGTTCACTTTGTTCACCCCCTACCGGAAAGGCGCTCTCATGGAGTTCGGGATGAAAGATGCCACTACCTGACAGCTTATTTTCCGCTCATCCAGGCTAATGGCTTCTTCCTAAGTCGAGGCAATCAAGCGTGAAGAAAAAATAGAAAACTACATTTTGTAATCCTTAACACCCGAAGCACGAACGCCCACCCTGTAAACTGAGGATCGACGGAGAGATGTAGAAAAGTGATTTTCAATAATTGTTTAAAAAAGACTGTTAAATGAATTTAACATTTCCATAGATTGTAGAGGGTAACCTTCTTACTTAATAATTCCAATCCGCATGGCTTACTGGTAAACGGTTCAATTCGTCTTTATAAAATCGCCACTTCGGCATAAACCCGGTTATTAACGCAATGAATCTGTCGTTGTGGTTTCTCTCAAGGAGGTGAACCATTTCATGGACCACAATATATTCCAGGCATTCCTGTGGTTTTTTGGCAAGCTCCAGATTAAGCCAGACACGCTTTGCTTGTCGGTTGCAGGTACCCCATCTGGTTTTCATCCTTTTGATCCCAAACTCATTGACCTGGACATTCATTCTCTTTTCCCACGTGCCTATCAGCCCCGGCACCGTTTCTTTCAGCTTCCGTCTGTACCACCCATCGAGAACGAATTTCCTTTTCAGTACATCCGTTTCAGGCCTTACGTAGAGTTCAATGGTGCTGTGTTTTAAAACCACCTTTGGCGCGGCATCCCGCTCGATTATCTTCAGCAAATAGCGCTTGCCGTTAAAATAATGACTTTCTCTGTTGATGAATTCTCTCGATGGCTCTCTTTCCTGGTTCCTCAGTTTGGTCTGTTGTTTTTTTATCCAGCCAAGTTTTGAAACGGCAAAGACGCGAATGGTATCCAGATCCATCCGGCTGGGTGCTGAGATCCTGACCCTGCCCGTTGGAGGGTACACACTCAAGTGAACATTCTTGATATTTTTTTGCACCACATCAATGGTTATGTCCCCTAATTTCAGTTGTTTCATGTCAGTATTCATTTTGCTTTTTTACGATTGGAAAGATTCTTTCGACCTCTTTTTCGTCACCAAGAACATCATACAATTTTCCTTTAATAATCTGCTCCTTGGTTTTGTTACCTTTCCAGTTATCCGGCCTGTGTTTGATGATATTTTCATGAACCTCCAAAGCAAGTATCGTATCTTCACCCAGGTTATTGTAAAGCACCCGCTGTGCGGGCGTCTTTAGTTCATCGGGTGTCTTTTCGCTTTTGCCTTGTTGTACAGTTTTTGCCAGCTCAGCAATCTTATTCAGGTACTCCTCATAACTGATAGCGTTGGCTTTGCGTTCCTTGATGATCTCATTTAGTAAAATGGACATCTCTTCAAAAAAGGCCGGATCAATCAAATGCTCTTTGATGATTTTTCGGCGGACATTGTTCTCGATAGTTTCAGCGACCGCCTCTTTGCTCCCTTGAAGCCCTTTGGGCAGGCTGTTGATGGCATCGGCAATGCCCGTGTTCACAATAATTTCTAAAAGAGTCAGATCGCCGAAAGGTGAAATCTTTTGAGATTCTTCCGCCTGAATATAGTTGTCGATCAGATGCCGCATATCGGCCTCGTAGGTTTTGAGGTCGAGCGTCTCCCCACTTGCCTTTCGTATCTCCTCCCGAAGTTTCAGGTAAAAATCAAGCTGTTTCTTGATCTCGTCAATCTCTCCTCTGGTATAGCCCGCCGCTTCCATCTCATCGGCTATGTTGGCATAGGCGCGTATCAGCGCCACGGTTCCTTTATACAGGGCTGTTCGCTGCACCTCACGGCTTTTCAGTTCTTCGGCTATTTCAGGGTTGCCGCAGAAATAGCGTATGTACTCCATGGTTCCCTTAGGCAGGGCAACCGGTTCGCAGAGCTGGGCAACCTCTTCAAGGGCAGTATCCAGGCGTTCTCTGCCCTTCTTTAAACGGTCCTGCAACAGGATTTCACAATCCTCCCGTTTGAACTCGTCATAATCCAGTTCTGATGTATAGACGGCAACGGCATCTTCCACCTTGCGGAAAAGGTCTTTGTAATCCACAATGTAGCCAAACTGCTTGTCATCCGTATCCAATCGGTTCACCCGGCAGATTGCCTGAAACAGTCCATGGTCCTGCATGTTTTTGTCAATATACATGTAGGTGCACGGAGGCGCGTCAAAACCAACGAGAAGCTTGGCAACAACAATAAGCACTTTCATGTTCGCCGGTTCTTTTACAAACTTATCCTTGGCATCATCCTCGTACGATTCGGTCTTTGTCTTGTTCGGTTTTGCAGATACGTTTTTCAACAATTCGGTGTAGGTCTTGTAGATGAATTCCTTTTCGGTCTCGGTATTTGCTCCGGTGTCTTCGGTGGTGATATCCCGAGTCATTGGATTATAGGAGGTAACAACCGCGCATTCCCCTTTTAGCTCCGTCTTCTGCAACATCTCGAAATAGCGGCATGCCTCATAGATACTTGAAGCTACGAGAATGGCATTGCCCCGTTCGGAACTGAGTCGCGGTTTTACATTGAAATCGAAGATGATGTCGCTTACCACTCTCTCCATACGGGACCGGGAACTGAGCACCTTCTGCATGGTGCCCCACTTCTTTTTCAGCTCCGATTTTTGAAAGTCATTCAGACCCTTTGTCTTGGATTCAAACCAGGCATCAACCTTTTTGGGGGAGGACAACTTCTGATCAATATCCCGTGCTTCGTAAATCAGATCCAACACTACTTCATCTTCCACGGCTTCATTGAACTTATACGTGTGAATGTATTTGCCGAAAACCTCCAGGCTTGTTTGTTTGTCTTCCTTGAGGAGCGGTGTCCCGGTGAACCCGATAAAAACGGCATTGGGGAGCATGGCCTTCATCGTCCGGTGCAGCTTGCCGCTTTGCGTGCGATGACATTCATCGACAAATAAAAAGATTTCGCCAACGGCCCTGGTTGGCCGGCTTTCCACCTCCTTGATAAACTCTTCAAAATTATCAACGCCCTTTTTACCGAACTTATGGACCAGCGAGCAGAGCAGCCTCGGCCTGGCCCTGGCCAGTTGCGCCATCAAATCGCTGCCGCTCCTGGTTCTTATGATCGGCTCACCGGAATCGTTGAAAACTCTTTCTATCTGTTTGTCCAGCTCATCCCGGTCGGTAATGATGGCGACGCGGGCATTAGGATTGTTCTCCAGTATCCACTTGGCAAGAAGCACCATGATAATGCTCTTTCCGCTCCCCTGCGTATGCCAGATAATGCCGCCCTCCCGTCTGCGGATATGCTCCTGGGCGGCTTTGATGCCGAAATACTGGTGCGCCCGCGGCAGCTTTTTTTTGCCGCCGTCAAAGAGTACAAAGTCGTAGATGAGTTCAATAAACCGCTGCTTGTCGCAGATCTTCAGCAGGTATTTGTCCAACTGCAACAGGCTGTCGTCTTCCTCGTCTTCCTTCCATTTGAGAAAAAACTTTTCTTCTGTACCGATAGTCCCGTATCGCAGCCCCTCGGTATCGTTCCCCGCGAAGACGAATTGAACCGTTGAGAAGAAGGATTCAATAAACTCTTTTTGCTGGTTGACTCTGCTTTGCCGAATACCTTCACCGATCGAAACGATGCTTCGTTTGAGTTCGAGTACACCCAGGGCAATACCATTGACGTAGAGGACGATATCGGGCCGTTTCTCATGGTTCCCCAGCACGGTTACCTCTTCGGCAATGGCAAAATCGTTTTCGAGGGGATGCTCCCAATTGATCAATTGGACAGGCTCGAAGTTTTCGCCAGCTTCCGCTTTTATCTGTACGCCATAGCGGAGCAGTTTATAGACATTTTTATTGTTGGTGTAGAGGCCTTCGTTGTATTTGTTGGCGGCGGTGCGAAGCGCGTGCAGGGCTTTATTGATGAGGATGGGGTTGTACCCCTTCCCGCGCAGATATCCGGTTAGAAGCGCCTCCTCGATGTTGCTGTTGTTCGGGCGGTCTTCCCAGTTTCCCAGATAGGTGTAACCCAGTTCTTTTTGGAACAGATTCACCACGCGGTTTTGCGTTATTCGCTCATAATCGCCAACATTCCCCATGGGCTACTCCTTCAGTATTTTCCAGTAACCGCCTTTAGCCGGACCTATGCGTTTTAAACGGACTTCTTCACGCAGTTTCCTGATGGCCCGTTCCACAGCGCTTTCTGATTTATTGATTCTTTCTGCAATTTCAGGGATCGATAAAGATGGATTTTCATCTAAAAGCAAAAGTATGGCATCAGGCGTTTTCCCCGGCGTTTTCCCCGGCGTTTTCCCCGGCGTTTTCCGGGTAGTTTCCGGGGTATCTTTGTCCTGCGAATCGGGAATGATTCCCTTAAACAACAGCATAAGACCGGATGGTTCATAATCAAAAACGGGGGGATAAACGCCATGCTGTTTACATTCATTAAGTATTTTTTCTATCCCGCGTCCCCAGGCTTCAATGAGACCGGTTCTGAAAAAAGCGTTGGCAATCAATGGATTAAAAGGTTGAGATGAATGTTTCTCCAGCAATCGCTCAACTGTCCAGTTCTCGGGAAGACGTCCATTGTTCCAGAAGTAGATTTTGTCTTCATAGACACTGATTTGAATGGGGATACCGCTGCTGTAATCTTTGTGGATAATCGCATTAAGCAGGGCTTCCCGCAATGCCGGTACGGGGAAAAGATATCGTTCCACCCGCTGAATCCCCTCATAACTGATATAGGCTTTCATGTATTTTGTCAGCAGCAAATCGATGGTGTTATCCACCTGCTGAAACAGGTTGCCGTGAATCTCATCCTGATAGATCAGATCGGAATCTGTTTTGAAAAACCCGATTTTTACATAGGCTCCTGTCACATACTGCTCCGGGTCTTCATGGAACAGGAGCGCCGCGGCCCTTTTCAGATAGGGCCCTTCAACAAGATGCAGTTTTCCTAACAGCACATCCCTGTTTTCCCGCAATACCGAATCTTCCAGGCGCTTGCTTTTGACGGCTTTCCCCGCAAAAAGCTCAAAAGCTTTTTCCTCAAGAGACTCGGGCAACAAACTCGGCATCGGCACACCGTCCCAATGCAGACCATATTTTTTAAGAAGAAAGGCATTCAACGCCGAGCCCTTCAGCTCCTGCTTGGTGCTTCCACTGCGATAATGGTACTCCCCTTTATAGCTCACCGGATAGGGATAAGGGTCGACGACTATTTCGAGGTATTCCTTTGGGCCTTCGGATTTTAAATTCACGTCAACGATAATGCCGAGGATATCCCTGACCTTGTTGGGGATGTCTTCGAGAAGCCTCCCTGCATTATCAACGCCGGTGATAATGCCTTTGTCGTTCTTGCCGATGACAAGCGTGCCTCCGGCAGCATTGGCAAAGCCGCAGATCCATTTGATGTATTCATCCCGCCAGGATACTTTCCATTCTATGTTTTGTTTTTCTTTCATACCAGGCGTATCCTCCCGGTCAGGAGGTTCTGCATCATCCCCTGTTTGATCTGTCTGTATTTGACGAGTTTGGTTTCCAGCGCCGCTATCTCGGCATCCATGTCGGAGAGGATGGCGGCGATGTGGGTTTGTTCTTCAAGCAATGGAACAGAGAAAGTAATTTCTGTAAAATCTTTTTTTGAAATTATATTTGTTGCTGTGATTCCTGCTTTGCTTAAAAGATATTGTTTGCTGTTTTCAATTAGATAATACAGAAATTCGATATTATTATTACTGTTCGGAACGATGGCATTTATTTGTTGATTACAAGATCCAGCCTTTCTGAAAATTGCATTCTTACCAATACTTGCAATACACGTTACAAGAAGCGTATTGGCTGGCAATTTCCTTACTACTTTAAGCCCTAATGAAGTGATTTCTCTCTCTGAATGAAAAATATCTTTTTTTAATGAAATATCTGTTGGTGTTATCCAAGGAATGTCACCATTCCAATATCCTTTCACTTCAGTGGGTGGGGTGCTGCCAGTTATTATCTCTCCTACCTCCCCCAGTTTCTTCACAACCCAGCCCTCTTTGAGTTTAAGCAGTTCCTGCATGGCACCCTGCTTGATGTTGCGTTTTTTGGCAATGAGCCTTTCCAGGGATTGTATCAGGGCATCGGCATCAGAGAGGGCGGTGGCAATGGCGGTTTGTTCGGCTTTGGTGGATGGGAGGGGGACTGGTGTTTCGCCAAATTCAGACTTATTTATTATGGGAACAGCTTGTTCGCCTGCAAGAGATTTTATTCTTGGCGAAAGCAAGTTCAAAGTATAGAACAAGTAATCACTTGAAAAACGACTATTCGGCAAAACAGAATTAATTTGTTGATTTGATGTCAGTTCTTTTGGGGCCATTCCGGACTTACCAATTGTCGAACCAATACAAGTAAAGAGAATACTGTTCTCTGGAAATTTCCTTGAGATACCGAAGCCTTTTTTTGAGAGCTTTTTTTCAGTTTCTAAAATCCACTTGCCTTTACCTAAATCCGCTGGGCTTACGAAAAAGGTAACCATTCAGCACAATTTATTTTCAGTTCTTTGAAAAAAGTTCTTGACACGGTTTTTGGG
>JAFDBG010000047.1 GCA_019313385.1 Deltaproteobacteria bacterium | reverse complement strand
ATGCATATCGCGGCGGCTGTGAACACCCCGACTGTGGCCCTTTTCGGGCCTACCGATCCATCAAGAACGGGGCCATATGGCAAAGGTCACATAGTTGTGCGAAAGGAAATGCCCTGTAGCCCCTGTTTTTTGAAAAAATGTGACACGAAAGGATGCATGAAAGAAATTGGTGTGGATGAGGTATTTGAAGCGGTGAAGGAAATCATAAATCGTGAATCGTAAATCGGATATCGTATGACGAATTTTGAATGTAAAAGGAGTAAACATGACCATAACCAAAGAACTGCTGGATATTTTGGCCTGCCCTAAATGCAAGGGAGAAGTTTACCTCAATGAAACGGAAGACGGGCTTATCTGCGATAACTGCAAGCTGATGTATGAGATAAAGGATGGCATTCCTGTAATGCTGATAGACGAGGCAAAAAAGCTTGATTGAGGTTTTTCCTCAATTATTCACGGTTATAGTCTTCTGCCTTCGTTTGTTTATTTAACTCGCCTTTATATTTGTATATATTTTCATTGGCATTTTCTTTATAGATATCAAGATATTCCTTGTCTGTTTCTTGGTTAAATGATATATAAGACGGGAAAATGGGAATAAGAGTTGATTATGAAAAGACAAATTGAAACAAAATTAATCGAGTGGAAGAATAAAAAAACCAGAAAACCTCTCCTCCTTCAGGGAGCAAGACAGGTGGGGAAGACGTATGTACTCCAGGATTTTGCCAAAAACCAGTTTGATAATTCACATTATTTTGATCTTGAAGAATTAAAAACCGACCTGTCCTCAATTTTCAATGACTCCCCATTAGATCCCAAACAGTTGATAGATAAACTTAGTTTTGTATCGGGCAAATCAATTAATATTAAAAAGGATATCTTAATCCTCGATGAAATACAGGCAATCCCAAGAGCGATAACCGCGCTAAAGTATTTTAGCCAGCATATGAGCGACCTGGCGGTTGCGGCTGCCGGTTCTAATCTGGGCGTTGCGCATGGTGATGAACCGTTTCCGGTCGGAAAGGTTGAAATTCTTCATATGTATCCAATGAATTTTGAGGAATTCCTTTCAGGAACAGGTGAAGAAATGGCGTTGTCGTCTTTGAATAATTTTAAGGGAGAAAAAACCGATGACATCTATCACAGACGACTTTTTGATTTGCTGAAAAAATATTTTGTTACTGGAGGAATGCCGGAAGTTATCTGTCAATATATGGAGAAAAAAGATGACCCGCTTGAAGCATTCAGGGCTGTTCGGCAGCTCCAGAAGCAACTTCTTCTTCATTATGAAAGTGATTTTTCAAAGTATGCGGGAAGCACCAACTCACGTCATATTGAACGTATTTTCAGGGCAATACCTCTTCAGCTTTCAAATACACAGGACAAGAAATCAAAGAAATTTAAATTTAAAGATATTGTCTCCAAAGGCTACAGAAGCTACGAAGATCTGGCAGATCCAATAGATTGGCTAATCAAGGCAGGACTTGCCTTGAGAGTGAATACCAATTTACACCCATCGACACCTGTTATGGCTGGGGCAAAGGAAAACAGCTTTAAACTTTTCATGTTTGACGTCGGTTTACTCGGCGCAATTATAAACCTGAATCCGGAAACCATCATGCGCTATGATTATGGCTCTTATAAGGGCTACTTTGCTGAAAACTTTGTGCTCCAGGAATTGTACTCGTATGGATTGAATAAAATTGTCACATGGTCCGGCAGGACTTCTGAAATCGAATTTGTGCTTGAAATTAACGGCAACATCATTCCGGTGGAGGTCAAAGCCGGATTTAATACCAAAGCTAAAAGCCTGCAGGCATTTATAAATAAATACAGTCCGGTTTGCTCTGTAAAATTTACAGGAAATAAATTTGGCTGTGATAAGCAAAAAAGAATATTCAATTATCCACTGTATATGATCTCAAAATTCCCGGGGCTTTCAATTGAAAGCACATTATATACCTGACTGACGCCGATTATAAGAAAGATAAATACAAAAAGGCACAAGGGGGCAGAGGCCTAAATTTGTGACTTCAGAATTAAACACTCAAAATTCAAAATTGCTTTTCCCTGTTTCCGATTTAACCTGGGACAAGTTCATCTATCCGAGAGGAAGCAAAAGCGACAAGACCATCAGCGCCTATGTTGAAGCCCTTGAGATCGGCGCTCAATTTCCGCCAATCAGGATCCAAAGGGTCCTTAACTATACAGATGCAGATGGCAATGAAATAATAGAAGTGACCATAATTTTAGACGGCATCCACCGGTGGTTTGCGTTTAAGGAAAAGGGAATCAAAGAGATTGCGGCAGTTGAATGGAAGGACAGGCCCATTGATTACGAGAAAAACAAAACAGCGCTTCTCCTTGAATCAGCCAAATATAATACCAGCCATGGCGATCGACTAAGCTCAAACGACAAAAAACGCGTTGCCCGTGATATTGCGTCAACAGACCCGGAATGTAAGTGGACCGAATCCGCCTTGGCAGAAAAACTCGGGGTTATCCAGCAAACCGTCAACACATGGATCTCCGATATCCGTGCCCGGCAGAAAGCGAGCAGAAACACCACTATTATCCGTTTGAGCCGCCTTGGATGGTCCCAGGAAAAGATTGCGGAAGTGGTGGGATTAGATCGAAGTGTAATTTCAAAAAATGTGCAAAATACTAAAATTAGTGATATGCACACTTTGCTCGCTCAGGGTCATGACATGGAGTACATAGCCAGGCATTACAACATGGACCTTCCACTTGCCTGGGCATTACGATTAGAAGGAAAAACGGATCAGGAAAAATTCAAAGAGCTTGGCTGGGGGCTTCGCACATGGGACCAATGGAGTTTTAACGAATGTGATGAACGATTCGGGGACGACTGGCCCGGCAGGATACCTGCCCAACTGATAGCACACACACTGTTCTTCTTCACAAAACCCGGCGACCTTGTCCTCGACCCAATGGCCGGCGGCGGCGTTGTCTCTGATGTATGCCTTCTCTTTGAACGAAAATGCCAGGCGTTTGATCTTACAACGAGAGATAATCGACCGGAGATCCAATATCACTATTGGGACCCCCAAAAATGGACATGGCCCGTCACAAAAAAACCGGATCTGATCTTTTTTGACCCACCTTACTACATAAAAAAAGAGAAGGCATACAGAGAAAAGGCAAATGAGAAAGCCCCTTCAATCTCATCCTGTACGAGGGAAGAGTATGAGAGGTTTTTTGAAGGCTTCTTCACACTGGCCCATAAACAATCAAAAGAAACAACCAGGATGGCCTTCCTGAATGCCGACTGGCGGGATTTTGAATCCACACCCGCCTCAAAAGAGAAACCAGATAAATCAATCACAATATTTGACTACCACAGGCTTCTATCAAAAACCGGATGGGAAACAATCCATCGGATTGAATGCCCCCTGTCCTCTGAACGTCTGAGTGGAAACCAGGTACAGAGGATGCAGGACAAACGCATTCTCGGAACAGTTGGAAGGACCCTGCTAATTGCAAAAAGATCGTAATGAAGCAGTACTACTGCCATGTAGCTCCGACAGATGGTGTTGGTTTCGTAGCCCCTGATCTGACACTTGCGGGTTGGCTTGAGGTACGAAACTGGAACAAAAGCCTATCAACTATCAGTCTCCGGCTTGTCCGGGTTAGGGTAATCTGTACGATTAAATTCCGGAGTGGGTAACAGGTTTGGATCGGAATCTGCTATGGACAACCTTTCAGGTGCCATAGGATAAGCCGGGAATACACAACCCATTTGTCCCTGATCGCCCTGTTCATGCCGGCAGTCAGGATGCCTCCCGCAGATGTCAGGAGCCAGTTTACGATCAGCCGAACAAAGACAACAAGAGAAACGGCTGCATTATAGGAATGTCCTTTCCACTTATTAAAAAATCTGTACCTTGAACGATAAAACTCAATCCTTGAGCGGACGTCCCCGCCGATACTCTGCCCCTGTAGATGATAAATCAAGGCTGAAGGGACATGGCAGATCTTCCAGCCAGCCGCATGCATCTGGCAGGCCCAATCCGTTTCCTCAAAAAAGAAAAAATACCGTTCATCAAGCATCCCCACTTCGTCAATAGTCTTTTTGCGCACAAGCATGCAGGCGCCGATAACCGACTCAACTTCAAGAGGCCCTTTGTGCCTGTATCGCTTGCTCGGAAATCTTTGTGGAAACAGATACTCAAGGATCGATGTATTGGCAAGAAGGGTCAAAACGGTGGGAAAGTTTGCTATTGAATTTTGTCTGCTTCCATCACGATTCAAAAGCTGCCCGCCTGCCATAGCCGCTCCATCGTGATTTTCCATGAACGCAAACAGTTCATGGACGGCATTTTCGGTCAGGACAGTATCGGTATTGAGTAAGAGGGCATAGCGTCCCTCCATGACAGCAAACGCCTGATTGTTGGCCACCGCAAAACCCCGGTTCTCGCTATTTACTATTATCCTGACATCGGGAAAGCTCTCCCCCAGCATGGCAACACTGTCGTCACTCGAGGCATTGTCCACCACAATGATCTCAAATGTTATATTCCGGACTGTCTTATAAATGGATTCCAGGCAGTCACGCAGAAGATTCCTTGTATTCCAGTTGACTATGACGATGGTGATATCCATGCGGCAACGCTTCCCTAACGGCCCTGGCCAGATGACTTCGTCTGTTTGTGCAGTTCGCTCAACTTGGAGTATTTGAAAAACTTGTTGACGGTATCGGTAATCGAAAGGGTAAGTCCCTGGGGTCCGTCAAGGACGCCAAGTTTCAAGAAGTAATTCTGAAAAAACGCCCACTCTGCTCTGAATATGGCTGACCAGACAGTTCCCTTTCTGCCTTCAGAAAAGGCCTCTTGGGCGCCCAGTGTTGAATAATGGTTAATCTTAATCAGGATCCTGCTCAGATCGCTCTCTGTAAAATGTTCTATGGGAACATCCAGCGCTTCCACACGGCCATTTACTTCCACCGACTCATGAACGGCTGCCGAGGTCATTCGACCGAGGTCTTTCTGAAAAAGCCGGATTATCCGATCTCCTCCCCAGAGGTGTTTAATCCAGCGGCCTTGGAACCAGTTCTTTCGGGGGAAGCTGTAACCGGCCACATCCTCTGATCCCTTCGACACGATATCTCCAATGGCCATGGCGGTTTCAGAAGGAATGCGCTCGTCGGCATCAAGGACAAGCACCCATTGGTGTTTACAATTATCGATGGCAAACTGCTTCTGTGGACCAAAACCCCGCCACTTCTCGATAAACACATCGAATCCGAAATTGGAGGCAATCTTCACCGTTTCATCCGTGCTGCCGGAATCCACCACGACGACCTGATCCGCGAACCGGACACTCTCAAGACAGGCGGGCATGTTCTCCGCTTCATCCTTTGTGATAATTGCCACTGAAAGGAGTATCTTTTTATTCATTGTTTGATAAAACCACCTGAACCGTGTTATAGGCGCACCAACATATCACAGTTATAACTTGATTAAAATAATGATTTCTCCGTTTGTTGTGAGAAAAAGTTATTGGAAAAGGATAATAAGGTTGTGCTCTAAAGTTCTCAATGATTCGGCACTGCAGATAGAAAAGCTTAAGACAAGAGAAGGTATACTTGATTTTCTTAATCTCAGCGTCCCCGTGCTAATGGGAATATTTATATTTTTCAACCCGTTTCCCCACTCAACAGCCATCAAGGAAATATGTTTTTACTCGTCGTTTTTTATCGTTCTTCTTTTGATTTATTTCAGGAAGATTGATTTTTCCTTCAAATCACCACTTACACTTCCCTTTGTACTCTTTACTGCCTGGGCCTTCATTGGTCTTTTCTTTGCCCTTGACAAGGGAAACAGTATACATGATTTTCGTGCGCATTTGCTGAAATATCTTGTCATCTACTATATCCTGATTAATTTCTTTAATTCCAGAAAGCGGCTTGTTGGCCTTTCATGGGTTATAATAATCTCCGCCATTATATTTTCAATAGGAGAGATATATTATTTTTATTTCATGATGGGCAACAGTTTATCTACAAAACTTGTGACAGGACTTACCGAAATACCGGTTAACTGGGTTGGTTATATTACTGTGACTGCCGCAATCTTTTCTTTACATCATATAGTTACAAGCAATAATTTACGGATCAAGATAATCTCCTTCATATCCCTGTTCCCACTATGCACTCTAAGCATTTTGATACAGGCACGCAGCGCCGCATTGGCCTTGTCCCTGGCAGTTATTATATTATGCTTCAGAAACAAAAAGCTCCTGGTTGCCTGCCTGGGAATAATGCTGATTGTTGTCGCTATAACCCCTCTCAAAAACCGTTTTATCCATGCCAACCCGATTACCGGCTTACGACTTAATATAAATTATATGACGTTTGAAATTATAAAGGATTATCCAATAATCGGTATAGGATTTGGAATGGAAACTTATGGAAATGGGAAGTATATCAACCTTGAAGAATATAAAAAAAGAGTTCCCGATAAATACAGAGCAAAAATCCCTCACAACGACCCCCATTCAATGCCGTTCAGTATCGCAGTGCGAACTGGCATCATCGGATTTGCATTATTTGTCTATATATTATTTACGTTTTTCAGGATGTGCAGGAACTGTATCAGGCATGGGAAAGATGATTTTATAAAAAACTGGGGCAGGTGTGTTACAGGTATATTTGTTGCGGTTATTGCCATAGGGGTTTTTGAACCGTTTTTCAGTCATGTGCCGGAGGTTATTTTTTATACATCAGTTGCCATGATGACCATATTATGGCGGATCAAACAGGAAGTTTCATGAAATCTTATCACCTTTTTCATTTTTTATAATAATGGCTATTGAAAAAGATATGTTCTTTCTCATCCATTGTTTGATAAAACCAGCTGAATTGTGCTATAGGCGCACCAACGTATTACGGTTGTAACTTGATTAAAACAGTGATTTTTCTGTCTGAAAAAAGAACTCGCAATATGCGTACCCCAATAGTGGATATCTTACGCCATATGAAGTATATTATATCGAAAAATCATTAATACCCATAGCAAGGCAGGTTTCTTACTCTATGTATCTTTAACAGCCCTGTTTTTTGTCTTTACTATTTGGTGGGTTTGGTGTTATCGCAGATCGAAAGATGGAAATGATACCGTCAAAAGCTCCTTTAACCTTAGTATATTAAAGTTCAGTAAATAAATGATCCAAAAACTAATTAGAGCTTTAAGGGTAGGATTGACAAAGAGAATGTTTTCTAATTCATTTTTATCGCCTACTCTGGAAGAAACAAAACTCATAGAAAATCTGAAAGCTGAATTTAGTAAATTATCTCTTGGGAAAACAGAAAAATGTTCGCCAGCCGAAAAAATATGGAAGGAAAACTCGAGTCGCCTCTACCATGAAATTCTTTCGGGCGACCCTCGAAATTTTCTTCGCTGGAATGTTATTACTGAAACAATGTATGCCAGTAATGATCCTTTTGTCGAAATCGAATTCGATCATCTTAGGAAACTACAGGAGTGGCAAGAACGGTGGAAAACTGCAATAAAGGAAACATCTGCCGGTCATCCAATCCCTTTTTTCTTATATCCGAAGAGCAGTGGAAACTTAATTCATCAAGCATATCATTTATGCAAGTTTGAAGAAAAAACTAGGATAAAAATTAACACCTTCAATCTTATTTTTGAATTTGGAGGCGGCTATGGAAGCATGTGTAGGCTGTTCCATAATTTGGGCTTCAAAGGAAAATATATTATTCTTGACCTCCCACAATTTGCAGCCCTACAGCGATTTTACCTTAAATCAACCGGATTGCCGGTTCATACTGGTGAATCGTTCGGATCAGCTTGCAGCGGCGTGATTTGTATTTCAAATATTAATGATTTGAAAGCAGCAATAGAAAGCAGTACAGGTAACCAAAACTGCCTTTTTATTGCGACCTGGTCAATGAGCGAGGCTCCGATTGGAGTGAGGGATAGCATTCTTGAATTTATAAGGGGTTTTGATTCTTACTTGATTGCTTATCAGAATTATTTTCATGAAATTGATAACAATGAATATTTTAAAATGGTCAGGAACAAACTTAACGGAGATATAACCTGGCAAGATATAGAGATAGAACATCTCCCCGGAAATAGTTATCTATTTGGGTCATGAATATAAAAAACTCCTTGCAGCAGCCAAAACAACTCAGGCTCTTAAATGTTGAAAATTGGACCGGTTTGGTCATAGGAATGCTTGTTTTAATGTTTGCTGTACGAGTGGCAGCTGGCTGTTATTGGTGGTAAAAATGATTATTAATTGCATAGATGACAGCCACGCATCATTTTTCAGCGGGTTTGATTGCATAATTCCTGAATGGCCTCAAAATGGAAACTGTTATTTTAAAAACATTAAGGCATATAGGATAGGACCTGTTTTAGCCTATAGCTTACATAGGAGATGGCACAAAGGCAGGAGATTGCTTTTTAAAATTGTAAAGACACTTAATCCCCAAAATGATGTTGTTATGCTGTGCTTTGGCGAAATAGATTGTAGAACCCATATCGTCAAACAAGCAAGATCGAAGAATACGCCCATAGAGAAAGTTGTTGAACTGATGGTCAACAAATACTTCTCGGTAATAACGAAAATAAAGTGGTTGGGATTTAATGTATGGGTATGGAATGTAATTCTTCCCCAAAAAAAAGATATAAAAAGCGAAGAATATTCTTCTGTTGGAACATATGACGAAAGAAAGCAACACAGTTATTTAATGAAAAGCTCAGATGTTTGTGTGATAGCAATGGTGTTAGGTTTGTATATATTGCGGATGAAATTGGTGATGAACATTATCTGGATGAAATCCATTTGTCGCAAAAAGCTATGCCGATTATGATCAGGAAATTAGAGGGCATGGGCATTAAAATAGAAAGGTAATTTATTCAGTAAACAAAAATTCACCACTATTAAATCTGTATGTTTCTGCGGTAGTCGGATTGCAGAGAGGTTCATTAATATCAAAGGATTAGGGCATGGTGTTTAGTATTATAAAAAAGGTTACGGATTATATTCGATACAGGATAGCTTTCAGAAACTGGAATAAAAAGGGCAATCCTATTCCCGTCCCCGACATTATCAAACAAAGAACAATTAAAGAGTATGCAAAAATATTCTCTGTCGAAACATTTATAGAAACGGGCACATATCTGGGTGATATGGTTAATGCCGTCAGAGATACATTCAATAAAGTTTATTCAATTGAACTGGATACAACTCTTTATGAACAAGCAAAAAAGAAGTTCTCCCGGTATCATAACATCTCGATCTTTCATGGAGATAGCAGCAAGGTTCTCCCAGTTATTCTTGCTGATATTAACGAACCATGCCTGTTTTGGCTTGACGGTCATTATTCGGGTGGAATTACTGCAAAAGGTGATTTCAATACGCCCATTATGCAAGAATTGAATTGCGTATTAGATCATTTTATTGAAGAACATGTGATTCTTATCGACGATGCGCGCGAGTTTAATGGTCACAATGATTACCCTACATTAGAAGAACTAAAGAAACGTATTCTCAAAAAATATCCTGATTGGAAATTTGATATTAAGGACGACATTATTAGAATCCACAAATAAAAGTTTCTTGCTTAAACATCTTACCCAAAGAGAAAACTGATTACCGCTATATCTACCACGCAGGTGTGCGGAAAAACCTTAATTTCTAAATAGATAGCAGAATGTAGTGATATGCTTTTAAGTGCCAGAAAAATAGCCATAGTAATCCCTAAATATGGACTTCTCGGAGGGGCAGAAAGATTTGCCTATGAGCTGACCGAACGTCTGTCTCTTAATGAAAAATATGATTTTCACGTATTCGCAAACAAGTGGCAGTCAGATTCGGACCGGATCACGTTTCATAAGGTCCCTATAATAAGATTTCCGAAATTTCTTACAACGATCAGCTTTGCCTGGTTTGCCAATCAAAAAATCTCAAAAATGAACTTCGATCTGGTTCACACCCATGATCGCATCTTCGATGCGGATATATTTACCATGCATGGAATTCCTCATCGGATATGGGTGCATGAAGTTCGCAAAAAATTCATGAGTCTTTTTGATCAAGCTACATGTTGGATTGAGAAGCGTCTTGTCTGCAACACAAGATGCAAAACATTTCTTCCGGTTTCCAGCTTGACTAAGGAAAAATTACTTCAAGAATATAGGATAGAACCAGAAAAAATCCAGGTCATTCATCCCGGTGTTGACATAGAAAAGTTTCAGAGGCCAGGCCGCGAAAACTGCCGAAAAGAAATAAGAGAACGTTTTGGCATTGGTTCCTCTGATATTGTAATCTTATTTGTTTCAATGAACTTCGAAATCAAAGGGCTTGATTATGTTATGGCCGCTATTGGAAAGGCAAAGGCATCTTATCTTTTTCATAATCTCAGACTGCTTGTCGTTGGCAAAGGGGATTATAAAAAATATGGCGTTCTTGCACAAAAAGCAGGTATAAAAGATAATGTTATTTTTGCCGGTGTTCAGAAAGAAAACCTCGAAAAGATCTATCTGGCAAGCGACATTTTTACGATGCTTTCAAGATTCGATACATTCGGCATGACAGTGCTGGAGGCCATGGTAGCATCCCTGCCAGTGATAATAAGCAGTAACGTGGGGGCAAAGGACTTGGTCAAAGAAGGGATAAATGGATTCGTAATCGATGACACGAACAATGCCGATATGATTTGCGAGAAAATAGGCTTTATGTTAGACAGCAAAACCAGAACCACGATGGCAAAGGAAGCCTGCGATACGGCGCTTAATAACAGCTGGGACGCTGTGGCAAAAAGGGTGGAAAACATTTACGAGGGAATGTTACAAACATAAACAGTTTGACATTAAAACAGGCTTGAACATGAGATATTTTAATCTTATAAGAAATTTATCCAACTGGTGGCTATATTTAGCGATCAAGTTTGGTATTAATAATACTGACCCTGTTTTGTTTAGAACGAGAAGGGGAGTGCTCGTTGAAGTTCCCCAAAGGCTAATTCAAACCTTTAAAGAAATCTTCATGGATGAATGCTATATGGATGGACTTGAATTAAATGTACCTGATAATTCAACCATTATAGACATCGGTGCCAACGCGGGTTTCTTCACACTTTTTGCGACTTCCCGTTTTAATGATTCAAGGGTATTTGCTTATGAGCCAATCCCTTCTAATTCTAAGCAACTGGCACGAAATCGGGGGTTGAATGGGGGTTGCAGTATTGAATGTTTTCAAAAAGCCGTTGCCGGGCATTCAGGCACTGTTGAGATAATGTTTGATCCTGATGACAGCTTTACAACGAGCGCCACGATTTTTCAAAAACCTTACAGGCACAATCAGGTTATTCAGGTGCCTTCCATTACGCTTTCCGACATATTTAAAGAACACAGCGTAAAAAGGTGCGACCTGTTGAAAATGGACTGCGAAGGTGCCGAGTATGACATCATTTATAGTTGCCCGTTGGAATGCCTGGTCCGGATTGATCAAATGGCAATGGAGGTTCACGGCGGGACCGAATCCGGGCAGAACATTGACTCCCTTGAGGCATACCTCAACAAGCAGGGCTTTGCCACTCGTCGTCGACCTGTAGGCATGCTGTGGGCGTGGAAGAGATAGTTGTCGATTTCAATTATGAAAAAACTATTAATTCGAGAAAATTTCTACCGCTTTTTCATTATACTTTTTCTTCTCTTCATCGCAGTAATGATATGCAGGCAGAGCACGTGGCTCATCATCTTTTGTTGTCCTCTTATCGCAGTTGTAACAAGCGAATATGGACTCAGAATCGTTTTCTCGGTAACAAACGATAGTTTTTTTTCATGGCCCCCCAATGAGCAAATAATAAACAATATTGCGCCTGGCGTAATATCAGAGGATAGATGTGATTCGAGATTTTATACCAATTCCGCTGGAATACGGGGAGAAGAATTTTCAGATGACCAGCAGTATCGAATCTTGGCCATCGGTGGAAGTGCAACAATAAGCTATTACATCGATCAAAAAAAGACTTGGGCCTATATTCTTCAAGACAAGTTAAACCATCTTAAAATATTAAATGTCTGGGTTGGCAGCATTGGCACGGGAGGGTTGTCTGCACGGGAGCATATCATGCATATGAAACACCTCCTGCCTCAATATCCAACAATCAATACCGTTATTGTATTGGCAGGATGCAGTGATTTACTGAGACGGCTCATGGACGATAACAGGTACGATCCAGATTTCCTGAATCGTTATGATTACTGGTATAAACGGCTGTCAAGGGGCGCGTTTCATGAAATCCCTTACCATAGCAAAAAATTCAGAATCAAAGCGGGTTACTGGGGTGAAACGGCGATTGCGCATTTCATACAAACAGTAAAGTCTTTTTACTTCAAAAAAAGAGGGGAACGTCATGATAATGTTGCCAAAACACTTATAGATATTAGACAACAGCGTAAAAATGCTGTGATAGTGGACACACTTCCCGATTTAAGTTCGGCCCTGGAGGAATATGACCTTAACCTGAATGCCATGATAGATATTGCCGAAGCCAGATCAATCAGACTGATATTGATGACACACCCCTTCATATGGGGACCGCATCTCTCCCAAGAGGAGAAAGATCTCTCCTGGTCAGGATGGATTGAAAGTATGAAGTCTGGCCGATGTTACTCCATTGAGGCATTGATGGATGGCATGAATAGATATAACGACAAATTATTGGAAGTAAGTCAATCACGGGGAGTTGAATCAATCGATTTGGCGAAGGCACTGCCAAAGAACAAGAGTGCTTTCTACGATGATGTTCATTTTAATGAAGAAGGTTCTGAAAGAGCATCAACGTTTATTTTCGAATATTTAGCACGGAGAGATCCCTTTTTGAAAAAATAGTCTTTGTCTCTGTTTTACAAAACTAATGTTACGAAGAAATCCGGGAATACTGGTATTACAAATTTAGTATGCCGTTCCGGAAAGACGAAAAAATGAGTAACGGGTGTGATGAAAGAGAAAATTAGCGTAATATTAACCAGCTGGATGAGGCCCCAATATCTCGAAGAACAGGTTGAGTGCTTACTGAACCAAACAATACCTCCTCGAGAAATTATTCTCTGGTACAATGCTCCGCAAAAACACCTTGGCATCTTTGAGCGTAAACAACTTGTCAGTTTCAAGAATGACAAATACGTGAAAAAGATTATCTGTGACCATAATTTCGGTATCATACCTCGGTTTACGCTGGCTTCGTGCCTGGAAAGTGAATACGTCTGTATATTTGACGATGATACCATCCCTGGAGAACGCTGGCTTGAAAACTGCCTCAACTACGTTGACACCGAGCAGGCTTTGTGCGGGACAATAGGGTTGCGATATCTCTCGAAAATGGAATTACAGACAGAGAACCCGCGCATGGGCTGGGAAGGAATGAATGAACATCTTGAATTTGTCGATTTGGTTGGCCACAGCTGGTTTTTCCGGAGGGAATGGGCAAAATTTTTCTGGGATGAAGATCCTGTCTCTTACACGTTTGGAGAAGATATCCATTTCTGCGCAATGTTGCAACGACACGGCATTCGCTCGGCATGTCCGCCCCATCCGCCGATGGACAAATCATTGTGGGGTTCTGTAAAACCGGAACGCGGCGTGGATAAAGTTGCCATAAGTTGCAGTTCAGACAAATCAATGGAATTCTGGCGAGTAGTAAAACACGAAATTGAGAGAGGATATAAACCGATTTTGTTATGATTCTTATCGCATATGGCACAAGGCCTGAAATAATTAAACTGTTTCCTATCATCAATGAGCTCAAGGTCCAAAGATTGCCCTTTAAAACACTGTTCACGGGACAGCAGCTGGACCTTTATGAAGATGTAAAGGATTTAGTTCCAAAACCCGACTTCAGTTTCTCTGAATGCTTTTCCGGAGAGCAGAAGCATAACACCTTGGGCATGAGTTTTGTCAAAATCTGTGAGGCGGCCGAAAAACTGTTCAATGAACAGCGTTTTGACATTATTATTACCCAAGGGGACACAACGACAGCCTGGGCATTGGCCCAAATGGCTTTTTACAATGGGATAAAAATTGCTCATGTAGAAGCCGGCTTGCGGACCTTTGACTTGGAAAATCCCTACCCTGAAGAATTGAATCGCACACTGATAACTCAGGTTGCTTATCTCCATTTCGCGCCAACCAAACAGGCCTATGATAATCTCATCAATTCTGGGGCGAAGAACGTACACCTCGTGGGGAATACTATCGTAGACGCGGTTAACTACTTTAAAACCTCACTCGGTCTGCATGAAAATACATCCAATAAAGTCTTGGTGACACTACATCGCAGGGAGAACCACAGGGTCATGGGGAGACTCTTTGATGAATTGCAGGCGGTCGCCGAACACAATCCTGATCTCGAGTTGATTTTTCCCATACATCCAAATCCGGAGGTCAAGAGGCATAAAACAAGGCTTACCGCCAACAATATCAAGGTCATTTCGCCGATCGGGTATCCCGAAATGCTTACCCTCATAAACGAGGCACTCTTCATTATATCAGATAGTGGCGGGATCCAGGAGGAGGCAACCTGCTTCAATAAAAAAGTGGTAGTGGTAAGAAAAAAAACAGAACGGCCTGAAACCATTGAAATCGGCTTAGGAAAATTAGCAGGGGAAAATATACAAAAATTCATCGAATGGGCCAAAATGTCCACATCGGACAGCACCAAATCTCCGTATGGAGATGGGGATGCCGCAAAAAAAATGGTCCAGATTCTATCTAAAATTGTAGTATGAAGAAGCTCAGATAAGAAAAACCATCCCATAGATGGTCATACATGGTAAGGGGTACGCATATAATGAAACAAGACTTCAAAGATGATTTCTTCGAAATGATGAGGCTGATTGTAGAATCAGCCTCGCTGGCCTTCGCCAGAGCTGCTGATGGGGAAGCTAATATACTCAAAAATAATACCATTGGGAACAAAGACGGATGGCTGTATAAAAAAGATAAAAATCTTATATTCCGGGCAGATTTGCGAAAATCACTCCTTTGTACCGATCCCGGCTATATTTACGGATTATCCTGTACCTGCTGTGATGAAACGAACCACAAATATCTTTTAGACGTCGTAAAAACTGACTTGGGACATCTTACTTTTTCCAATTTGTGGGTTAATTCAAACTTCAATCTTTTTCACGAACATTTCTTTGAAACATTAAAAAAATCAAAAAAAGACATCGTTAAGCAACTTGGAAAAATTTATTCCTGTTAAGGATTTTATTCCTATTCCTGGAAATTGTATTATTTATTGGGAAAAATACCGAGAATATGTCAAGGGGCTCCTTGATCTTAAGGCATGCTCTTACAATAATACTATATTTCTCTTTGCCGCAGGGCCTCTTACCGAGATATTGATTCATGAGATGTGGAATGTCAATCGAAACAATATATACATAGACATTGGCTCGACCATTGATCCTCTTCTATTCCATCGGAAATCGAGGAATTATCATAGCGAAGGGGATGAATTTGCCGACAGAACCTGCGTTTGGTAAATTTGTAATGATGAATAACAAAGATACAACCCCATACCCCGCTAGACTCAGAAGACAATTCAGGGCATGGAACAACTCACGCAGACTCAGGAAAGAGCTCAGTAGCTATGGCTCCCAATTCGATTCACTCCGCCTCGCCGTGCCAGATGAAAAACTCATCTGTAATGCCATAAAAAATAAATTTCCAAACACAGAACCCAAGCCAAAGGGCGCATTAAACATCCTCGCAATCTACCACCACTATAACTGGGAAAATGAGTCACTGAAGCCCTCTCTGAAAAAAATTGGGAAAGTTCGACATTACGACTGGTTTGAACAATTCAACCATCAGAGAAAAGACTGGCATAGCTCCATTAAAGCAAAAATGAACGAAGAACTATTGCATCAGACCGAACAATGGATAAGAGATGATTCAACGGATGTCATTTTCACCTATCTGTCGGGTGATCTTATATCTCCGGAAGCGATGCGTAAATTGAGTTCATTTGGAATCCCGATAGTCAATCTTGCCTTGAATGACAAAGAATCCTTCATTGGCAAAATCAGAAATGGCCAGGCAACAGGGATGCGAGACATCTGCCGATATTTCGACATATGCTGGACAAGCACAGCGGACGCCCTGGAAAAGTACTGCGTGGAAGGAGCCCTTCCTGTTTATCTTCCCGAAGGGGCCAATCCTGAAATTCATAAGCCATACGATGTTGAAAAGTCTATCGACGTATCTTTCGTCGGGCAATGTTATGGAAATCGTCCAGCCATTATTCAGGCACTGAGGGACAGTGGCATTCTTGTAGAAGCCTTTGGATACGGCTGGCCAAACGGTCCGTTATCAACGGAAGATATGGTTCGCATGTATTCGAAAAGCAAGATCAACCTTGGCTTCGGGGGGGTGGCGGGGCATCGGGATACATTCTGCCTCAAGGGGAGGGATTTTGAGATACCTATGAGTGGCGGGCTTTATCTGACGGAGCATTCCCCTGAGCTTGAAAGGGTCTTCGAAATCGGAAAAGAGATTCTAACCTACAAAACATTGGATGAACTTGTTAAAAAGATACAATATCTCTTAGACCATCCCGATGAGGCGGAGGCTATCAGAAAAGCGGGGCATCGCCGGTCAGCCTTTGAACATACTTGGGAAATGAGATTTGAGAAGATATTTACGCTAATGGGACTGATCTGACGGGTATTTTGCTGTTGCGGTCCAGAAATTCTTGAATAGCCCCTTTCACTTTATCAACCGTTAATTCTTCGAGACATTTGCTTATGCCACTATCATTGCACCCCTTCTGGTGACATGGGGCGCAGTCGCAATCCGGAGTAATAACGCTGTGTATCGCCCCAAGAGGTGCCCATTCACTCCAGACGGAAGGCCCATAAATGGTAACTGTAGGAGTACCGACAGCCGCGGCAATCTGTGGGGCCGCGCTGTCTACACCGAGATGAAGACAACTAAGGCTGAGCACAGCGGTTAACTCACTCAATGTAGTTCTGCCGGTGAGATTAAAAATTCGCCCTTTGCATTTATTGACAATATCAATTGATTTTTCTCTCTCTTCCGGAGACCCGACAATAACTGTCGAGATTTTGTTTTCTTCCCATAACCAGTCAACAATCCGCACCCATTTCTCACAACTCCATTCTTTGTATTGCCATCTTGAGAAAGGATTCAGGGTGATCCAGCGGCCCACAGCCGTCACACCTTCATGATGCAGGAGTTGTTTAACGCTCTCCCTGGCCTTTTCAGAAATCCAGAGCTTTGGAATGCCATCTTCCGTGTCTATACCAAAGCCTCTGACAACCAGGAGGGACTGTTCGGCAGCGCCATAAATTCTTTCTTTGGGAGGTAGAGGATCAGCGAGGTGTGTAAAGAGGAAATTGCGCCATTTGAGGCCACGATAAAGCAGGGCGGCCCTGATAGAAGCGCCTGACAAAAAAGCCATATAAGCCCCTCTGTCATCCGAACGCAGGTCAAAAACCAGATCAAAATGCTCTCCTTGCAAAGCTCTGATAAATTTGATCTGTTTCTTCGCCTTTTCAAGAAGATTTCCCTTATACCGTTTTACCTCAAAAATTTTATGGACATGAGGATCCGCCTCCAGGAGTGATCCAAATCCTTCCCGCACAAGAATTGAGACATTCGCCTGTGGATAGGTCTCCTTTATGGCCCTGAAGGTCGGTGTAGCCCAGACCACATCGCCAATGTCACCCAATTGTATGATGAGAATACTCGATATTTCTATTTCAAATTTTTTATTACCTTTTACTATCATTCTTGCTCTCTTATCAAAAATCAGCGGAGATCTGCAATGTACGTATCCGGACAAAAACTGCGATGTGCTTTCAATATCGAAACGAAAAACATTGCAAAGTGCGGGGACTGTAATCCAATCAAGGGGTATCGGCCGACATCATACAAAACCTTTGACACTTTTGTGTCCCGCAATCACTCCTTTCAGCGTGGAATCACCCTGCAAAAAAAGGAGGACATCCCAAGCGCACTGTATTACAAAGTTCTTTAATAGCCAAGCAGAAAAAATCGTCGGATTCCCGCATCAATCACTTTTTTCATTCCAGCCCTGATCGGAATCGGGGTTAGCTTCTGAATCAGGCAGGTATCAGGAAGTGATAAAGAAGGGCTTGGTGCGCAGAAATTTAAAGACGTTGCCGGCAGGCTCTCAGGCAACAGCCAATTGACGGACTTCCTTATGGATTTTCTTGGAGAGGGTATCCTCGGCAATATCGAGATCGTAGTCCATCTGCAGGCCAAGCCAGAAGGAAGGGGAATTGCCGAAGTAGGTACCCAGGCGAAGAGCTGTGTCTGCCGTAACGCTTCTTTTTCCATGAATGATCTCGTTGATTCTGCGAGGAGAGACACCAAGGTCTCTACCAAGTTGATTCTGGCTGATCTTCATCGGTTTGAGGAATTCCTCAAACATAATTTCGCCGGGATGTACCGCCGGTATTTTTTTCATTATATCACCTCAATGATAATCAACAATCTCAACATTGCATGCATTTCCATTTTGCCACTTAAAACAAATCCGCCATTGATCATTAATACGAATACTGTGCTGTCCTTTTCTTTTTCCAGATAGAGCTTCAAACCGATTTGCTGGGGGAACTCTTAAATCTTGAATCGTTGAACTCCGGTTCAACATCCTGAGTTTCCGAAATGCAATCTGCTGAATATTCACCGGTAGTTTTCTCGAAAACTGCCTATCAAAAATCTTCTTCGTTTCTTTGCATTTGAAACTTTCTATCATCTCGGTGTCATGCTATAACGCATAACGTTATAAGTCAAGTCATCTTTTTAATAAATGTCTGTCTAATTCTGCAAGACATTTGCAAAGTACCTATATTATCATTGCCCTTCCTGTGTGCGCCCGCACTTGTCTGCGTGTAACGCACAGGTGTTCTCAGGCATGAGCAAAGCAAAGCAATCTCATGGATTGGAGCTGTATATGATTACTGGATTCCGACTCTTGTCGGAATGACGTAAAACAGTAATTTGGACCTTTTTTACGAGTTCATCACGGTTACATGGTATATTTGATTTTTTGCGAATTCATTAGAGCTGGTCTTCATCTTTACAAATTACCATTTGAATTGACAATTTGTAAAAATGTCCTTTCTTCGCAGAGGGCAATAGCCCGGAATCTCATTTTCATTGATTTTGTCAGGGGTTTTGCTGTAGAAACCAACGAGCATGTGAATGGAGCGTGTATAGCATTCTCGGGCACGCTCGCTCATCCCCTGATCGGGATCGGGTCTGGTGTAAAAAGCCCCACTGTTGTGGCGCGCGAAAGGAGACGTAAGATCAAGAAGATACGGATAGGCACACGCGGAAGTGACCTCGCCCTTGTACAGGCGAACTGGGTTTCGGATCGTCTGAAGAACCTGTATCCAGACATGTCTGTGGAGGTTATTTCGATAAGGACGCGCGGAGACAGGATGCAGAATATCTCCCTGGTGGAAATAGGGGGTAAGGGGATCTTTGTAAAAGAGATAGAAGAGGCCCTGCTGCGGGGAGATATAGATATCGCGGTTCACAGCATGAAGGATGTTCCGGTGGATCTCCCGGATGGTCTTATGATAGGGGCCATACCGGAGAGAGAAGACCCAAGAGATGTGCTTATATCCAGGGAAGGCGCGAAGATGGATGGGCTTTCCAAAGGGGCGAGGCTGGGCACAGGTTCTCTGCGAAGAGGAATGCAGATCAAAAGCCTGATGCCGGATATAGAGATTGTTCCTGTGCGCGGCAATATAGACACGAGAATAAAAAAGATTGTAACGGAAAATCTGGATGGAATAATTATAGCGGCGGCCGGGATGAACAGGATGGGGCGCAGTGAAGAGATCACGCAGTATATACCGATTGAAGTTATGATGTCATCGGCGGGGCAGGGGGCGCTGGGGATAGAACTGAGAGAAGGCGACAGGGAAACCGGAGACCTTATCTCCCCCCTCAATCACCCGGATACCGTGGTGGAAATCTCTGCCGAGCGCGCGTTTCTCAGGCGCCTCGGAGGAGGGTGTCAGGTGCCGATAGCAGGCATTGCCAGGAAACATGGAGACAGTCTGGTTATTAAGGGCCTCGTGGGGAGTATCGATGGGAAAGTTATGATTATGGACGAGATCAGGGGAAACAGTGGTGACTGTGAAGATATGGGAAACACCCTGGCGGAGAATATATTGTCCAGCGGCGGACGGGCTGTCTTAGACGAAATATACAAATAATGTCTGCCCCATATGGTGTGGAAACAGGTGAATAGACTGATATGAACAAACCCGGAAAGGTATATATAATAGGCGCGGGTCCTGGTGATCCGGATCTTATAACGATGAAGGGGGTAGAGTGCCTGCGCAGGGCGGATGTGGTGGTGTATGACTATCTCGTGGGAAAAGAGATAATGCGGCACGCCGGGAAGGGGGCGCGGTTTGTCTACGTTGGAAAGATCGGGGGGCAACACAATATACTCCAGGAGAATCTGAACCGGATACTTGTGGAAGAGGCCTTGAATGGGAATACAGTTGCCAGACTCAAAGGGGGAGATCCATTCATATTCGGAAGAGGCGGTGAAGAGGCCGAGTTCCTTCAGAAGGCGGGAGTACCCTTTGAGGTGGTGCCGGGTGTGACATCGGCGATATCCGTTCCTGCCTATGCCGGAATACCCCTCACGCACAGGGACTTTACCTCCACCCTTGCCTTTGTAACCGGGCATGAGGATCCTGGCAAAGCTGAAAGCCGCGTCGACTGGAAAAAGATATCCACCATTGAGACCCTTGTATTTCTTATGGGTGTAAGAAACCTCCCCAAAATTGCCTCCAATCTCATGGAAAATGGCAGGAGTCCGGACACTCCTGTAGCGCTGATCAGGTGGGGAACAACCCCGGACCAGGAGACACTGACGGGGAGGCTCGGAGATATAGCCGTCCTGGCGGAGGAAAAGAAATTTTTACCCCCCGCCGTGTTTGTCGTGGGCGATGTGGTCGGTCTGAGGGAGCGTCTTGGCTGGTTTGAGAAGAAGCCACTGTTCGGGAAGGGCATTGTTATCACGAGACCGGAGGAGCAGTCGGAAGAGTTCGCGGCGCTCCTGCGTGATGAAGGTGCAAGGGTTGTCTCCTTTCCGACCATAAGGATTGTGCCGCCGAAAAACTATGGCGACCTGGATTGGGCCATAGAGAATATTGAGAAATATCAGTGGATTGTATTTACCAGCGCGAATGGCGTGAGGTTCTTTTTTGAACGTTTCTGTAAACTGAGAAATGATATCAGAGACCTCAAGGGGATAAAAATCTGTACCATAGGCCCGGCCACACGGGACAGAGTTGAAGGGTATAATATCCGGGTGGATATGGTCCCCGAAGAGTACATCTCCGATGGAGTCGTCGCGGCGTTCAGGGGTGTGGATGTTGCGGGGGCGAATGTGCTTTTGCCAAGGGCGGAGATTGCCGGGAATATTATTCCCGATGGACTCTCGGAACGGGGCGCGAATGTGGATGTGGTAACCGCCTACAGAACGGTAAACTCCGACGAAGATGTGGAGGCCATTAAAGAATTGATGGACAATGAAAAAATAGATGTAATTACCTTTACAAGTCCGTCCACAGTGACTAATTTCATAGATATTATCGGGAGTGAGACAATCATTCCGAATCATATAAAGATCGCGTGCATAGGACCGGTAACGGAAAATGCGTGCAGAAAGGCTGGTCTAGGAGTCGATATCATGCAGGGTCCTTATTCGATTCCCGGTCTGGTGGATGCAATAAAGACTGGAGTGTGTAAATGATAGGAATTTCAAAACTGTACTGCGGAGGGGTTGAGCCCTCCGATGTGCTTCGTTATGGGGCGGAATCGGGAAAACTTCCCTCGCATCTTCTCCAGTTCTCAAGCGATAAGCGTCCGGTTGTGGTCTGGAACGTCACAAGAAGGTGCAACCTCAAGTGTGTTCACTGTTATTCAAGTTCTCAGAACATAAAATACAGTGGTGATCTGACCACAGAGGAGGGAAAGGTCCTGATATCCGATCTCGCCTCCTTCGGGTGTCCCGTGATCCTTTTCTCTGGAGGGGAACCGCTGATAAGGGAAGATCTGCCGGAACTTGTACAGTTTGCCGTGGACAAAGGGATAAGGGCCGTTATTTCAACAAACGGCACTCTTATCACCGAGGAGAAGGCCAGGATATTCGCCGGTATCGGCCTTTCATATATGGGTGTAAGTCTGGATGGAACAGGAGAGATTCACGACAGATTCAGGGGTGTGAAAGGGGCATTTGACGCCGCTGTCCGGGGAATCAGGAACTGTCAGGACGCGGGAATAAAGGTAGGTGTCCGCTTTACGATAACCGGGGAAAACAGCGCTGAGATCCCCGCCATCTTTGATTTCATTGAGAAGAACAATATTCCCCGGGCGTGCTTCTATCATCTGGTCTATTCGGGGCGTGGTTCCAAGCTGGCCGATAATGACCTGTCGCACGTTCAGACGAGGGAGGTTGTTGATCTTATCATGGACAGGACGCGTGATTTCTTCGACAGGGGTATGCCAAAAGAGATACTTACAGTGGACAACCATGCCGACGGGCCGTATATCTATCTGAGGCTGCTCAGGGAGGACCCAAAAAGGGCCGCCGATGTTCTGGCACTTCTCAGGATGAATGAGGGAAACAATTCCGGACGGGGGATAGGTTGCGTGAGCTGGGATGGCGAGGTGTACGCGGATCAGTTCTGGAGGGATATCTCCTTCGGAAATGTAAGAAAACGCCCCTTCAGCGATATATGGCTGGACACATCCAACGAACTGATGGCAAGATTGAAGGACAAAAAATCTTACGTAACGGGACGATGCGCGAACTGCCGCTGGCTCGACGTATGCGGGGGCAATTTCCGCGCGAGAGCCGAGGCGGTGACGGGTGATATATGGGGACCAGACCCGGCCTGCTACCTTACAGATGAAGAGATAAGAGGTGATATATGAGCTTTCCTGATTACCGTCCAAGAAGACTGAGAAAAAACGAGAACTTTCGAAGGATGATACGGGAGACCGACCTGTCGGTTGATGACCTTGTCTGTCCCCTGTTCGTGACACACGGCAGTGGAGTAAAGAATCCTATTTCTTCCATGCCGGGAAATTTCCAGATGTCGATTGATAATCTTGTGGAGGAAGTGAAAAAAATAAAAGGTATGGGCATACCAGCAATCATGCTTTTCGGTATACCCGAGACAAAGGATGAAGAGGGTTCCGGCGCCTGGGACGAGAATGGGATTATCCAGCAGGCGGTAAGAGAGATCAAGGATGAAGTCGCGGATATCATTGTAATTACGGATGTATGCTTTTGCGAATACACGAGCCATGGCCACTGCGGGGTACTCAATGGCAGCGAGGTGGACAATGACGCCACTCTGGAACTGTTAGCGCGAACGGCGCTGTCACACGTGCGTGCGGGGTCCGATATGGTTGCGCCGTCGGGCATGATGGATGGACAGGTTCTCGCGATCCGCGATACGCTCGACGAGGCCGGCTTTGGGGATTTTCCCATCATGGCATACTCGGCAAAGTACGCGTCATGTTTTTACGGTCCTTTTCGGGACGCCGCGGAGGGTGCGCCGCAGTTCGGAGACAGAAGATCATATCAGATGGACCCGCCCAACAGCCGCGAGGCGATCAGGGAGATTGCACTTGATATTGAAGAGGGGGCCGACATCATCATAGTAAAACCGGCTCTTCCCTATCTTGATATTATACGAATGGCGAGAGATGAGTTTGATCTGCCCATAGCGGCCTACAATGTCAGCGGCGAGTTTGCCATGATAAAAGCGGCGGACAAGCTGGGGTGGCTCGATGGCAAAAAGGCGATGATGGAATCCCTCGTGTCGATAAAGAGGGCCGGGGCGGACATTATAATCACCTATTTCGCACAGGAAGCGGCCGAACTGTTGAAGTAAAAGTCTCGAGTTCAGAGTTTGATGGAGTTGTCAGTAATGGTTTCCAAACAATCTTTAATCCTGCCCCATACGCTTCGCATGGTTGCGTGGGAGGTTACCCGGAGATGTAATCTTTCATGCGTGCACTGCCGCGCGTCATCGAAATATGGCTCGTACGAAGGAGAGTTTGATACTGGGCAGTGTCTGCGAATTCTTGATGATATCGCCGCTTTCAGCTCCCCTGTAATTATCCTTACCGGTGGCGAGCCCTATTTCCGCGAAGATATCTATGAAATTGCCTCTTATGGAGAAAAGAAAGGTCTTCGCATGGTCCTCGCGACGAATGGCACCCTTGTTACAGATGAAATTGCACGCAAAACTCTGGATGCCGGGATAAAAAGGGTCAGCATAAGTATAGACGGCCATGACGCAAAAAGCCATGACGCCTTTCGCGGGGTGCCGGGCGCCTTTGACGGCGCGATGGCGGGGATTGACGCCTTCAAGCGGGCGGGGATGGAGTTTCAGATCAACACCACAATAACCAGGCTCAACCAGGACCGTATCGAAGACATTTTTAATCTGGCTATAAGACTGGGTGCGGCCGCCCACCATATCTTCCTGCTGGTTCCGACCGGCCGAGGCAGGGAACTGGCCGACCAGGAAATCTCGCCGGGGGATTATGAGAAGACACTGGACTGGTTTTATGAGCAGAGTCTTACCTGCCCGATTCAACTAAAGGCCACCTGCGCCCCGCAGTATTACCGGATCTCTCATCAGAGGGGAAAAGAAAATAATAAAAAGCAGAAGGAAATGAAAAACCCGCTGCATTCCATGACAAGGGGATGCCTGGGAGGAAGTGCATTCTGTTTTATCTCAAATACCGGACAGGTGCAGCCCTGTGGATTTCTTGAGGTTGACTGTGGGCAGCTGAAAGAAAAGAAATTTGAAGATATCTGGAACAACTCTGGAATCTTCAATGAGCTCAGGGATCTGGGAAAATACAAAGGAAAATGCGGCCACTGCGAATTCATAAAGGTGTGCGGGGGATGCCGCGCACGCGCGTATGAAATTACAGGAGACTACCTGGCTGAAGAACCATTTTGTGTTTATGAGCCGGGCAAAAAATGACAGCCTGCCGGCATGTGATTTATCATTTCGAACAAATGTGAGAAATCTCAACCTTCTCGTCGTTTCACTCCACATCAGGCAACGACATATAACACATTCCTTCCATTATTCTCCTCTCTGACACTGCCCTCTTTCAGCAATTCCAGGATATGCACATACGTCTCGTTAATGGCGAGAAATTTGTCGAACTGCGAGAGGTTCCCCCCCCAAATATCGAGAGAGATCTGAAACGTGGTCTTTCGTCCTTTCCTGATGGCATCAAGTATAAGGCCAGTTCTCTCCCTGTGATGTTCTTTCATCTCAGCTACTCTCCCATTTAGATTCGGGAAAGGCGCGCCGTGGGAGGGATAGACCATCTCGACCGGGAGATCCTTCACCCTGTCCAGAGAGGAGAGAAAAGCGTTTAAGGGCTGGAATTCGGGATCGAAGAGATCTGGACTGAGATTCGGGGTGATATCGGGTAAAACATGGTCGCCTGAAAGCAGAATATTTTCATTCCCGAAGTAAAAACAGTTGTGGCCGTTTGCGTGTCCCGGTGTAGGAATAGCTTTGAAGGTTCTTCCGCATGTCTCATAAGTCTTACACGGGTTCAGTATTTCGTCCACCTCAAAGGGAATGGTCGCATCTTTAAAACGGTCGAACATCTTTGCGATGAAATCGAGTGTCTTTTCGGGAAGACCATGCAGGCAGAGAAAACCCCTCATTCTCTTTACTCTGAGTTCCTCATCTTTCATCATCTCGATATGTCTTTTTCCCTCTTCAGACATATGGATAATGGCACCGGATCTTTCCTTTATCAGACCGGCCACACCACAGTGGTCGGCGTGAGAGTGGGTCAGGAATATGTGCCCGATGTTTTCGATCGAAAGTCCCACAGACTCGAGAGACGCTTCAATCTTCGGCAGGGTGCCGCTCATATTAAGTCCGGTATCGAAAAGGGCGGCTTCTTTATCATGAACGACAAGAAAAGCATTGACATGTCCGAGGCGGAAAGGCATCGGCGTCGTAATCATATAAAAGCTGTCGGCGATTTCCTTGATATAATGGATAGGGGAATTAACTGTTGACATTTTATAAATCTACCTCAGGGCCCCTTTTCTTACTACTTGAATGTTGATTCGACCCAGATGCCGACACAGTATGTTACAGCTATGACAACCAGCGCGATAAAGATGTGCTCTGAGATCACTTTCCAGGGTTTTACCTTTTCCTCTTTAGCCATGTAAAAGCTGAAAATTCCCAATAGCAACAGTCCCCAGAAGACACTCACAACAATTGCTGTCTCGAGAGAGAACAACAGGACAGGAACAACAAATGTCACTGCAAAGACAAATTTGAACAAAAAAGTGGAGATGGTAGATTCCCATATCTCCTTTGTGGTGTGCTTATTCTCAGATTCTTCAGAAATGTGAATACCCAGCGCGTCTGAAAACGCGTCCGCTATTGCTATCGTGATTATGCCTCCGAGAACTACAAGCCGTGAGTGTGTGCCTGAGTATAGACCAACCATCAATCCGATAGTCGTTATTATCGCGGAGGTTAGACCAAAGCTGAGTCCCACTTTCAATGAATGTCTCATGGTGATTTAACGCCTTCCGTTGTATTAAACCGTTCCCGTAACCATTCCTGAATTGCCTGAAGGATGAAGGTGCATACACCGTATTCCCTTTTCCCGTCAAGGCAAAAAACAGGGTTGCTTAAGGCGCGCGGCATAAGAAGATTGTCTTTTTGTTGAAGGGCTTGCCATTTTTTGTTTTATGTTTATTTTAATGACGACACTGGAACAAAAATATTTGTATTGACTTTTCGGGAAAGAGACGGCATAGGGCACTGGAAAGTTCAGGATGTCAGGAATCAAGGAGAAAAAAATGTTACTGATAGAAGACCTGCAGGTTAAGATCGGCAATAAAAAGGTTCTCAAGCGTGTTAATCTGGAGATCCGGTCCGGGGAGACACATATCCTGTTCGGCCCGAACGGATCGGGGAAGACGTCTCTCTTGATGACGATCATGGGCTATCCGCAGTACAAAGTTACCGGCGGAAAGATCACATTCAAGGGTGAAGACATTACGTATATGACAATTGATGAAAGGGCGCGTCTCGGCATAGGGATGTCCTACCAGCGTCCGCCCAGCATACAGGGTTTAAAAACGCGGAGGATGGTCCAGATCTGCGCGAATAACGGGGTAGATGTTGATTCCCTGGCGAAAGAGATTAATTTTTCGGACTTTCTTGACCGCGATATTAATGTAGGCTTTTCCGGAGGCGAGATTAAACGGTCTGAACTGCTCCAGTTAATGGCCCAAAAGCCCGATTTTCTCCTTTTCGACGAACCGGAATCGGGCGTTGATGTGGAAAATATTTCTCTCATCGGGAAAACGATAAATCGTCTTCTGGAACGGGACGTTCACGCTACACGCGATAAGTCGAAGAAACAGCTTACGAAAGAAAGGGCTCGTATGGGACTCATTATAACCCATACTGGATTTATTCTAGATTATCTGACGGCGGATAAGGGCCAGGTTCTTTACAATGGTGCGCTGGCATGCATGGGTAATCCCATTGAAATCTTCAAACAGATAAAGGAAGTCGGGTACGGGGAGTGTGTGCGATGCGTAGCTTAGATGATATGGCCCACGAGGCTAAAGACAAGAAGGCGGCCATTGGTCCGGACATCGATCTGGACACCTATTCTCTCGAGTCGGCAATGCACGCGGATGTGAAAAATCTGAAGACTATACCCGAAGAGGATATAGAAAGAATGACCCTTACCGGTCTGGATGTCAGCGAGGAGGGGCGCGCCGGTACATACCTCCAGAAGGATGCCACTGCTGTCCACTCCGGTTCTAATATTGATGGCCTGGAGATAATTCCCATCAAAAAAGCGCTCGCAGAGCTCGACTGGGTAAGAGATTACTACTGGAAACTGGCGTCTGTGGATACCGATAAATATACGGCGCGTGTTCGCCTCGATCTGCAGGATGGATATGTCATACGGGTGCTTCCCGGTAAGAAGGTAACACTGCCAGCGCAGGCATGCCTCTACCTTGAAAAAGAGGGATTTAATCAGAATGTACATAACCTGATTATAGCCGAGGAGGGGTCGGAGCTGCACATAATATCCGGCTGTGCGAGTGCCTCCCATGTGACCCGTGGCCTGCACGCGGGAGTCTCGGAATTTTATGTAAAGAAAAACGCAAAACTGAGTTTTACCATGATTCATCACTGGGCGGAGGACGTGGTGGTACGGCCCCGGTCCGTAGCAATAGTCGAAAAGGGTGGCCTTTTTCTCAGCAACTATATCTCCATGAAACCGGTTAAATCCATCCAGATGTACCCGACAATATATCTTGTGGGAAAGGGGGCGGTGGCCCGTTCCTACAGTTTGCTTGTCGGGAGCCCCGGTTCGGAACTGGATGTTGGTGGGCGTATTTATCTCCAGGCAAAGGAAACACGCGCGGAAATTATCTCGCGAGCCATTACCAATGGGGGCAATATTATGTCCCGCGGGGATATCATAGGTGAGGTGTCGGGGGTAAGAGGGCACCTGGAATGTCATGGCCTTATCCTTAATGGTGGCATTATGCAGGCAATCCCCGAGTTAAAAGGCCTGGTTGACGGTGTGGAACTGTCGCATGAGGCCGCGGTCGGCAAGATCGCGCAGGATGAAATACTCTATCTGATGTCGCGTGGTCTGACTGAAGAAGAGGCAACCGCGACGATAGTGAGAGGATTCCTGAGCGTGGATATACCCGGTCTTCCAGCGCCGCTCAAGGCGGAGATAGATCAAGCGGTGGAACTCAGCCAGAAAGATGTCATGTAGTAAGGCCTTTATCACAACTCATAGGCCTTACGCTTATTTGGAATTTACCCGTAAGGGTTTTATAACATAAATGGGGTCTGGCTCCGTGCCATTTGTCTTGTCTCTCACGAGAGTTGTGATTTTATTCCTTGACATTTGATAAAACCCCGTATATGTTGGCACTGCAAGTTGGATAGAGACATTTTTGAAGTGCGAAAACCGGCCGCCATGTCCTTGAAGATATATGGTGGCCTTTTTATTTTTGCCACAACGATAATCCGACTTTGAAAAATTTGAGAAAGGAGGATACAGATTATGGCAGAAGGTACCGTTAAATGGTTTAACGACGGAAAAGGCTTTGGGTTCATCGAAATGGATGGCGGCAAAGACGTTTTCGTACATCACAGCGCG
>JAFDBG010000046.1 GCA_019313385.1 Deltaproteobacteria bacterium | reverse complement strand
CCAAGGCCAAACCGTCATATGACAACGCATCCAACGATTCTGACAATACCTTAATCTTCATCTTTTCCCCAGAGCTTCACATACATGGCATCAAGAATGCCATTTATAAAAGAACCCGAGTTGTCCGAACCATAATTTTTCGCTATGTCAATCGCTTCGTTCAGTGTCACCTTCGGGGGGATGTCGTCGCAGTACAGAAATTCACAAACCGCCATTCTGAGGACATTTTTATCCACCGTCGACATGCGTTCCAGTGACCAGTGCTCGGAACAATTTTTTATAAGAGCATCTATTTCTTCAAGATGATCCAATGTAGATTTTATCAACTGCGTGGAGAATTCGACCAACTCCTGCGGCATTCCGAAGTTATCCCGGAAAAGCGCTATTGCTTCATCAACATCGATCTTCGAAACATCAATCTGGTAGAGAACCTGCAGGGCAATCTCTCTGGCCTTCCTTCTGTGACCCATTAATTCCTCTGGTTCGGATAGTAATTACAACAATTTCAAAAGGTTGGCCATTTCGATGGCTGATATGGCGGCATCCCATCCTTTGTTACCTGATTTTGTGCCAGCCCTCTCTATAGCCTGTTCTATCGTGTCGGATGTAATGATGCCGAAAACAACCGGCATCTCTGTTTCCAATGTTACAGACGCGATACCCTTGGACACCTCGGAACTTACATACTCAAAATGAGGAGTGGCACCCCTTATCACAGCTCCAAGGCATATAATCGCATCAAAGCTGCCGCTCTTTGCAAGCTTCTTTGCCGTAAGCGGTATTTCAAAGGCGCCTGGAACCCTTACGACACTGATATCTTTTTCATCCGCGCCCGATCTTTTAAGGGCATCCAGCGCCCCTTCTATGAGTTTTCCGCAGATGAAATCATTAAACCGGCTGGCCACTATACCAAACTTGAGTCCCTTGGCAATGATCTTTCCCTCTATAATTTTCGGCATAACAGGTTCTCCATTCATTTCTAACGGTTTCGCAAAAAACTGGCTGGTGATTCGGTCACAACAGATTCGATAAGTTATGATTTCGAAAGTGATCAGAACCAGGCTTTCACGAAACTATCATTGTTATATTTTCAGTAAATGCCCCATCTTATCCTTCTTCGTTTTCAGATAGCGAACATTGTCCTCATTCGGCTCGATCTCGATGGGAACCCTCTCTACCACTTTTACACCGTACCCCTCAACCCCCACAATCTTTTTGGGATTGTTGGTCATCAAGCGCATCTTTCTGACTCCCAGATCAACGAGGATCTGCGCGCCTATTCCGTAATCTCTGAGATCGTTTTTGAACCCCAGTTCAAGGTTCGCCTCGACGGTATCCCTTCCATGCTCCTGCAGATCATAGGCCTTTATCTTATTCGCAAGTCCGATTCCTCGCCCCTCCTGGTGCATATACACTATGACTCCCTTTCCTTCTTTGTCCACCATCTCCATGGCCTTGTGGAGTTGGTCACCACAGTCACAACGCAGTGATCCGAAAAGATCTCCGGTTACACACTCGGAATGCACCCGGACAAGCACATCGTCCTCGGGCTTTATGTCACCCTTGACGAGGGCTATATGTTTCATTTCGTCCACATCGTTTTCATAGACAATAATCTTGAATTCTCCCCCGTATTTGGTGGGAAGCATGGCCTCAGCAACCCTTTTTATAAGGCGCTCATGCTGCATCCTGAAATCTATAAGATCGGCGACTGTGACAATCTTTATACCATGCTCTTTCGCGAAGATCTCGAGGTCAGGCATTCTCGCCATAGAACCATCCTCTTTCATGATCTCGCAGATAACACCCGCTGGTTTCAGATATGCCAACCTGGACAGATCAACAGACCCCTCGGTCTGACCAGTTCGAACCAGGACACCTCCTTTTTTTGCCCGTAAGGGAAAAACATGTCCCGGACTTACCAGATCGTCGGGCTTTGCATCGTCGGCAACAGCTGCCAATATAGTTGTTGCTCTGTCCTTCGCGGAGATCCCGGTAGTCACTCCCGTCCTTGCCTCAATGGAAACCGTAAAGGCCGTACCGAATTGGGATTTATTATTGGTGGTCATCAGGGGAAGGTTCAGTTTGTCCGCAAGTTCAACCGCCATGGAAAGGCATATCAGACCCCTGCCATATCTTGCCATAAAGTTGACGGCCTTCGGTGTAACATACTGCGCAGCCATGCATAAATCACCCTCATTTTCCCTGTCTTCATCGTCAACCAGTATAACCATCTTGCCATTTTTTATGTCTTCAACAGCTTCATTTATTGTACTAACCATTTTCATTCCTTTTATTTATAGCTATTTATTCTCTTTATTAAAGAGTTAACTCAAAAACCCATGTTCTGACAGAAAACCTGTATCAATGCCCCTGTCAGGACGAACAAATTTTTCCACATATTTTCCCAGGATGTCTGTTTCTACATTGACATGGTCGCCTGCCTTCTTTGACCCGAGCGTTGTTTCCCGGGCGGTGTGAGGGATAATATTAACATAAAATCTGTTTTTTTCATATTTGTTGACCGTAAGGCTGATACCGTCCACAGTAACAGAGCCCTTTTGAACAATATACCTGCCCTGCTCTTCCCCTATTTCCACCACTAATATGATAGAGTTTGATTTTTCTTTTTTTTCGCGGATATCCCCGACACAATCGACATGCCCCAGCACAAAATGTCCGCCAAGAAAAGAATTCAATTTAAGGGCCTTCTCCAGGTTGACCCTGTCCCCGATCTTCAACGCCTTCAGGGTTGTCCTCGCCAGGGTTTCCGCCGAGACATCCGCGGAAAAACTGCCATCCGCGACTTCAACAACGGTGAGGCAGGCACCGCTCACCGCCACGCTGTCGCCTACCGTGACATCATTAAGTCCCATTGATGTACTTATACTAAGCAGGACATCCTCTCCCCTTCTGGCTGTCCTCTTCACAATGCCTGTGCTTTCAATAATACCGGTAAACATTACCTGTCCTTTTTAAGAAATCCCTTCAGTTCATCTATAAATTCATTCACATCTCTGAACTCCCTGTACACGGACGCGAACCTGACGTAGGCCACCCCATCAAGGGCATGAATCTCGTCCATAATCTTTTCACCTATAACGTGAGTTGGTATCTCCTTTAAGGTGGATTCCTGACACTCCCGCTCAATTCTGTCAACCACTTCCTCTATAGCTTCCATGCTGATCGGGCGTTTCTCACACGCCTTTTTTATCCCTGAAAAGATCTTGCTTCTGTCAAAAGATTCCCTCCTGCCATCCTTTTTCACCACCACGGGAAGAACATCCTCGACATATTCGTAGGTGGTGAATCGTTTCTTGCATTTCAGGCATTCTCTCCTTCTTCGTATCGCACTGCCGTCCCTGCTTACCCGCGAATCAATAACCTTGTTTTCTGCGTTGGAGCAGAATGGACAATTCATAGTTTCCTCACCTTTATGCCCGTTTCTTTCAGCATCTCTTCGGCAAGATCGTCGTTGTAGTCATCCCTATAGATGACAGAGGTTATCCCGGAATTTATGATCATCTTAGAGCATATTATGCACGGGTGGTTAGTGCAGTAAATCGTCGCGTCCTTTGTGCTGGCACCATGAAGAGCGGCCTGAATGATAGCGTTCTGCTCGGCGTGAAGGCCCCGGCACAGCTCATGCCGCTCACCTGACGGGATACCCATTTTATCTCTCAGGCACCCAACCTCCAAGCAGTGCCTTATCCCGGTAGGCGGTCCGTTGTAGCCTGTTGCCAGCATTCGTTTGTCCCTCACAAGGACAGCGCCGACTTTGCGTCTCAGGCATGTGGAACGCCTCGACACAAGTTCAACAATGTCCATAAAATATTGATCCCAGGAAGGACGATCGGTCTGTGTTTCGTGCTTCATGTTCCGCGTTTCCTTATTCAGCCACTCACCGTAATGTCAAATATGTTCTTCCGTTCTGTTTTGGTAAAGGGGAAATGCTTCACACAGAGCGGCGACTTCTTTTCTGACTTCCTTTATATGCTCTTCATTATCGACATCATCAATAATGTAAGCTATAAGGCGCGCTATCTTCCTCATTTCCTCTTCTTTCATCCCCCTCGTCGTCAGGGCGGGTGTGCCAACTCTTATGCCGCTGGTGATCATGGGACCCTTTGTGTCAAATGGTATGCCGTTTTTGTTTGTGGTTATCCCTGCCCTGTCGAGTGCGGCTTCGGCATCTTTTCCAGTAACGCTTTTGTCAGTCAAATCTATCAGGATCAGGTGGTTATCGGTTCCTCCGGAGACAAGGCGAAGGCCCTTGTCTATCATGGCCTCTGCCAGTGCTTTGGCATTTTTCACAATCTGAAGCTGGTAATCTCTGAACTCCGGTTCAAGTGCCTCCTTGAATGCCACCGCCTTGGCCGCGATGATATGCATCAGCGGTCCACCCTGGCTGCCCGGGAAAACGCGGCTGTTTAATATTTTGGCAAATTCTTCTTTGCACATGATCATGCCTCCCCGCGGACCGCGCAGTGTCTTGTGGGTCGTCGTCGTGACAAACTCGCACACCGGAACGGGTGAGGGGTGCAGATCGACAGCAACAAGGCCAGCTATGTGGGCAATATCCGCCATGATAACCGCGCCAACTTTGTCCGCTATCTCCCGAAAGGCCTGAAAGTCGATAGTTCTTGGGTAGGCGCTTGCGCCAACGACAATCATTTTGGGTTTATGTTTTTTTGCCTGATCTTCGACTTCATTGAAATCTATAGTTTCCGTTTCTCTGTCCACTCCGTATGAAACGATATTGTAGAGCCTCCCTGAAAAGTTGACCGGGCTTCCATGTGTCAAATGCCCGCCATGGGAGAGATTCATTCCGAGGACAGTATCGCCGGGTTGGAGCGCGGCGAAATAGACCGCCATATTCGCCTGGCTTCCAGAGTGCGGCTGAACGTTTACATGATCGGCACCGAAGAGTCTTTTTGCGCGCTCTATGGCAAGGTTCTCCGCGACATCGACAAACTCGCACCCGCCGTAGTATCTCTTACCAGGATACCCTTCCGCATATTTGTTCGTCATAATGCAACCCTGGGCCTCAAGCACCGCCTCGCTCACGAAATTCTCCGAGGCAATGAGTTCGAGTTTGCCGGCCTGCCGTCTGGTTTCATCAAGTATAGCCCGGGCTATTTCAGTATCCTTATCCCACAAAACGGACATTATTTATCTTCCCCCTCAATATTTTTTATCTTGTCGAGCCGCCTCTGGTGGCGCCCACCCTCAAATTCAGTATGCAACCACACGTCTACAATGGCTTCGGCCGTTTCGATGTTCGTGCTTCTTCCGGCCAGGACGAGGATATTGGCATCGTTATGCATCCGGCTCATACGGGCCGTATCGGTATCCGTGCAGAGAGCAGCCCTCACACCCGGAAATTTGTTTGCAACGATCGACATGCCCACTCCGGAGCCGCAGATCAGAATTCCCCTGTCAAACTCCCCCACGGAAATCGCGCGGGCAACCTTGGAGGCAAAATCGGGGTAATCCACAGGTTCATCACTGTACGTTCCAACATCCGTCATCCCGCTGATGGACTCTTTCAGTGCTTCTTTCATATCAAAACCGGCATGATCGGAACCTATAATAATCTTCAGAATGGGTTACTCCTTAACCTTCAAATTTCTTAAACACAACAACCGAATTGACTCCGCCAAATCCGAAAGTGTTCGACATGGCAGCCCTTATTTCCCTGTGCTGCGCCGTGTGTGGCGTATAATTCAGGTCACACTTTGGATCGGGATTATCCAGATTTATCGTCGGAGGCACAATCCCCTCCTGTATGGCCTTGACCGAAAATATGGCTTCAACTCCACCCGCGGCACCCAGCATATGACCAGTCATGGACTTTGTCGAGCTGACGGCAAGTTTCCCGCTGTACCCGCCGAAGACTTTTTTTATCGCGTCCGTCTCATATAGGTCATTAAGAGGTGTTGATGTGCCATGCGCGTTTATGTAATCGATATCTGTGGGTTCCATCCCGGCGTCCTGCAGGGCAAGCCGCATGCATCTGACGGCTCCAGCATGTCCCGGGGGCGGCGCAGCCATGTGAAAGGCATCGCTCGTTGATCCTGTCCCTGCAATCTCGGCATATATCCGGGCGCCCCGCTTGAGGGCATGCGACAGTTCTTCAAGGATCACTATACCACACCCCTCACTTACGATAAAACCGTCCCTGTCTCTGTCGAATGGCCTGCTCGCCCTTTCCGGCTCTTCGTTTCTGGCCGATATCGCCCTCATGGCATTGAACCCCGCTATTGTAAGAGGGGTGACAGCCGCTTCCGTGCCACCGGTTATCATGGCATCAGCGTAACCGAAGACTATGGTTCTGAAGGCATCACTGATGGCGCTGTTGCCCGAGGCGCATGCCGTCACAACGCAACTTATGGGACCTTTGGCGCCAAACCGTATGGATACATGCCCCGGAGCAAGATTTGCTAGTACCGCCGGAATCGTAAAGGGAGACATCTTTTTCGGTCCCAGGTTGAGTATGGTCTCCTTTCCCTTCTCCATGGTGGACAGGCCTCCTATCGCGGAACCTAATATAACACCCACCCGTTCTCCGTTTTTATCATCTATTACCAGCCCGGAATCGTCCATCGCCATTTCCGAGGCCGCCAGGGCATATATTATAAAATCATCCAGCCTGCGGCGTTCCTTGAAATTTATAAAGGTGAGAGGATCAAAATCTTTTAATTCACCCGCTATCTTTGTATTGAATCCAGTTGTGTCGAACCTGGTAATTTCCGTAATACCGGACTTCCCGGAGCATATTCCGCTCCAGGCATCTTCCAGACAATTACCCAGGGGGCTCACAATACCAAGCCCTGTTATCACAACCCTTCTTCTTGAGATCATGTTTATAGTGTTCTTTCCTTTATATAATCCATAATATCCTGGACTGTGCGTATTTTCACCAGATCGTCATCCGATATATCAATGCCGAAATTATCCTCCATAGCCATAATCAGTTCTACTATGTCAAGGGAGTCAGCCCCCAGATCGTCTATAAACGCAGCATCAGGCACACATTCCTCTTCTGTTATGTTCAACTGTTCGATAATGATCTCTTTTACCTTCTTATCAACATCAATAGCCATTTATATTCCTCCTCATTGTATTTCAAGTTGCATATCATAATACTTATTATATTACAGTCCCGACAAGTCAGGATTACATGTAAAGTCCACCGTTGACGTGTATCACCTGTCCGGTAATGTAATCAGCGTTCCCAGAAGCCAGAAAAGCCACAACACCGGCCACATCATCCGGCGTGCCCGTTCGCCCCAGTGGTATCTGGTCTATTACCTTTTCCCTGTTCTTCTCCCCGATAGATACGGTCATATCGGTTTCAATGAATCCCGGAGCAACGGCATTGATACATATATTCCTTGAACCCAGTTCCCTGGCCAGGGACTTAGTTAATCCCACAATCCCCGCCTTGGATGCGGAATAACACGCCTGCCCGGCATTCCCGGACAGGGCGACTACCGAGGTCATATTTACGATCCGCCCCCATCTTTGTTTCATCATGCATCTGATTGCGGCTCGGCAGCAGTTGAAAACCCCTTTGAGGTTTATGTCTATGACATTATCCCATTCTTCAGGCTTTGTTCTTACAAATATACCATCTAAAGTTATGCCGGCATTATTTATCAGGATGTCAATCCTGCCTTTTTCTTCCGTTATGCCCCTTATGGCATCCTGAACGGCATCGGAATCCGATACGTCAAACCTCAGCAGACTACCCCTGCCCCCCCGGTCCTCCACAATCTCCAGTGTCTCGCGGGCCGCCCCTTCATTGCGAACATAGTTTATGAAGGTAAAAGCCCCCGCGCGGGCAAGCTCCACCGCGATGGCTCTTCCAATTCCCCTCGAGCTACCCGTTACCAGCGCTATTTTCCCATCCAGAGGTTTTCCGCCTGGCGTTTCCATATGTACCTTATTTTTTTCAAGAATGATTTTTATACACGCCCTGCCGGTATTTCTCTCCCAGAGCGGCAAAACCACAAACTAAACACTTCTTAATCCCGACTCGTCGGGACTGCCACGAAAAAAATGTGGGTCTATGCCGCCTCGTCACCGTTAAAGAAATCGATTGTTGCTTTCAGAGAGGCCATATCTTCTATATTAAGGGTTTTGATACGGCTGTCTATCCTCTTTATGAGACTTGATAAAGTCCTCTTCGGCCCTATCTCAACCACTGTAGTTATCCCCATTTTGTACATCCGTTCTACCGTTTCCTGCCATCTTACGGGGGAATTCAGCTGCCTTGCCAGGAGTTTTCTGGTAGTGTCTATCGAATGCAGAGCTTCCGGATCAAAGTTCGGTATTACCTTTACCCCGCATTTCTTTATTAAGACATTGTCAAGATCTTTTTCCAGCTTTTCCGCCGCTTCGTCCAGGAGGTTGCAGTGGCAGGGAACACTTATGGGAAGCTTGATACCCATCCGGGCGCCTTTCCCTTTTGCCAACACTATGGCCTTTTCAACCGCTACAGTGTTACCGGAGATAACAAACTGACCCGGGCTGTTGATATTCGCCAACGCGACCACTCCATGGGCTTTATCCGTATTCTGGCATATTTCTTCAACGGATTCCCTGTCAAGACCAATAATGGCCGCCATGCAGCCTTTGCCCTGAGGCACCGCTTCCTGCTGGTATCGTCCCCTTGCATATACGAGTTTGACGGCATCGGAAAAATCGATGGACCCTGAGGCACAGAGAGCGGCATATTCTCCCAAGCTGTGTCCCGCCATGGCCTCCGGCTCTACGCCTATTTCCTTTTCAAATACCCTGTAGAGGGCAACGCCCACTGTCAATACTGCCGTTTGAGTGTTTGGCGTCAGATCAAGGACTTCCTGCGGACCTTCAAAGCAAAGCTTCGCAAGGTCGGTGTTGAGAACTTCTTCCGCTTCCGCAAAGATTTCCCTTGTTTCTTTAAACCCTTCGTACAGTTCCCTTCCCATCCCTACGTATTGTGAGCCCTGACCGGGAAAGACTATACCCAAGTTATCCATAACTCTTCGCCCTCAGAGTACATCCTCCGGGAAAATCTATTCAATAGAAATAACTTCACGCCCTTTGTAGAAACCACAATGGGGACATGCGCGGTGGGGCAGCTTTGGTTCACTGCATTGTGAGCATACGGAGGTGGTGACAGCTTCAAGGGCATCGTGAGTCCTTCTCTTATTTCTCCTTGTTCTCGAATGTCTATTGGTTGGATTAGCCATAGTACAACTACCTTTCCCTCTTCGTCTTAAAATTTTTTAACGCAGCAAATGAGCTACTTATCTGCTGCGTTTCATGATTACACTTCTCTATATTAAGATTTATCCCGCAGACGGAACAAAGCCCCTTACAGAAAGCATTACAAAGGGGTTTAACCGGAACCTGCAGGAGAATCTGCTCTACTACAATCTGACCCAGATCTATTATATCACCTTCATAATAACCGTATTCCAGATCTTTATATGTCAGCTCCAGATCGTCTTTCTTCAGATCGTCAGCGGGCATGAGAACATATTTGAATTCAATCTCTACTGGAAGGTCGAATTTTTCCAGACATCTGCAGCACTCAAGTTCAATTCCGGTTTCGATTCTACCCTTGATCGACACATTCTTCAAGATCTTTTCCGCAAAGCATTGCGCGTCAATGTTCCGCACGCAAAAACCAGAATCATCCCCCATCGGCAGTGACTGATGGAACCAGTTTCCACCTTTAGAGAACCGGAGATTTAACCCCTCTTCCGGAATATTTGAGATGTTGATCTGCAAAATTTGTCCTGTTAAAGATATAGCTAAAAAAGGAATGGAGCATAATTACAATTTTGGTCTAATGTCAAGATAATTCTATCATTCCCCGGGTAAGAAATAGCGCAGTAAAGTGCGCAAATACAATGCGACGCCTTCCGGATAATGGCTTTACCACATGGCATTGCGCACTAAATCCCTTAGATATCGGAGACTATTCCGGGTTGGGGCGCTTCCACATCGGCCGGAGCTCCGATTTCCCCTGCTAATACAGTAAAACCGCAAAAATCATATTGCCGCCTGAATAGTGACAAACATTGGGGCATCAGCAACAACTGAGAAATAAACCTTGACTTTTGAGGATTATTTGTCTAGTTACCGTTCGTTGAAGGCTATTCCATTGGGGGATGGTCTAGCGGTAGGACTCAGGTCTCTGGAATCTGCTACCCAGGTTCGAATCCTGATCCCCCAGCCATGGTCCCATCGTCTAGCGGTTAGGACGCTGGCCTCTCACGCCGGAAACCGGGGTTCGATTCCCCGTGGGACTACCAAAAATAACGGGAGGTTGGGTAAAAAAACCAACCTCCTTTTTTATTTTGACAATGGGTGTAAATGTACATGAAAGTTTTCCCGGCCTTGAGATCAAATCATTCTTGGACAAATCACATGCCAACAGGCGGCTATCATGTAGCGTGCCTTATTCAGATGAATTCTGCTTTTTAGCCTCTGGAAGAATCCTTTCTATCTTTGCCTTTTCCTTCAGACTTTCAACATATTTCTTCATCTCTTCCTTGGACTTCATCTGTTTCAGATATTGGGCAAGTTTTTCCTTGATATCCTTGTAATCGGCTACGACCCCTGGGGTTCTGTCCCCGGCTTTTATCAGGTGATAGCCAAAGTCGGTTTCGGTTATATCGCTTAGCTCTCCCTGTTTCAGAGAAAAAGCCGCCTCTTCAAATGGTTTTACCATCTGTCCCCGTCCGAAGTAGCCGAGGTCACCACCTTTGGCGCTGCTGGGACAGTCCGAATATTTTTTGGCAAGTTCAGCAAAATCTCCACCCGCTTTCAGTTCTTCCTGTATCTTCTTGATCTTCTTGAGTGCTTCGGCCTTAACTGATTCGTCCGCCCCCGATTCAACCTTGACAAGGATATGGCTTGCCTGAATTTTTTCTGGTTGTTTGAAGAGGTCTGTGTTCTTATCGTAGTAATCCTTCGTATCATTGTCCGATATCTCTATATTACTCATGACTTCCTGGTCTACGAGTTTCTGTATTGCCATCCCTTCACGCAACTGAGACTTCAGAGCATCTTCAGTAAGACTCATCTTCTCCAGCATAGCTTTGAAATCGTCTTCCTTTGGAAATTGTTTTTTCATGTTCGCAAGGCGTTCATCGATGGTCACGTCGTCCATCTTTATTCCCTTTTTCTGACTCTCCTGATAGAGCACCTTACGGGCGATAAGACTCTCAAGGATATCTGCCTTGACTTGAGCAAGTTGTTCATCGTCTAACTGTTCCATAGCGGCAAATTGCTGCTGCGCCATGGACAACTCCACATCGAGATCTTGCTGGGTGATCACTGCTCCGTTTACTACCACTATTGTGCCCTCCTGGAGTTTTACCTCTTCTTTGTTGCATGCCTGCATGCCAAGCAATGCCATAACTATAATCACAACCGGTACGTAAAACCACTTTCCCTGTGCTATCCGCATTTTCTATTTCCTTTCCTGCTTGAATAAATACTCTGTAATTTTTCGCTACTTTTATAACAATAGGAGCATAATGCAAGCGTTTTCTGGAGATTTTTCCTAATCCTAATTCTTTTTATGGGGAGCTCAATTCTTATCAAATATCAAACCATCAAAGCCGAGCATAAAACTGTGGTCCCTGTTACAAGAGAACCACTGATTTTTACAATTGACAACATGCCTGAAAATGCAATAGTATCGGCCTCCGGCACTGTAGGATTCAGCCCGCAACCCGCATGATCTCGCACCGACATGCCGGCAATTTGACGCGCCATCCTCCCATTAATGGGAAGGTTTTACAACCCGCATGAGGATCTGTAATTATGGTAAAATTGAAAGATCCGATCAGTGGCCTTACGCACTGCATAGGCCTTATCCTTGCTGTTACAGGATTGATATCCCTGATATGGGGCTCTACTCACCCCGTTAAACCCGTTCACATAGTTGCCTTCTCCATCTTTGGAGCGGGGATGATTCTGCTCTATACTGCGAGCACCCTGTATCACTGGCTGCCCGTTTCGGAAAAGACCGCTCTGCGTCTGCGAAAGATCGATCACATGATGATATTTATACTTATCGCGGCCACATATACGCCCATATGCCTTATTCCGTTGAGAGGCCCCTGGGGGTGGAGCCTGTTCGGAGTCATATGGGGGGTAACCGCGTGCGGCATATTTATGAAAATTTTCTGGCTCCAGGCTCCGCGGTGGTTTTACACTCTTATCTATGTTGCCACAGGGTGGCTGGCCATTGTTGTCATATGGCCGTTGATAAAAACAATTCATCTCGGGGGAGTGACATGGCTGCTCATTGGCGGGTTGTTTTATACTACAGGTGCCATAATCTACGCGATCAAGAGGCCTGATCCCTGGCCTCGCATTGTCGGGTTCCATGAAATTTTTCATGTTTTTGTCATGATGGGGACATTTTCACATTTCTGGATGATGTACAGGTATGTCATGCCCTTCAGCTAAGAATTATGCCTCAGGAAAAAACTTTGAGATACCGGAACGGTTTCGGATGTTTTTAAATCCTTAACATCCTGTCCCTTGTCAATTTCCCGAAGAATCTAAATCATATGGAGCCAAAAATACGAATGACTGAAAAACAGATTATAAAGATCGCGCAGGAACTGCAATTGACGGAAAAACAGGTACGGGCTGTCTTGCTGCTTTTAGAAGAGGGGGCAACTGTTCCTTTTATCGCCCGTTATCGCAAGGAAGCAACCGGGGGGATGGACGAGGTAAATGTCATATCCATCCAGGACAGGGCTGAGCAACTCGGTACGCTGGATAAACGAAGAGTAACCGTTCTCAAATCGCTGGAAGAACAGGGCAAGCTTACCGAAGAGTTGAAGGAAAAGGTACTGTCTGCCGAAACTTTGGTCCTTCTGGAAGATATCTATCTGCCCTATAGACCGAAACGGCGTACCCGTGGAATGGCGGCAAGAGAACGTGGGCTAGAGCCACTAGCCGCAAAGATATTTGAACAGGGCGACATCGACCCGCAGGAGCAGGCGGCGGCCTTCGTCGATCCCGACAAAGGAGTGGAAACAATTGAAGACGCGCTTGCCGGCGCGCGTGATATCATTGCGGAGTGGATAAACGAGGATGCGGGAGTCAGAGCTGCCCTGCGGGAACTTTTCGCCAAGAAGGCCGTCATACATTCAAAGATTGCGAAGAACAAAGAAGAGGAGGGGGCAAAATACAGGGATTATTTTGACTGGGAAGAACCCGTGGCCAAAGCGCCGTCGCACCGTGTTCTGGCTATCCGGCGCGGTGCTGCCGAGGGATTTCTCATCTTTCGCGTGCTCCCGGATGAGGGAAGGACTATCGACATTCTGGAAAAGCATTTTGTAAAGGGTGATAATCCCGCCGCGCGGGAGGTGCGCCTCGCGGTGAAAGACAGCTATAAGCGTCTTCTTTCACTATCCATGGAAACAGAGACTCGTCTTGAAAGCAAAAACAGGGCGGACGGAAAGGCGATCAAGGTGTTCGCGCAGAACATCAGAAATCTGCTCCTTGCCTCTCCCCTTGGACAGAAGAGGGTCCTTGCCGTCGATCCCGGCCTGCGCACCGGGTGCAAGATTGTCTGCCTCGACCCACAGGGAAAGCTTCTGCAAAACGATACAATCTTCCCGCTCCAACCGCGCAACCGAGTGAAGGAATCGGAAGAGACCCTACAGAAAATGGTGACGACCTTCGACATCGAAGCCATCGCCATCGGCAACGGCACAGGCGGACGCGAGACGGAAGCCTTCTGCAGGGGCATAGACTTCGGCAGAACGGTTGCCGTGATTATGGTCAGTGAAAGCGGCGCGTCGGTATATTCCGCCTCCGAGGTTGCCCGCGAGGAATTTCCCGATTATGACTTGACCGTTCGTGGTGCCGTGTCAATCGGAAGACGCCTTATGGACCCACTATCGGAGCTGGTAAAGATAGACCCAAAGGCCATAGGTGTCGGGCAGTATCAACATGACGTGGATCAGAAAGCCCTGAAAAAATCTCTGGATGATGTTGTGGCAAGTTGCGTGAACGCGGTTGGCGTAGAGGTGAATACAGCAAGCAAACAACTCCTGAGCTATGTGTCGGGCCTCTCGGAAAAACTGGCCGGCAATATCATCTCCCACCGCGATGAAAAGGGGGCATTCTCCTCGCGCGCCCAGATGATGAAGGTTCCGGGAATGGGTGCAAAAACCTTTGAACAGGCGGCCGGTTTTCTGAGAATAAGGGGCGCGGAGAACCTTCTTGACGCCTCGGCAGTCCATCCCGAAAGCTACCCCGTTGTCGAATCGATGGCAAGCGATCTTGGATGCAGAGTTTCAGACCTGATGACCAGTGCCGATCTGCGTAAAAAGATTATACTGGAAAACTATGTAAACGACACCACAGGCATGCCGACTCTCACTGATATAATGGGTGAGCTCGCAAAACCCGGCCGCGACCCGCGCGAGCAGTTTGAACTCTTCACCTTCACCGAAGGCGTCAGCAAAATAGCGGATCTTGAGGTGGGAATGAAACTGCCCGGCATTGTAACAAACGTGACCGAGTTCGGCGCTTTTGTGGATATCGGGGTTCACCAGGATGGGCTAGTGCATGTCAGCGCGCTGGCCGACAAGTTTGTCCGCAATCCCCATGATGTCGTAAAGGTAAATCAGAGGGTCGAGGTGACGGTGATGGATGTTGATATTAAACGAAACCGCATCGCGCTCTCCATGCGGTCAGATCCGATGGAACCGCGCGGCAGACGGGACAAGAGCACTGCCCCCGGAGAAAAGAAGGCCGGCAAAAAACCTGCGAGACGTGAGACAGGTGGGAAAACATCGGGAAATCCATTCACCAAGGCCCTGAAAGGATGGAAGGCAAATTAGCTTACATCCTGAAATGGTCCCTTTTAAAAATTCAGGTTCATCCGATTTGAGTATACTTATCAAAAAAGCCTTTCTTCCTGTAAGCAAGAAAATCAGTAAGGATTCATTCGTTGTGTAGTTCTTTTCGTAATGAGTAACAGGCTGGCTGAGGCTGAGGGGTGCGATGCGTATTTTGCCGCATCGCTCTTAACCCAAGTGGTTAGAGTGTTACAAACTGTCTTGAACGGCTTTAATACATCCCCGAACAATGATGCTTCGGATGTCTTTTAATCTCAAAATTGCTGTTACATTGGGGTTGGTATTGAGAATAGAGCAAGTATGATCGTGAAAATAGAAGTCCTTATAATTTCCTTCGTGGACAACATCACATCTGAGGTTGTAAAACATGTTCACAACCTGTTCGAAATCGAGTGAGCGCTGAAGATTATCATCCTCATCAATAAACCCAGAAGCAAGAATCTCTTTGTCATGATTGGAAAGGAATTTCTCAAAGAATTTCCTAACATAAAACCTTGATTTTCCCTCACCATTGAAACCATCATGAAGTTTAGCTATATTCTCGGCGCACATAATTAGAAAAAAGACTTGGAGCGATTCATCATAAGGCCGGATTCTCAGAACCTCATCAGCTAAAGATATAAGCCTTTGCGCTTGATGCATTAGCCCATGTTTAACAGCGTAAAGAATATATTGCTTTGATTCAGCCACTTACAGATTGAAAAATGGTCGAGTGGCACTACATTTGTTGCATTTTGTTAATTTATCGTTTTTTTT
>JAFDBG010000104.1 GCA_019313385.1 Deltaproteobacteria bacterium | reverse complement strand
GGGCAAGAACTTTACACTCAAGGTACTAAACGGCAAATAGAAAACCGATGATGATGGTGCAATCAGTTGCGATTATAGTTGCCGGTGGTTCCGGAAAGCGAATGTCGTATCATATCCCCAAACAGTATTTATTGTTGGATGGCATTCCCATATTAGGTCGCACACTTATCAAATTTGAAAAAGCCTCGTCTGTTGGCCGCATCGTGCTTGTGGTCCCAAAAGACGATATGGATTACGTCAGGGATGAAATTACTGACAAATACCGGATTTTTAAGGTGAAGCATATCCAGGCTGGGGGAGAGACAAGACAGGATTCCGTCAGAAATGGTCTGGAGATGGTTGACGATAGAGACGATGTTATAGTTATTCATGACGGTGTCAGACCGTTCCTCTCGGAAAAATTGATAGACCTTTCCATTCAGGAGGCTGCCCGGAGCGGGGCAGTGATTCCGGTAATTCCCCTGAAGAATACTGTTAAGATAGTCGATGAAGACGGAATTATAAGAGAAACCCCCGGCAGGCACAATCTGCGGCTTGCTCAGACGCCCCAGGCATTCAAAAGAGAAATCATCCTGGAGGCATACAAAAGTGCGTACAAAGAGGGATTTTATGGTACTGATGACGCGTCCCTTGTGGAGTGCATGGGCGGGTCTGTGAAGACCATTCCGGGTTCGCATGATAATATCAAGATTACCACACCGGAAGACCTCGCCCTCGGTGAACTGTTGCTGAAAAAGATCGGATCAGGCAGATGAGAGTTGGTTTCGGATACGACAGCCACAGATTAGTGACAGGGAGAAAGCTGATTCTTGGGGGTGTGGAAATCTCCGGTGAAAAGGGGCTTCTTGGTCATTCCGACGCGGACGTTCTGCTTCATGCCCTCTGCGACGCCATTCTTGGCGCTATTGGAGAAGGTGATCTTGGGAGACATTTTCCCGACAGCGATCCCGCATACAAGGATATTCCTAGCAAAGAATTGTTGATCAAGGTTAATGGATTGGCTGTCCAGAAGAGTTACCGGGTGAATAATGTTGATTCAACGCTTGTTCTGGAGAAGCCAAAATTACAAGAATACATACATAAAATGGTTGAGAATATAGCAGATTTTCTCGATATAGAGCCGGACCGGGTAAACGTGAAGGCCTCAACCAATGAGGGTATGGGTTTTACCGGACGAGGCGAAGGAGTGGTGGCCTTTGCAGTGGTTACCGTGAAGGGCCGCAGTCTTCGAGATTCATAAAAACCTCTCACCTTGTGTATAAAGCAGTACGCCGTAAAAAGAAGAGAGGTGCTTATCTTGACCGTGCCATTTCGATATTGTATACCCCCCTCTCTAGACTAACTCACCTGCATATGGAACGGAGGAGTTCATGAAGTATATAAACGAAATCGATATCAAAGGGAAAAGGGTGCTGTGCCGGTTTGATTTTAATGTTCCGCTGGACGAGAACCTGCATATTACCGATGACAGGAGGATCAAGGCGGCGCTTCCCACAATCAATTACGCGCTGGACGAAGACGCTCAAGTAATAGTGATGGCTCATCTGGGCAGACCGAAAGGAAAAGTGGTTGACAGTTTAAGTCTTAAACCCTTGGCCAAGAGGCTGTCACGCCTCCTTGGCAAAGAGGTTGTGCTGGCGAAGGATTGTATTGGCGATGATGTAAAAACGCTGATTCAGAATATGAAGTCGGGTTGTGTCATTATGCTCGAAAACTTGCGGTTCCACAGAGAAGAGACGGAAAACGACGATGATTTCGCCAGGGAGTTGGCAGGGTATGTCGATGTTTACGTGGATGATGCCTTTGGGAATGCCCACAGGGCACATGCCTCCAATGTAGGGATAACGAAATTCGCAAAGGTCTGCTGTGCCGGCTTCCTGATGAAGAGGGAACTGAACTACTTCGGCACCACCCTGGAAGACCCCCTCCGTCCCTTTGTGGCGATTATCGGTGGTTCAAAGATATCAGGCAAGCTGGAAGCCCTTGCGAACCTTATCAAAAGAGTTGACAAGATGATAATAGGGGGGGGGATGGCCTTTACCTTTCTGAAGGCGATGGGGCACGAGGTGGGCACATCCCTCGTGGAGGATAACCTTATCAAGACGGCGCGCCAGAGCATCAAGATAGCAAAGGAAAGGGGCGTAAAATTATATCTTCCCGTTGATTGTGTTATCGCCGAAAAGGCCGATCCGAAGGTGGTGACAAAGATCGTACCCATCCAGGAAATAGATCCCAACTGGATGGGTCTGGACATCGGCCCTGCCTCAATTGCACTCTTCCGCGAGGCGCTCAGCGACGCGAAAACGATTATGTGGAACGGTCCCATGGGCGTATTTGAGATCGACGCGTTCAGCATGGGGACCTTTTCCCTGGTGCACGCCGTCGCGCAGTCCCATGCCCTTACCATTGTCGGAGGAGGAGATACGGATGTCGCGGTCCACAGAACGGGAGAGTCTGACTATATTACCTATATATCCACCGGGGGTGGCGCCTCTCTTGAACTCCTGGAAGGGAAGAAATTGCCGGCGGTTGAAGCGCTCAACAGGGCTGAAAAGAGGATGAAGTAACCACGGGGGCGCATTGTATGAGAAACGTTGTGGTCATCTGCGAATATGACGGGACCTCCTATCATGGGTGGCAGAGCCAACCCAATGGCGTTACAATTCAGGAGGTGCTTGAAGAAAAGCTAGGGACAATCACACAGGAAAAAATAAAGTTGACGGCTTCAGGAAGAACGGATGCTGGCGTTCATGCCATGAATCAGGTGGCAAACTTCAGGACAGAGTCGGCCATAGCGTGTGGAAGTCTCTTGAAGGGGATCAACAGTCTTCTTCCCGGAGACATTGTTGTAAAAGACCTGCGGGATACGGCTGAGGCTTTTCACGCGCGCTACAGCGCGAAGAGTAAAATATACTTATACAGGATATTCAATAATCCGGTGAGAACAACTCTCTACAGAACCTATTCCTGGCATGTGCGCGCCCCCCTTGATGTAGACGTGATGGGAGAAGCGGCGATACTGCTTAAGGGTAGTCACGAGTTTTCATCTTTCTGCGCCGCCGGGTGCGATTCCGAAGACCATATAAGGACGGTTATTGATACCTCTGTTGATATGAAGGACGGCGTGATCTCTTTTAGCATAGAGGCAAACGGCTTTCTGCGTTATATGGTGAGAAATATCGTCGGCCTTCTTGTCGATGTGGGGAAGGGAATCGTTACGCCTGAAGGTTTTAAAGAAATAATGGGTGCAATGGACAGGACAAAAGCCGGCATCACGGCCCCGCCGCAGGGGCTTTTTCTCAGGGAGGTCAGATACTGATGAAAATACTGGTGTTGGGATATAAGGGCATGCTCGGGACCGATCTTGTGGCAACTCTTGACGGAGCACATGATGTGATCGGAAAAGATGTTGAAGATTTTGATATTGCGTCTGCCTCCGATTGCAGGGATATAATCAATGAATCAGGCGCGGATGTAGTCATAAACGCGGCCGCCTATACGAATGTAGATGGCTGTGAGACGGATGAAGCCGGGTGTTTTTCCGTGAATGGCGATGGAGTGAAAAATGTGGCTCTGGCCTGCAGGGAGACCGGCAGCAAACTGATACACTTCAGCACCGATTATGTGTTTGATGGCACAAAAACCCTTCCCTATGTGGAAGATGATGCGTGTAATCCCATTAACGCCTATGGAAGATCTAAATTGAAGGGGGAGGAGTATCTCAGGGAATCCTCCGATAATTACATATTGTTGAGAACGTCCTGGCTTTATGGGAAGAATGGAAAGAATTTTGTCGGGGCAATAGTTGAGAAGGCCGAGAAAACAGGGGCGCTGGAGGTAGTTGATGATCAAACGGGATCTCCTACCTGTACAGTGGATCTGGCGGCGGCGGTGAAGGTGCTTGTTGAGGGTGATTACAGGGGCATTTTTCATGTAACGAACAGGGGAACATGCAACTGGTATCAATTTGCTCTGAAAATACTGGAATACAGAGACATAAAAGATGTCAATATTGTTCCGATAAAATCCGCAACACTTGGCAGGGGCGCGCCCCGTCCTGAATATTCGGTCCTCAGCTGCAGAAAGTTTGCCGATGCCACCCATAAAACGATGAGATTCTGGCAGATAGCGCTGAAGGATTATATGGAGCGCCTGGCGCAATAAACCCCATATTTCGCATGAACCGGCTCGGAATCCCGCAAGACAGGATCGTAAAGAGATTAAAACAGGTCAGTGAAACGATTCGTAATCATTTGGCCAAAATGCCGGCACTGGCAAATCCGCCAAATATCGATTTGTCCAGAGGATTCACATTTGCCCAGGTTGCTGAAAAGCAGCCTCTCGCCCTGGCCGTTCGAAGTCTGACAGTTGCAAAGGTCGACTCTATGGGATTGAATTTATTGTCCTGATATGCCCCCAGTGTTCAGCGGGAAAGTCATAAAACGTTAGCAATACATCCCCGTCTTTTTTTAAGCACGCTGCAGCCTTTGGATATTTGGTGTGTTGTCAACAAATACATCAGGAGCACATAACCCTACAACGATATTTAATTAAAGAGTACGTTGACAAATACGCCTTACTCTGTTGCTTGTATTTTAAAAACGAGGACAGAGGGTAGGCCATGATACAGGAAAATCGTGCTTGTGATGGTAGTTTTCCCATCCCG
>JAFDBG010000137.1 GCA_019313385.1 Deltaproteobacteria bacterium | reverse complement strand
GCATCGTTCACATCCATGTGACTGGGTTCCGGCCTCCCTGCCGGAATGACGAGGCATAAAATAGTATCAAGTAACTACCGCGAGTTCAGGTTACCTGACTCTGGAAAGGGCTTAAATAAGGAGCATCTCCAATCCTGGAGAATAGGCTTTATCCTCTGTCGTTAGAGTTATAGGTAATCAGGTAATGTTATTTAAAAAAACCTTTTAATAATTTTTTGACTGCTTTACCGCTCCCCTCTCCTAAAGCTTTATCGATGTCTTTTTCATGTTTATTAATAAATTTATCAACTTTCTGCTTTTCTTTTTCGGTCATCATTGATTCTATGGCGGTTAAATCGACGTTATAGCTTGGCTCTGAGAAGGTTCCTTGTATATTAATGGCAATAGGGCGGTTGGTGATATTTTTTCCGCCCTTCTTGGCTTTTGCGACTATTTTATAATCTAGTGCCTCAGTAACCAAGTTTGCCGCTCCTTTTCCTTTTGCTTCAATGGTTGATGAATCTGCCTGAAAATCAGGGTTATTAATTAAGCCATTTTTAATCGTAGCCGTTCCTTTAATAAGGTTAAATAGAGTCTGTTCATTAGCGTAACTTTGCTTCATCTCTTTGCCCTTAATCGCCAGCTTGCCAATATCAATTATTTCCTGCAAATTAAAGCCTTTGATGGCTCCTTTTTCTAAGGAAAACTTTAGCCTGCCTCCTAAGCCTGATTTAATCGTGCTCATTGTATTGCCATGAGCCTTTAATTGAGTAGTAATATTTGCCCGCCCTTTTATTTTTGCAGTACTATTCGGCTGCAAATCATTTAATAACGGCTCTAACTGAACGCCGGCAATTTTTTCATTTAAGGAAATTCTGGGGGTTTTATGCTGAGTATTGATAGTAACCTGCCCTTGATATCCCCCCTGATAAAGTTGCTTAACTTTATGCTTAGTACGTAAAAGTCCATTCTTTGCCTGAATGTTTAAGCTAACTCCTGTCATTTTTAGCTTTGCTACTTTAAGCTTGGCGATACTTAAGTCACCATTAATATTGAGAATACGTAAGGTATCTGCCGGAATTAGGGCCGCTTCTTTTATATCAGTTGTTTGCGTGTTAGCTATCGGTGATTGTACGGGCTTTGTTTTCTGCGTAGCCATACTGTAGCGGTCAAGATCTATATCATCTATAGCTAACTGAAAAGTGATCTCGGGTTGATTAAATTGTTTAATATGTGCGTAACCATTGATTTTCGTGTCATCCAAAGTTATTTTTAATTTATCTAGTGCTACGGTATTGCTCGTGCCTTGCATGTCAAAGCTTATGGCAAGTTTCTGTAAAACCTGTTTATCACTCGTTTCAGGTGCCTGTATTGCAAGTTGTTGCAGCAGGTTTTTGGGGTTGAATTCTGCAATTTGTATTGCACCTATATAGTGCGGATCTGTTGTTAACTGTGTAGTGTGGATATTGCCGGTTAATTTAATACTATCGGTATTAATTTGTAAGTTTTTAAGTGCTAGTGTTTGTTGATGTAAATCGAGGGCAATCTCAGATAAAATCTGTGCCTTGAAAGTGCCGCCAGGAAATGACTCCCCTCGGGTTTCGGAATCCAGTTTGAAATTCTTTAACTGAATTTTTTGTAATGTTTTATCTATCACTAGGCTAGTAGACAAAGCCAGATATTCTGATACAGCAGACTGAGGGTTTTCCAGCAAAAATGTCGATTTAATGGCAATAGGCCGGTTAAAGTCAACTGCACCAGAGCTAAGATTAAAGTCTGTAACAACAAGATGTTGTTCTGATTGCTGGTCATTCCAGCTAATTTGGGAGTTTTCTATCAGTAAGCCATTAATTTTTATAGCATTCAAGCCTATTGTATCAATAGCTTCCTGGAGTTGAAGCTGTGCCTGGTTGCTTGTATGACTAGTGACTGATTTATTTGTTCCCTCTTCTAATGGCTGATCCGTAGTTTGTTTTTGTGCTGTTAAATCAATTGTATGACTGATTTGTTGGTCAGATAATTCGGGACGTGGTGTAGGGCTGAACCC
>JAFDBG010000005.1 GCA_019313385.1 Deltaproteobacteria bacterium | reverse complement strand
TTGTTCGAGAGTTTGGTTATTTTGCCGATTTTACCATTGTAATAGAGTTTTTCAGGAGATGGATCATTGCGAACAAACATCACCTGTGCCCCCTCTTTAAGCAGAAGAGTGGCCAGGGTCGGGTAGATATGTTCAGGAAAATCTCCGGAAATTTCAGCGTTGAAACGGTATTCTTTTTTGGACAGGGCCTGAAGTCTGGTATGATTGATGGATTCGGCGCTGCGGTTGTGGGTGGTCAGGGTAATATAGCCCTGACCTTCGCCCGGTACAAAATCCCGAATATAACGCCGATTAAGATCCGCCATGGAGGATTCATCAAGCCGGTTGTCACGCACCCGATTCAGGAGCTTGATAAAACCGGCGTCTGACTGGCGATAAATATGCTTCAGTTCAATGGTAAGCAGTTCGGAAAGACCAAGCGCCTTACTGCTGAAAAAATAGGGCGATTCATAATATTGCTGCAAAAGGCGCCATTCATCCTGCTTTGCCACCGGAGAGAGCTGATGCAGGTCGCCGATCACAAGCAGCTGCACCCCGCCAAAGGGCTGTTTATTGCGCTCATACGTCTCGCTGCCCGGCACAAATGGGCCAAAGGGAATCTGAAAAAATGAATGAAGTGTTACCCCGCCGGCGTTGATAGCCGCAACACCGGTTGGAGCGGTGATAATCATACGCTTTGCCGTGTTCTTATGCAGATTATGGAGAAATGTTGTTTTGCCCGTGCCCGCCTTACCCGTCAGAAAAATATTGCAGCCGGTGTACCGAACAAAATCGCTGGCAAGTCGCAGTTCATGGTTTGTGGAGGACATCGTGTTCCTGGTCATATGCGTTGTTGTTGTTTTCCTTCATTGCCCAATTCTCATTACTCGGTTCAGGGCCAGCCGGGCCGATGCCGTAGAGTTCGGCAACCATTGTGTCGATCTTCTGTTCAAGCCCGGAGATATCGGCCGAGGGGTCCTTCTTTTTCAGGTCGAGAATCTTATCGACAAGCGCGACAATCGGTTCCTGTTTTTCTTTCGGCACATCGGGTATCGGAAGTTTCTTCCAGTCGTCGGGGTAGAGGTGAATATTGCTCCTCCTGTTCGCCCGGAGAAAATCGCGGGCCACCGTGGAATTCATGACCGCAAGGACGTACTTAATTGAGAACCGGCGGCTCGCCTCTTCGAGATCCGCCCTTCTCGGCAGGTCAGGCCGAGGCGGTTTTTCGCCCCGGTAGCGGGCGGATTTTTTTATGGAGCAATTGCGGACGTTCTTGAGAAGATGCCATGGGATAAAAGCCACTGTACTCTCGGTAAAACGCAAATTTTGATGGTCATCAATGCAACACTTCGGATCGGGTCCGGGACTTCGTTGAACAAGGATTTTATGTTCTGACTCGTATATCTCAGGGAATGTGGGACGGCGAAAAAGAGATGGAGCACGTTCAGTACCCCATTCGAGCCAAAGGTAAATAGCGGGTAACCACATATCCAAATGTTTGCCTTCTACAAAGCGTTTGGGGTGCGTTGAGTCAAAATGATCTTGAACAAGATCTTCCATTGTAAAAGCCCCAGGTGCCAAGCGTTCATGCGCATTCACAACCATGCCTATTGTTGCATAGCATATTTGCCCGAGTTGAGCAGTGGTACATGAAAACGGTTGTGTGTTAGCCTCTTCCGGAAAAAACACCCGGTACGTGAGGTTCTGCTGCTCGTCCGTCTCCAGTTCCTTGACGATACCAAACTCCGGATCATGGACCCGCCGTTCCGGCCTATTCTCCTTGCCCCCGGCCCGCTGAAAAAAGTAGGTCATGTTGTGGACGCCGGCATCGAAGATCTTGATCCTGCTGAAGAAGTCGAGGCGGAGAATCCGGCTGCCGTGCAGGAACCAGTCCTGTGATTTCTGGGCGTACTTGGAGTGGCAGTAGGCATCGGAAACGATAAGGGAGGTTACGCCGCCGGGTGTGAGAAGCTTGTAGGCGCGTTCGATGAAGGGCACATAGAGGTCCCACTTTTCCCAGAGCGTCTCGTACTGCCTGCTTCCAAGGATGGCCCTGCGCTGCGTGCGGTTCCACTCGGACTGCTCGTCGGCCCGAACGTAGGGCGGGTTTCCGATGGTCACGCTGAAGCCGCCGCGCACGCCGAACATCCATTCGGGATCGAAGAACAAACTGGAGGCATTCTGGTCATAAGGATCAAAGTCTGCAACCTGAACGGCGGAGTCTGGATCCCAGCCGTCCTTTTCCAGGAGTTCCGATATTCGTTTCCTCAAATCCTTGTCTTTGTCCTGGCAGGCCAGTTTTTCCCTGCGTTTTCTGGCGTTGAAATAGCGATGACGCAGGGCCTTGAGGTCATCTTCCAGTGCTGCGATTTCGAGATTCTTAAGGCTTATCTGTTCGTTGTCCCGCGGTATATTCAGGCCGATCAGCGTATTGGCCGCGACGAACTTGGTCTCGAGGTTCGGCAGGGGGCGGATGCCACGGTTATCTGCCTTATTATTGTTCGTCCTCTGATCACAGATCAGTGAGATGAAGAATCGCAGTTTCGATATCTGTATGGCGATGGGCTGGATGTCCACGCCGTAGATGCAGTTCTCGATCAGGTGGAGCTTGCGCCCGTAATCGTCGTCGTTGTCGCGGAAGGTCCGTTCCAGTTCGTCACGCATGGATACCGAGTCCAGTTTGTCAAGCTGCCTCTGCTTCCAGCGTTCATTGTGCGGATCGATCTTGCCGAGCATGAAGACGAGCTTGTGCAGGATTCCCATGGGGAAGGCCCCGGACCCGCAGGCGGGATCAAGGATCTTGCAGGTGTCGATGGCTGCTATGAGCGTCTCGACTTCCTCTTCATCGAAGGGATGAACATTTTCCGTATATGCAAAGACCTCCCGGAGCAGGTCCTGTAGATCGTCCATCTCCGCCAGTTTAGGCACCCTTTCCTTCAGTTGGGTTTCCAGGTACGCAATCAGGGATTCTTCGACCATGTAGTTGACGATCTCGCGGGGCGTGTAAAACGAGCCGGTCTGCTTGCGGGCGGTGGTGCCGGTCTCGGGGTTGTAACTGGCCAGGAGGTTCTCGAAGACCTTTCCGAGGAGTTCCGGGTCGAGGGCGATTTCCTCTTCGATGGGGGTGTTTTCGGTAATAGTGAACTTGTAGCTTTCCAGCAGGTTGATCAGGCCCCGAACCTTCTCCTTCTTTCGCTTCTTGTCGCCGGTCGCCTTGCTCAGGTCGATGATCTGGTAATCTGAGAAGAACAGGATGTTGGGGACACTGGGCTGCTTGCGTGGATTGCGGGTAAATCCGTCGACATAGATGACCTTGCCCGAATCATCTTCTTTGTCCAGGCAGTCGAAGAGCCCGCCGTTCAGGAAGGGAATGCCGGAAAACAGTTCGACCGCTTCCTCTTCGGAAAGGGCGAACAGCTTCTGATAGCGGTACAGGTTCTTGACGCCGTACTCGTTCATGCGCTCGTGGTGAGGACCATCACTTGCAAATTTCCGATTCTCCCAGCCACTGGTATTCATACGCTGGTTGAGTGTGCCGAAGAATAGATTCTGGAGAATGGCCTGGTAGAAGGTGCTTTCATCGTCATTGAGGGATTTTAGGACACCGGCGAGCTTGCGTTTACTGAAAAGTTCATTCGGAATGAGACCCTTTTCCTTGAGAAACCAGCAGAAGATCAGACGGGTGAGGAGTCGGATGACGCTTGTGGCGTTCCGCGTTGCTTCATCCTTCACGACGTCGTCGGGGAACCATACATGATCCAGCGCCCAGAAGTACCAGTCGGCAAGCTCGCGGTAGAACTTCTTGTTCAGCTCGTCGGTATCGAGGGTGGTACGCCATGCCTCGTGAAGCTGTTTGAAGTCACTGCACTCGTGTTTCGCCATAAGTGTGGGGAGAGCGAGATCGCGTAGGATTTCGACGTGCGCGCGGTGCGGCTCCTGATAGCGGATGTCCTTGATCAGTTTTACCTTTTCCAGGACGTCCCGGCCCTGATCCTTTTTGTGAATCCGCCGGTCGATGACGGAGAAAGTCATAGCGCCGTTGTGCCGCATGAGAAGCATCGCGGGCATACCGAAAAGGAGATTGATCTCCCGTGTGATGTTCGCGAGCTGGGTGCGTGTGTAATGGTTCTTTTCGAGGTCGAGGGCGAAGAAGAGATAGGACTGGTAGTTTCCGGGATCATAGCCGGAATCAAAATCGAACATACTCTGCACACCGCCGTTGCGGACTTCGTCATCGGTGATCTGAAACAGGAATTCGATGGACTTCCATCGCTCGAACAGGGCCTTGTCTCTGCGAAATTCCCGGTCACGTTTGTCAAACTCGGCAAGGAAGGCATTCGGGGTATTGTCGAGGTCGAGGGTCTTTTCGCTCCGGTAACCGAGGCTGTTCAGCAGACCGATCGAGGCGGCGCGCAGGTCGGGACCGGAAAAGGCCCGGAGCGCTGTTTCGATTTGTTGTCGCATGTCTGTGCTCATAGCTGTATCCGTATCTTCGGTTACGTTTGTTTCTCGCTCTATTTCCGTATCGACTTCAGCGCCTTTTTCCCCGCATCGGTCAGCCGGTACTTCTGCGTCGGACTTTTGGACGAATCGGGCTGTGTCATTTCAATGAGTTTAATGGAAAGGGCGGGGACAAGATAGCGCTCCCTGAAATTTGCTTCACTCTTCAAACCCAGCCGTTTCCGCAATTCCTTTCGACCCAGGGCCGGCCCTAACAACGCCTTCAGCAATTGGATTACTTCGCCTGCTACTTCACCTGCTACTTGCCCTGCTACTTCACCTGCTACTTGCCCTGTGTTATCTGCGGTAACCTGTCCAGTTTTTAGAACATCTGCCGGAGGAGCACCGGTCCCGAATTCCGGAACCTTGACGACGATGCGAAAGACATCACCTTCGACCATCCGGGGATTATCTCCGCCATAGGACCTGCCATATTTCATCAATTTCCGCATGCCGGAACCCAATTCATCAGCGCGGTGAATTTCACGAAAAAATGCGCCGATTACGGGATTCTTCGGAAACGGCGTGAAAGTTGCCGGATCGAGCACACCGAATCCGTGCGGCTTGTTGCTGTTCTCGGTGCGAACCTGCCCACGTTCGATAATGAGCTTGGCCGGAAAAGCGTTCATGTATTCCCGATGGATCAGGATATTGGAAGCAACTTCACGGAAGATGGCGTCTCGGATACTGACACGCTCCATCCCCTCCAGGTAGAAAGGGTCGGGAAGATGCTTTTGAACAAAGGCGATGATGCGATCATAGCTTTCGATAAGGTTGGTCCTGACAAGATCTCGATCATCATACCGGTCCAGATTGACCTTCCGCAGGATCAGGTCCGTCCTATGATGCGGTACCGCCGACAAAATGAGGCTGTCCTTTCCCAGCAAAAGTATCCCCGCCAGGGTTATGCCGCTTTTGCCGGTTTCAGGGTCGGTCTGATAGAGCTGAGCACTTTTCAGCAGCTCCATATAGTCCATGCCAACCCAGGGATGGCCTTCCCGCCATACACCCGCAAGCTTGCGGCATTTGTCAATGAGATCAGATCGCAGATCCTCCAGCCCGGCAAAGGGGTAAATCTTGTTTTCCGAATAGGTGGTTCGTTTCCGGTGGTATAACTCGCCAACCAGCCCTGTGTGATTGGTGATATCAAGGTCCCCGTCTTCATTCCGATCGAAGATACGCCCGTCACAACGGTGCACCTGAGAGCTCTCCGGGACAAGAATATGAAGTACGGTTTTTCCGTCAATCTGTTCTTCATCGACTGAAAGATAGCAGGGAGGACTGATCTTCTGCGGATTGTTCATGGCCGTTACAAAAGCTCTTTTAATCTGCTCCACGCAGTCGGTAAGTACACCGGTCACTGCGCCGGCATCACTAATCCCAAGCAGCAGGTCTCCACCGTGACGGTTGAGGAAGGCGCAGACGGTCTCATAAACATCCCGGTTAAGGGTGTGCAGACATTCCTTGAATTCAACGGAAATGCCTTCACCCTGTGTTATTAGCGCTTTGAGATCAGCCATCAGTTCTTCCCTGCTTTAATGACAAGCCAGGTGATGAGTTCGAAATCAGAGGCATCAGTGGCCTGTTCCTGCTTGTCGGGGATAACAAAATCCCGGCCGGATTGCAGTCCGGCAGCGGTGCGTTTCTGGAAGGTGCGGACGATGGCGTTGATTGACTTGCCCAGCAAACCGCTGTACGTGTCCATTTTCGAGCCGTTTCTCGTCTCCCGGTCAAACATGTCGCAGAGCGCCTGATACGGCGCGGTCTTGCCTGCACTGAGCTTCCTGAACATGGAGAGGGCATTCTTTGCCTGGGTAAAAGTTAAACGGACGGTGCCATCATTACGAATATAGAGAAGGTAATACCGCCCCAACGGATTAACGTTGGAGGATCGTTTTTCCTGCGGCGGGTTCTTGTGCCGCAGGCAGAAGATCACACCGGGTTTCACGATCTCGTGCCAGTTCTTGTCAAACAGCTCGGCATTTTTCATTTCGTCAAGCGTCGGCGTCACGGCATAGAGACCCAGCGGGGCTTCCTCCAGCAGTTTACGGTTGTTGGCCAGGAAATTCATGAGCTCAACACGGAAATCGTCGAGAGTGAATTCGCTGAGCGATACGTTGTCGTCCATCTCCTCCAGATCGATTACCTCGTCCCTGAGCCGGATGAGTTGCTTCTCACGATAGGTCATTTCTTCAGCTACCAGGGCTTCGAGCTGATCGGGATCGAGAAGATTGTCAGCGCCGCTGGCAGCAAGGTCCACCATCGCCATACGCGCTTCGACACGGTCCTTGAGATTGATATACTTGTTCAGGTCGTCAGTGGGCCAGAAGTTGACAAGCTGAATCTGCTTATTGGTGCTGCCAAGGCGATCGATTCGGCCGAATCGCTGGATGATCTGCACCGGGTTCCAGTGGATGTCATAGTTGATCAGGTAGTCACAGTCCTGGAGATTCTGACCTTCAGAGATGCAATCGGTGGCGATGAGAATGTCTATCTCGCCCTCCTGCGGCATGTTCGGCATCTTCTTGCGGAGCTTGGAACGGGGCGAGAAGTTGGTCAGGATGGAGATGAAATCGGTCTGGCGGGTATAGCCGGGTTGCTTAAAGGTGGTGCGGTTGTCGCCTGTGCCGGTAACCAGCGCGCTGTGCAGGCCCAGATCCTCAGATGCCCAGTTCTTCAGGTTCGCGTAGAGATATTGCGCGGTGTCGGCAAAGGCAGTAAAAACCAGCACTTTTCGATTGTCATCGTTAAGAGGGTGGCTAATCTTGTCCTGGATCAGTTGTTTCAACTCCTGAAGCTTGGCGTCCCGGTCTGCAGTGACGGCCGCGGCTTTCTCGTGAATGGCAATCAACTGTCTGCGGTCCTTTTTCAGGTCTTTCTTCCACTCCCTGCGTTTCAGGTGCTCCAGCAGAATCGGGAGCTTCTTGCCTACCATCAGTCTTTCCAGAAGCTCCGCCTCCTCTTCCTCGCCCTGATCCTTGAACAGGTCGGGTTGAGTGTACTCGTCGAAGTTACCTTCGAAATAGTCGATCTTCTCCAACAGGGCGTCGATCTTCTTGATCGTCCGGTCGATCGACACCTTGAAGCTGTGTACGGAGCTTTCGAGTCTCTTCAGATAGTTCGTACGCATCATGCCGATCAGATAGAATTCGCGCTTTTTCTGGTCGTTAAAAAGGACCAGTTGCTCGCTGTCCTTGATGTAGCGATTTACATGGGCGTCTTCCAGATAGGCGGACGGATTGAATATGGTCAGCTTGTATTCGGAGATAGCCGCATTCAGGTCATCGTAGGATGGAAAGTATCCCTTGTTATCCGTAGCCGGATGCAGGGCTATCGGTTTGAGCCGTTCGGGAAATTCGCCCATACGCTCGGTCCCGTAGTAGCTGATGATGTGCCGACGGGATCGTGCTATCGTCAGTTCGTCAAGCAGCTTGAAGAATGCGGAATCCAGGGCGTCGAGCAGGCGGCTGACTTTGCGCTCCGGGTTCCTCTTCGGGTCCGCCCACTGGGTGAAGTGGGTTTGCGCATTCTTCATCGCCTGGGTGATGCTGTAGATGTCAAGCGACTCGTGGAAGGCCCGGTCCTGATCCTGTGTGATCAGCAGGAACTGATTTCGTAAATCCTTGAGGCTGGTGTTCACCGGAGTTGCCGAGAGCAGCAGCACCTTGGTATCCACGCCCGTCTGAAGGACTTGCTTCATCAGAAACTCGTAACGCGTGGTCTTGCGAGCGCCGTCCTCCTGAACCTTGCCCCAGGCGTTATTGCGGAAGTTGTGAGACTCATCGATAACCACGAGATCATAATTACCCCAATTGTGAGTTTCGTAGGCATCCCGCCCCAAATCGGTATGGGCCAGCACAGTGAACGCAAACCGATCTCTGAGAAGGGGATTGCGTGTGTCGTTTTCACGATAGACCCTCCAATTATCTTCCAGCTTTTTGGGACAGAGAACGAGCACGCGACCGTTGAGAAGTTCAAAGTATTTGATAACCGCCAAGGCTTCGAATGTTTTACCCAGACCGACACTGTCCGCTATGATGCACCCGTTATGCTTCAATATCTTGTTTATCGCGCCCTTTACGCCGTCCTTTTGGAAACTATAGAGCATGTTCCATACACCTGATTCGAAGAAGCCGGTCTTCTCGTCGAGGAGGCCGCTACGTTCCGCCTCCGACAAGTAATCCTCAAAAATGTGGAAGAGCGTCTTGAAGTATATGAACTCCGGCGAATGATTCTCGTATAGCTGCGCGAGATAGTTCAGGACATCCGTTTTGACATCCTTTACAAGCGTGCTGTCGTTCCATACTTCGTCAAACCAATTTTTCAGGTCTTTCCGATCTCTGGCGCTGTCAACCTCGAGATTGAGCTCGATGTTGTTATTCAAAGCGCTCAGGCCAAGGCCTCGCACCGTAAAGTTCGAGCTTCCGATAATGGCTTCTTGAACGCCGTTGTTATTCATGTGGTACATCTTGCCGTGAAGAAAGCCCGGCTTGACAATCGATCTGATATCTACTTTGCTCTTCAGCCAATCCGAGCATTCCCCGGCCACTCGTTTCTGCTCAAGGCGATTGGACAACGAAAGTGCGTCGTCTTCAATGCTGAAGGCCTTTTTCTCTGTTTTGTCAGGGTCAAGTGACTTGATGAATTGCGGTTCTCCGAAAAGGAACCGGAGATGATCGATCCGGTCGAGCTGGTCCTTAAGAGCGGCATATGCGTAAATAGTGAAATAAGCGGAGACGAATGAGAGGTCTGAGCCTTGAAGGATCTTCTCTTTGAGAAAATCACCTATCGCTCCCCGATGGTGGTTGTCCCGAATACCGGATGTTTTTAGGCTAGATGATATCATGTGCAGTTTCCCCTCTGATTCTGATACCTGATCATTTCCGGCCTTTCGTTATTCTGGCCACCCTTGAGCTTCTGAACGGTATCGATCTTTATGCGGAACAGATATTACCTCACCCATATCCTTTTCCCCATCATTTCCTGGCACCGTCTTTACGCTTTTCTGTGCCATCACCGCTTTGCATCCACTCGTCGACCTCTTCTTTCCGAAACTTCCACAGGCGACCGATCTTGTGCCCCGGCATATTTCTCTCACTTATCCATCTATAAACGGTATCCCGCTTGACGCCGAGATAAGCCGCTATATCGTCTACGGAAAACCACCTGTCTTCCATCGTCTGTCTCCATTCACTCTTGGCCCCACAGGCGCGCCTGCCTGTGCGTCGCTTGTCTACGAACATCCCCGCTCAGGCAGACAGGGCCTTATCCTATCGGTTCACGGCTTGTCATGTGCCCGACTTACAGGGCTTTCACTCAGATAAACCATGATAAACAGCACTAAAATATATCAGGCTAAGGTCTGTTGTCAAGCCAAAGGATATTTCCGGGTCACCCCTTGATACACCCGACGGACCTGAGCCGCGCGACCTTTTTGGACAGGCCGGCCCGATGGACCACATTCACCACCTCGTCTATATCCTTATATGCCTCCGGCATCTCTTCGCTCAGTGTCTTTTTACCCGCAGCCATCACGATAACCCCCCGATCTGCCATTTCGGCGGCGATCAAGCGGTTTCTGCTCGCCTTCATCGCCCTGCCGCGGCTCATCACACGCCCGGCGCCATGGCAGGTACTGCCGAAGGTCTCCTCGAGGGCCTTGTCTGTTCCCGCGAGCACATACGATCCTGTCCCCATGTCCCCGGGTATCAGTACCGGCTGGCCCACCTCACGATACACGTCCGGCAGGGCTGGGTGCCGGGGAGGCAGCGCCCGCGTGGCCCCCTTGCGGTGTACGCATAAGCTTTTTTTACTGCCCGCTATCTCAAATTCTTCCACCTTTGCGATGTTGTGACACACATCGTAAACCAGCCTCATTCCTATGTCGCGTGGAGAGCGTTGCAGGGTCTTCTCAAAGGTCTGTGCCGTCCAGTGCATCAACATCTGCCTGTTCGCCCAGGCATAATTCGCGGCACAGGCCATGGCGGCCATATATTCCTTCGCCTCATCCGAGCCAAGATACGCACAGGCCAGCTGCCGGTCAGGGAGGGGAAAGTCCAGAGCACTGCTGTGCTTGACCATTCGCGCGAGATAGTCGTCGCACACCTGATATCCGAAGCCCCGTGACCCGGTGTGGATGGCGACGGCAACCTGTCCTTCGGCAGTCAATCCGAATGCAGCAGCAACGCGCCGGTCGAATATCTCTTCGACGACCTCTATCTCCAGAAAATGATTCCCGGAACCCAGGGTCCCCAGCTGTCTTTTTCCCCGCTCGAGGGCCCGGTCGCTCACACAAGCAGGGTCCGCCCCCCGCATCGCGCCGCCATCTTCGGTCTTGGCAAGATCATCGTCGGAGCCATAGCCACGGTTAATCGCCCACGCGGCTCCCTGGCGCAGCACCTTTTTTTCTTCATCCATCGAAAGCCTCAGGGCACTTTCGGAGCCCACACCAGCGGGTATATTCTTGAAGAGAGCGATAACAAGCTCTTTCACCCTGTTTCTGATTTCGTTAAACTGGAGATTAGTCGCCATCAGGCGAACGCCGCAATTGATATCATATCCCACCCCTCCGGGAGAGATAATCCCCTCTTCCATATCGAAAGCCGCGACACCGCCGATGGGGAATCCATATCCCCAGTGAATATCGGGCATCGCCAGTGAATGGCCGATGATCCCCGGAAGGTGCGCCACATTGGCGACCTGTTTGAGGCTTTCATCCGTGCCCATCGTTTTCATCATCCGCTCATCGGCATAGATAATCCCGGGTACACGCATGCCGCCCGTAGGGGGTATGATCCAGCGGAAGGCATCAAGCCGTTCTATCTTGATATCAGACATCAAGGATAACCCTCCCGGTCCACACTTCTGCAGCTCTGTGTATCTCTGTCCCGTGGTATGTAACTGCCTTTATCTCGACATTCATACAGTGCCTGTTATGTACAAAAGGTTCCCCCCTTGCTGTTCCCTTTAAGTGAAAATTGTCCATCTCGGAAATAACAAATTCTTTCAGCAACAATCCCTCACCGCTGTACATATACAATATCTCTCTGAGGAAGTTTACCAGAAGTTCCTCCAGATCGCTGCCTTCAGCAAAAACTTCCCACTCTCCTCTTACATGTACAAGACTTACGTCTGTCATTATATCAAAAAGGGCAACTGCGGCATTACGGAAGAGATCCTGCTCATCTATCCCATATATCTCCACTCCCAAGTCGGCCGTATGATCAAATATACTGTAAGGCGAGAAGATCGCCTGAACTTTATCTTTATTCATATCGGATACCTGCTTTTGTCAAGTATAGAACACCCGCCTGAGAAATGAAAGAGGTGTCCCCGCTCGACTATCGGCAGATATGCCCTCTTCTTCAGCGGAAAATTTGAATGAAAGGGGATCCCAGCATTATGCCCATTACAACAGCTCTGAGATAGTGCCTGCGATCCGGGTCCAAATTGATGGTGGTAGCAGCACCCGCATTCCACGACATACTTCAACTTGCATGGAATGTGGAAAAATACGAAAAACTCAGTGAATGATTCAGCTCAAACGCAGATGTCCTGATTAGAAAGCTGAACGTCCTGACCCTCTTACAATATACTGGGTACGTCCATTATTCCCTCTTCTGCTGGAATGGTGGACGTACCCAGGTTCAATTTTTTACGCAGTTGTCATTCTTGAGAATTTCCGGGTTGGTCTATAATGATTGATAGCCGGACACCCCCATCAAAAATCAAACGCCTCCGATTCCTCACCGGATAAATCTTCCTCCATATCGGGCTCTTCACGTTCAACTCTTGCCAATCCCACAAGCGTCTCTTCGTCATCCAGATCTATCAGCTTGACTCCCTGAGTACTGCGGTGCAGGAGTGAAACCTCATTAACGCCAAGTCGTATAATATTACCCGTGTTACTGATCAGCATAATGTCCTCATCGCCAGTGACCTGTTTTATGCGTGTCACAGGCCCAATCTTCTGTGTGGTCTTGAGATTAATAATGCCCTTTCCTCCCCGCGACTGAAGCCTATATTCCGAAATTTCCGTCCTCTTGCCAAACCCATTTTCCGAAACAGTCAGGATGGAATTGTGGTCACTCAGCACCTCCATACCAACCACTTCGTCATCGGCTGCCATTCTAATTCCGACTACACCACGGGCCGTTCTTCCCATGGCACGAACATTTTTCTCGTTGAATCGGATCGCGTTGCCCTTCCTGGCACCGAGGAAGATATCCTGGTCGCCGTTCGTCTGTTTGACATCAATCAGTTCATCCCCTTCGTCGAGGGTCAACGCAATGATGCCGCCGGAGCGGGGATTGGAATAGGCAATGAGGTCCGTCTTTTTGATAATTCCCCGCTTGGTCGCCATTATAACAAATTTATCCTCAACAAACTCCTTTACAGGAAGAACCGCCGTAATCTTCTCGTCCTTCGATACCCCGATCAGATTCACGATCGCCTTTCCCTTGGCGGCCCTTCCCGCCTGGGGAATCTGGTATATCTTCAGCCAGTATATACGTCCCATATTGGTGAAAAACAGGATATGACTGTGTGTCGAGGCTATAAACATCCTCTCGAGAAAATCGTCTTCCTTCGTACCCATGCCGACTTTGCCGCGCCCTCCACGGTGCTGGCTCCTGTACAGGCTGGCCGGATTTCTCTTGATGTAGTTCTGGTGTGATATGGTCACCACCATATCCTCCTCCACAATCATGTCTTCAATCCCGATGTCGGTACTGCTCAGGACGATCTCCGTTCTCCTCACATCCCCATACCGCTTCTGTATATCCTCCAGCTCCGCTATAATGATATCGAGTACCTTCTGGGAATCCGCAAGTATGCCCTCCAGTTTCTTAACAAGGGCTGATATCTCTATATGTTCATCCCGTATCTTGTCACGTTCCAGACCGGTCAGCCTCTGCAACCTCATCTCCAGGATCGCCTTGGTCTGTTCCTCACTCAGGCCGAATCGGGCCATCAGCTCTTCGGCTGCCGTCTTCGCGTTTTCGGACGCTTTAATAACAGCGATGACCTCATCAATATTGTCGAGGGCGATAATGAGCCCCTCCAGGATATGCAGTTTCTCCCTGGCTCGGGTCAGTTCAAACATCGTCCTTCTGGTAACAATTTCTTTCCTGAAATCAATAAACTTAACTAGGATTTCTTTTAGGTTCATCAGCCGGGGCTGTCCCCGGTCAATGGCCAGCATGATGATGCCGAACGTCGATTCCATCTGGGTGTGCTTATACAACTGGTTGAGAATAACCCCCGACATCTCGTCCCGTTTTAGATCGATAACGACCCTCATCCCTTCCCGGTCCGATTCGTCTCTCAGGTCGGATATACCGCTGATCTTCTTTTCCTTTACCAGGTCCGATATCTTTTCTATCAGATGTGCCTTGTTCACCTGGTAGGGAAGTTCCGTAATGATGATGCTCTCTCTGTCGTTTCTGGCGTTTCGCTCGATGATTGCACGCGCTCTGATTCTGATGATACCGCGCCCCGTACGGTAGGCGGAGACTATTCCGTCTCGGCCGTTGATAAAGCCAGCCGTCGGAAAGTCGGGGCCCTTGATGAATACCATGAGATCGTCAACCGAAAGTTCGGGATTATGTATAAGCTCGATTATTCCATCGACAAGTTCGGTAAGATTATGAGGGGGGACATTGGTTGTCAAACCAACTGCTATTCCCGACGACCCGTTTAGAAGGAGGGTAGGAATCCTGGCGGGCAGCACCACCGGTTCCTGAAGAGAGCCGTCGTAGTTCGGAATAAAATCAACGGTATCCTTATCAAGATCCGAGAGAAGCTCCTCCGCCATCTTCTCCATCCTGACCTCTGTATAACGCATGGCAGCGGGCGGGTCTCCATCAACAGATCCGAAGTTCCCCTGGCCGTCAATGAGTGGATACCGCATGGAGAAATCCTGCGCCATCCTGACGACGGTATCATACGCAGCCGTGTCACCATGGGGATGATACTTGCCGATAATATCACCCACTATCCTCGCGGACTTCTTATAGGGCTTGTTCCACCGGTTTCCAAGCTCAGACATGGCGAATAGTGCTCTTCTGTGAACCGGCTTTAATCCGTCCTTGATATCGGGAATGGCGCGTCCTGCAATCACGCTCATCGCGTATTCCATGTAGGACTTCTTCATCTCAGCTTCTATCGTTACCGGTATGTTCTTCTGGAACAACTGATCCATAATTTTTAAAAACCTTTCTATCTATTCAGGTTGTGTGTTCATATGATGAAAATCCTGTTTATTATCCCTGGAACTATACGTCTAGATTTGAAACATTGAGCGCATTTTCAAAGATAAATTTCTTGCGCGGTTCGACCTGATCTCCCATCAGCGTCGTAAATATCTCATCTGCGGCCACGGCATCTTCCACCTTAACCTGAAGGAGTGTCCTTCTCTCCGGATCCATCGTCGTTTCCCAGAGTTGTTCCGGGTTCATTTCCCCCAGACCTTTATAGCGCTGTATGGACATCCCTTTTTGCCCTGTCTGAATTATGTAATCTATCAGCGCTCTCATATCCCCAACCAGTTTATTGCTTTTTTCGCCATCAACTCCTTTTTCTAATACTACTGTATAGGGAGCTTCACCGAGAGGGCTTATCTGGCTGATATGAACTTTGGCCTCGGTAAATTTAGGCATATTAAAGATATCCTTATCTATCCAGGTTGTATGATCCTGCCCATTCCTCTTCAGAGTAAAAAATAATTTATATCCACCATGTTCCATGTCTTCTTCAGTCCAGTATGAACTTATTTTTTCCCCAACGGCGTTGCTTATTCTTTTGCCGGTCCTGGAGAGCATGTCAGCATCCACGAAATCGCTTCTGGAAAATACCGGGTCTCCGGCCAGTAGCCTGATAATCTCTTCGTCTTTGCCGCTTCTTTGAAACTTCTCAAGTATGGCATCAAGCCTTATCCCTTTTTTTATAAGGCCCAGCAATTTTGAGCCTGTTAGAATATCACCCTCTCCCGTAGCAACCTGAACCTTTTCCACCCCATTTTCCAGAATATAATCGTTCATTTCCTCTTCGCTGTTTATGTACCACTCCTTTTTTTTCTCCATTACCCTGAACAGGGGGGGTTGAGCAATATATAGAAAACCTCTTTCAATCATTTCACGCATGTGCCGGAAAAAGAACGTTAAAAGCAGGGTCCTGATGTGGGCACCATCAACATCGGCATCTGTCATGATAATAATCTTGTGATAACGAAGTTTGCTGATATTATAATCTTCCTCCCCAATACCGGCGCCCAGAGCAGTGATAATAACCTTGATCTCGTTATTGTTGAGCATCTTATCAAGCCGTGCCTTTTCCACATTCAGCACTTTTCCTCGGAGCGGCAGGATGGCCTGATTTTTACGGTCTCTTCCCTGTTTCGCGGAACCACCCGCTGAATCTCCCTCAACAATATACACTTCACTCCTTGCTGGGTCTTTCTCCTGACAATCAGCCAATTTCCCCGGAAGTGAGGTAACTTCGAGTGCGCTTTTTCTCCGTGTCAGTTCCCTGGCCTTTCTCGCGGCATCTCGTGCCCGTGACGCATCAATTGACTTGGACACTATCTGCTTTGCCATAGAAGGGTTTTCTTCAAAGTAACTGCCAAGTTTGTCGTATACTACCGCTTCTACAAGACCTTTTACTTCGCTATTACCAAGCTTGGTCTTTGTCTGTCCTTCAAATTGAGGTTGTTTTATCTTAACACTTATCACACAACCCAGGCCTTCCCTTACATCTTCTCCCTTGAGCGATGTTTTTCCGTTTTTTGCGATGCCACTGTTTGAAAGATAGTTGTTTATCACCCTCGTAAGAGCAGATCTGAACCCGATGAGGTGTGTCCCTCCCTCCGTGGTATTTATGCTGTTTGCATACGAAAAAACATTTTCCATGTAACCTTCATTATATTGCAGTGCCAATTCTACAGAACAGTCTTCCTTTTCACCGCTGATGTATACAGGCTTGTTATGGAGTACTTTTTTATTTCTGTTAATATACTCAACAAATGAAACGATCCCTCCCTGGTAGAAAAATTCATTTTTTTTATCTGTTCTTTCATCATCAATGACTATTTTGATTCCCCTGTTTAAGAAGGCTAGTTCTCTGAGTCTGTTTGAAAGAACATCGAAACTAAAATCAAGCTCTTCAAATATCTCTGAATCAGGCATGAATGTTATCTTTGTTCCTGTTCTCTTTGTCTTGCCAACTTCTTCAAGGGGTTGAGCGGGCATTCCTCTTTTATAAGACTGCCTGTACACTTTTCCTTCTCTTCTCACCTCCAGTTCAAGATATTCAGAAAGGGCATTGACCACAGAAACACCTACTCCATGAAGTCCACCCGATATCTTATAACTGTCGTTGTTAAATTTCCCCCCCGCATGAAGCTTTGTAAGCACCACCTCCGCCGCGGATATTTTCTCCGTCTTGTGTATACCCACGGGGATACCCCTTCCATTATCTTCCACGGTAACACTGTTATCCACCCTGATCTTGACATTTATGGAATCACAATACCCAGCAGATGCTTCATCTACGCTATTATCCACAACTTCATATACCAGATGATGAAGCCCATCCCTGCTAGTGCTGCCTATATACATGGCAGGCCTCTTCCTGACAGCCTCAAGTCCATCTAAAACCTTTATACTATCCTCACTGTATGATGTTTCCACTATTATTTTTTCTAATCCTTTCTTAATTTTACAGGCATTATTATACACATGTAATTCCCGCTATCTGCAGACCCTATAACCCCCGGTCCATCACCACTCCTTATTTCAAAAGACACTATATTCCCGTCAATGGGGTCCAGGGCATCTATCAAATACCTCACATTATATCCCGCCTCCAACGGATCTCCATTATACGACACATCTATCTCATCTTTTGCCTCTCCAACATCCGGGTTAGTGGAAGTCAACACCATTCTTTGATCATAAACCTCTATTTTAACTCCACTGAACCTTTCAGTAGACATTACGCTCATTCTTCTAAGAGAACGGAGTATCTGATTTTTATCCAATTGTATTTTAACCCCTCCCTCTTTGGGAATCACCCTTGTATAATCAGGATACTCCGCATCGATAAGACTTACTCTTAAGGTGATATTTTCCTTCCTGACCACACATACACCGTCAAGTACATGAACATCAACATAGTCACCGTTTTCCACAAGTTTTTTAATTTCGGAGACCCCTTTTCTTGGTATTATTATCCCCTTAATATGATCATCGTAATCACTCTCTAAGTGTGTATTAACAAGCGACAATCTATGCCCGTCAGTGGCAACTACTGTAACCTTTCCATCGATTCCCTTTAAAAAGACTCCATTCATGTTTGGTCTCATTTCATCGGTAGAAATTGCAAAGAATGTCTTTTCTATCATATTTTTTAATACATCACATTTCATCCTCAGGGATTCAATATTTTCTGCATCAAAAACCTCCGGAAAATCTTCAGCAGATATACCAGGTATCTTATATATTACCTTTCCACATGTCACATTAACCCAGTGATTTTCCATCACCTTAAACTCTATAATCTCCCCTTCTATTTCTCTCACCATTTCAAATAACATTCTTGCAGGAACGGTGATTTTTCCAGGAGTTGTAATGTTCGCATCATAATATGCAATTAAACCTATTTCCCTGTCGGTGGCAACTATTCTAATCTGTTCTGATTTGGTTTCGATTAAGATATTATTGAGAATCGGCAGTGTGGTTTTTTTCTCTACCACACCCAAGGTTTTTTGAAGACCCTCTAAGAATCTATTCCTCTCAATTAAGAAATCCATTTTTTCACCTATTCCTTAAAAAATTAGTAGTTTAAAAGATTAGTAGTAATAGTAGGAATTGTTAATTTGTTAATAAAATCTATCTAACCTTAATAATTTTATAACTATATCTTCATAAATTACACTTGATGAAAGGTTAAGAACTGGTTTATAAAGTTCTCTCTATCTCTTCCACTAATTTTTTTATTTCATAATCCTTTCCCATTATATTTTTTATCTTATTATTTGAGTAAATAACGGTTGAGTGGTCCCTTCCCCCAATCTTCTCACCTATATCTGGAAAAGAGTTGTTAGTCAGCTTTCTTGAAAGATACATTGCAATCTGACGTGAAAGTACGAGGTTTTTATTCTTCTTTCTGGATCTTATATCTCCCACTCTAAGATTAAACTTTTTCCCGACAGCTTTTATTATTTCATCTATAGTTATCTCTCTCTTTACCGTGTGGTTGAGTAAGTTTTTTATAACGTCCTTTACCGTATCTATTGTTATTTCTTTTCCGGTAAGAGAAGAATATGCGGCTATTCTTGTTAATGTACCCTCCAATTCTCTTATATTTGAGTCCGCAACGAAGGCTACATAACGTATAATATCATTTGACACCGTAAGATTGTTTTCTTGCGCCTTCTTTTCTATAATTGCTATTCTCGTTTCTACATCCGGGGGTTGAATATCTGCTATTAACCCCCACTCAAACCTTGATCTCAGTCGTCCCTCAAGGTTCTGTATTTCTTTTGGGAATTTATCACTTGTAACAACTATCTGTTTTTTTGAATCGTGAAGGGTGTTGAAAGTGTGAAAAAATTCTTCCTGGGTTCTTTCCTTACCTGCTATAAACTGAATATCATCAATAAGAAGAGAATCTATCTTTCTATATTTTTCCCTAAACTTGGACATCTTATCATATCTGATAGAATATATCAGCTCATTCATGAATTCTTCCGCTGATACATAGAGTACATTCTTTTGTGGATACAGGGAAACAGTATGAATACCGATAGCGTTTAACAGGTGTGTTTTCCCTAACCCCACACCGCCGTAAATAAACAGTGGGTTGTAACTGTGTCCCGGCTGCTCCGCTACAGAAAGAGATGCCGCATGAGCAAACTGATTGGATGATCCTACAACAAATCTTTCAAAACTGTAGTTTAGATTGAGAGATGAGTGTAATCGAACCGGCCTGCTTTTTATAAGGGTTTTTGCGTCCATATCACGCGATATATCGGTTTTATCCGGCTTACTTACAATAAATTTTATATCTACACCGACGCCAGACACAGCCGAAAAAGAGTTGCTGATAATGTCAATATAGTTTTCGACAAGCCAGTCCTTAAAGAACTTATTAGGCACACCCAAAAGAATATTACTATCTTCCAGCGAAACAATCCTGATAGGTTTTATCCAGGTTTCAAAGTTTTGCTGACTAACTTTTTTCTTAATTATTTTAACACTTTCGTTCCAAAACGATTCCAATGTTACTTACCTTTATTAACAATGTTATCAACAGGTGTTGATAGGTTTTAAGGCATACAGACAGAACGCCTTTTTATGGAAGGAGACATCTTACTTATCATTTCCACTCATGATAATATCCACCAACCTATCCAGATCATCTGAGGATGAGAATCTAATTTCTATAACACCACCATTACTCAATTGTTTTACGCCTGTCCTTGCCATCAATCTTTCCGACATCTTATTCTCAAGGTCTATAACGCATGTATCTTTTTCCACCTTTTTTTTCTTTTTAAGGTGAGTATCAATAGATTTTGCCAGCTTTTCAGTTTCCCTGACGCTGAGTTTTTTCTTTATAACTTCCATTAACAGAACAATCTGCTTCTCCCGCGAATCAACCGACAAGATGGCTCTCGCGTGTCCGGCGGAAATATCTTTTTTTATCAGAGCATCCCTTGCTTCTCCCGGAAGATTAAGCAGCCGAAGGGCATTTGCTATGGTTGACCGATCCTTACCCACCCGAGATGATATTTCGTCTTGGGAGAGGCAAAATGTTTTAGTGAGGGTTTGGTATGCCTCCGATTCTTCTATGGGGTTCAGCCCCTCGCGCTGTATATTTTCCACGAGAGACAGCTCGGCTACGTCGATATCGTTAGCATCATGCCTGATAATGATCGGTACATTCATTAATCCTGCGGTCTGAGCTGCTCTCCATCTGCGTTCTCCAGCGATAATTTCATAGCCCGACTCAGCTTTTCTCACAACAATTGGTTGCAATATACCGTTTTTTTTGATGGATGTTACAAGGTTTTTTTGCTCTTTCCCGTCAAACATCTTCCTTGGCTGGAATCTGTTTGGTGATAATTCCTCGATTCCGCACATTGCGAAGTTTGGTTTGTCAGCGGGGTCATCTATAAGGTCGGTGAATATGGCACCCAGCCCCTTTCCCAATGCGTTTTTTTTAGGCATCATATCCTTCCGTTGGTCATAATCTCCGTTGCCAACGCCATGTATGAAATGGCACCGCTGGATTTTATGTCGTACAGTATAATAGGCAATCCATGGCCTGGGCTTTCGGAAAGCCTCACATTTCTTGGTATAACTGTTTCAAATATGTTAGCTCCAAAAAACTTCCTGGCTTCGTCGGCTACCTGGTGGGAAAGCCGATTTCTTTTGTCGAACATGGTAAGCAGTATGCCGGCCAATGACAGGGATGGATTGAGTCTTGCCTGTACAAGTTTAACGCTGTTTAACAGGTGGCCCAATCCTTCCAGTGCAAAGTACTCGCATTGCAGAGGAATTATGAGTAAATCGGATGCGACGAGAGAATTAACAGTCAAAAAACCAAGAGAAGGTGGACAGTCGATTATAATAAATTCATAAGAAAAGTCAATTTTTTTTAGAAAGTTTTTCAACTTCTTTTCCCTGTTACTTAGTGATACGAACTCTATCTCAACACCGATAAGGTCCTGATTAGAGGGGATAATGTCGAGAGTGGGAATTTGTGTCTTGAATACGATTTCTTCAAATGGAGCGTCTTGAATAAGGGCGTAGTAAAGATTTTTCTCGTTTATTGTGGAGGGGTCTATGCCAACACCGCTTGTGGCGTTTCCCTGAGGATCACAATCTATCAGAAGAGTTTTCCTTTCCGCGGCGGCCAGGGAAGCTGACAGATTGATAGCAGTCGTTGTTTTGCCGACGCCCCCCTTCTGGTTGGCTATGCATATGACTTTTCTCATTTCTTCAGACAATTCTTTCGTGATCTTTGAGGTATAAAGTTACTGAGGGAAATTAGCATATAAAGGGACATTTTAGAAGCAGTAATTTTGGGTAGCAATTCTCATTTTATGACAGGTTCTTATGAAAACAGAGAATTTTTCTTAATTCGCCTGTGACCGGAAGTTTTATTTCATGAACGCATGTCAATTCAAGACGCGTTTTCCTGATTGTGCCAGCCGCCCGTTCAAGCTCGTCATTTGCATTTTTCCCCTTCATGGCTATCAGGGTGCCGCCGTCAGACAAAAATTGCTCTCCCAATGTGAGAAAATCGGGGATTTTGAAGGCGGCCCTGGATATGACGATATCAAACCCCCCCTTGTATTCTTTTTCATGTATTAACGATTCCGCCCTGCCATTTATGACTGAGATGTCCCTGAGATCAAGCTTGCGGATGACACTTTTGAGGAAAGATGTCTTTTTGCGGGATGAATCAAGGAGGGTGACATTGAGTGCCTCCATTTTTATCTTCAACGGAATACCAGGCAAACCGGCTCCTGTTCCTACATCCAACAGTTTTGAAGGCTCATTTTTTATAAATTTTGTGACTGTCAGAGAATCGATGAAGTGTTTTGGTATGTCAAGAGGAGATTTTATTGAGACAAGGGACATCTTTTTATTCCAGAGCAACAGTTCTTTGTAATATTCAACGAGGAGATCTATCTCACGAGCTGTGAGAGTTATACCGATATCCCCGGAGGTTGTGGAGATTATGTCTTTTAATTTTTCCATTTGTAACCGGTTCACAGAATTGAAGGATGACCCGTCGTGGCATGACCCTGACAGTTTATGATATGGTATGCTAACAGTAGATACTAGAATAAGAGCATTTTTTATGCAACAATAAAGAAATGCGTCAATAAATCAACAGACCCATAAACAGGACAGGAGAAATGAATTGAAAAAGGCTAAGATGGAAAACCTGGCGATAGTGCTTAACGGGCCGAAACATCCGGGCAATATCGGGGCTGTTGCCCGGTGCGCTAAAAATATGGGAATAAGCAGCATCATCGTCGTAAATCCCCTGAATGCCGATAGAGAAAAGATTGAACAGATGGCAACACACTTTGCCTTGGATATCGTGGAAGAAATAAAATATTTTGACAGGCTGGACCTTGCGCTTGCCCCGTTTAACCATATAATCGGGACGACCGGGAGATCAGGAAATACGAGCCTTAAAAGGTCAATGATATATCCGGGAAAAATGGCGGAAGATATCGTTGATCTCTCTCAGGACAACAGGGTAGCGCTGCTTTTCGGCCCTGAAGACAGGGGTCTTGCCAATAGCGAGCTTAAATATTGTGATGTACTGGTAAAGATTCCCACGTCAGAAGGCCTGAAATCAATCAATCTTTCGCAGGCGGTAATGATCATTTGTTATGAAATCTTTACCGCGGGTTCTGAGTTGACTTCCATGTTTACCCCGAAGCTGGCCGCTTCAGCAGAGATTGAGGCAATGTACGATCATTTGAAAGAAACATTTTTGCGTATAGGTTTCATAAAGGCACAGAACCCTGATTACTGGATGACAAATGTGAGGCGTTTTTTTTCGAGGACCAGACTATTTGCCAGGGATGTGAAAATAATACGTGGTATATGTCACCAGGTGGAACTGTATGGGAGAGGAAAAACCAAATAAGCGGGAAAACGGCTACCGTGGCAACTATTCGCAAGACATAAAAACCCTTGACATTAACTTGTCTTGAACTTATTTTACCCTTTTAGATTAAAGCAATGGAGAGAGATGATGAATCAGATGACGAAAGAAGATGTTTTAAAGAATGTCAGGGATAAAGACGTGAAGTTTGTCCAGTTCTGGTTTACCGATGTTCTGGGCATGCTCAAGAGCTTTACTGTCAGCCCTTCTGAACTTGAGGTTGGTATGACCGAAGGTATGGGATTTGACGGATCATCGGTTGAGGGATTTGCCAGGATTGAAGAGAGCGATATGATAGCCATGCCAGACCCGGCAACCTTTGCCATTATTCCATGGTTATCCAACAGCGATAATAGCGCTGTTGCAAGGATGTTCTGTGATATCCAGACCCCTGACGGTAAGCCCTATGAAGGCGATCCTCGTTACGTCTTGAAAAAGGTGCTCAAACGTGCCGCCGATATGGGGTTTACACTTTATGCGGGGCCGGAATTAGAATATTTTTATCTCAAGGACAGCAGTAGCACTCCCAGCACCCTGGATAAGGGCGGGTATTTCGATATAGCTCCAACCGACATGGGAGATAGTCTCAGAAGAGAAACAGTCCAGACCCTGCAGACAATGGGAATTGAGGTAGAGTACGCCCACCACGAAGTTGCGCCGAGCCAGCACGAAATAGATCTCAGATATTGCGAAGGCTTGAAGATGGCTGATATTGTTATGACATACAGGGTTGTAGTGAAGGAAATAGCGGCGCGTAACAATATTTACGCGACCTTTATGCCGAAACCCCTTATGGGGGAAAACGGAAGCGGCATGCATGTTCATCAGTCACTTTTCAGCGGTTCAAGAAATAGTATGTATGATGAAGCAAAGGAACATAATTTATCAGATATCGCAAAATATTATATCTCCGGTCTGTTGAGGCACTCTCGAGAAATAACGGCGGTTACCAATCAGTGGGTTAATTCGTACAAGAGACTTGTTCCGGGATATGAAGCACCCGTCTATATCTCATGGGCGAGAAGAAATCGTTCCGCTCTGATCAGGGTTCCCATGTACAAACCGGGGAAAGAAATGGCGACACGGTTGGAATACCGCAGTCCGGATCCCGCCTGCAACCCGTATCTCACATTTGCGGTGATGCTTGCCGCCGGCCTTGAAGGAATAGAGAAAAAATATTCTCTTCCCGACCCCGTTGAAGAGGATATATACAAGATGTCACGGGAGCGGCGGAAAGAACTTGGCATCAGGGCGATTCCCGGAAGCTTGGTGGAGGCCCTCCAGGAAGTGGAAAAGAGTGAGATTGTAAAGAAGGCCTTGGGCGAGCACACCTTTAATAAATTTGTTGAGAATAAAAATATTGAAAGAAATCTATACCGAAGACATGTATCGAAGTATGAACTGGAGAAATACCTGCCGATATTATAGGAGATCCAAATGATTGTAGTGACCGGAGGAGCGGGATTTATAGGTAGCGCCGTTGTATGGAAGCTGAATTTGGAGGGTGTTGACGACATTGTTATTGTTGACAGCCTCGGAGTATCCGAAAAGTGGAAGAACCTGGTCAACAGACGGTTTGTAGATTATCTTGACAGGGACGATTTCCTTGAGCTGATTCTCGATGATAAGGTGCCTTTTGATGTCGACGCCATTGTCCATATGGGTGCATGTTCTTCAACAACGGAAAAGGATGCGGATTACCTGATGGAGAACAACTATCGCTATACCACCCAGCTGGCACAGTGGGCTGTTGAGAAAAACATCCGCTTTATCTATGCGAGCAGTGCGGCAACATATGGGGATGGTTCCAGGGGGTTTTCCGATGAGGACGGCGTAAGCGCTGAACTCCGTCCCATAAATATGTACGGTTATTCCAAACAGTTGTTCGATTTGTGGGCGTTGAGGAATGGGCTGGAAAAAAAGATTACAGGGATAAAATTTTTTAATGTCTACGGGCCGAATGAATATCACAAGGGGGACATGAGAAGCGTTATCCACAAATCTTTTGGACAGATTCGTGAAACAGGAAAGGTGAGGCTTTTTAAATCCCACAGACCTGATTTCCGCGACGGCGAGCAAAAAAGAGATTTTGTTTATGTGAAAGATTGTGTGGAAGTGATCTGGTGGCTTCTTGAAAACAGGGCTGTCACAGGTATATTCAATCTCGGCACGGGTCATTCCAGAACGTGGAATGACCTGACAAGAGCAGTGTTTGCCGCGATGGGCAAGGAACCCAGGATTGAATACATAGAGATGCCAGAATCGATCAGGCGGCAGTATCAGTACTTTACCGAAGCAAAAATGGACAAACTCCTGTCGGTTGGTTGCCCCGTGCACACCTCTTCGCTTGAAGACGCTGTCTCGGATTATGTGGTAAATTATCTGGGTAAAGACGAGAGATATCTGTAACAGATTGAAATCATGGAGAATGCGCGATGAAGATCATAAGATTTATCTCACAGAGCGGAGAAGAGTTGTCAGGGGTGTTCAATCTCGAGACGCCGGATGAAGCCCGAATAATTGAAGGCGATATTTTCGGGGATATTGAAGTAACGGAAAGGGTGGAACGCATAGAGACATTTTTGCCGCCCATCTCTCCGCCGAATATAATCGCTCTTGGCCTGAATTATGGGAAGCATGCCGATGAAACAGGGCTAAAAAATCCTGAAATTCCGGTAATGTTTCTTAAGGCAACAAGCAGCGTAATTGGCCACGGAGCAGCTATATTACTTCCTGCCGCAGGGCCTGCCGAAGTAGATTACGAGGCGGAACTCGCCGTGATAATTGGTAAGGAAGCAAAAAATGTTTCTCGGAATGATGCAGGAGAATATGTGCTGGGATATACCTGCGCCAACGATGTAAGCGCTCGTGACTGGCAGATCCGCAAGCAGAAGAAACAATGGGCGAGGGGGAAGAGTTTTGACACCTTTTGCCCAATAGGGCCATATCTTGTGACAAAGGATGAGGTGGTAAATGCGAACCGCCTTAGGGTGCGTTCGATACTAAATGGAGAGGTTATGCAGGATTCCAATACATCTGACATGGTTTTTGACGTCGCCACGATAATCAGCAATCTCAGTTGTTCCATGACGCTTTTGCCCGGGACTGTAATCCTTACGGGGACACCGGAGGGAGTGGGCTTTACAAGAAATCCGCCGGTATTTCTTCAAGATGGTGATATCATTACGGTCTCTATTGAGAATATTGGTGAGCTTACAAATTCCGTGAAGAGAGAGTAGGCCCACTCGACGTTCGGGAGACAGATTTTTTGCAAAAATGGGGAGAATTATATGAATTCTGAAAGTACGAAAAAAAGAAAAAGGTTTCTATTGGTTCTGGTGTCGTTTCTTGTAATAATTTTCATAATTTCTTTTGCAGGGACGATTCACTTCTCTGCAATGTCCTTAGGGGTTTCTTCCCGTGATGCCATGGCGGCTTCAACGACAGAGACGGCAAGTGGCGCCCCCTCGTCTTTTGCCGATCTGGCTGAAAAGCTGAAACCCGCGGTTGTAAATATCAGCACGACAAAGACGATAACCACCGGAGGGTTCAGGACCCCTTTAAATAATGAGCAGTTGGACAGGTTTTTTGGCGGGGAGGAGTTCTTTAAAAAGTTTTTTGGCGATATGCCGGGGAGAGAATTCAAACAGAGAAGCCTGGGATCTGGGTTTATCATCAGCAAGGACGGATATATCTTTACGAATAATCATGTGATCGAAAAAGCCGATAAGATAGTGGTCAAACTGTCCAATGGAAAGGAGTACGATGCCACGGTAAAGGGCAAGGATAAGAACACGGACATAGCCCTGCTGAAGATAGAATCAGAGGTTGCTCTGCCAGTTGTCAAACTTGGAGATTCGTCAAAGTTGCGTGTCGGGGACTGGGTTATTGCGATAGGAAATCCATTTGGTCTCTCTCAGACAGTAACGGCGGGAATCGTGAGTGCCAAGGGGAGGGTTATAGGCGCCGGGCCTTACGATGATTTTATACAGACAGATGCTTCTATAAACCCCGGGAATAGCGGGGGTCCCCTTTTCGATCTGGAGGGAAAGGTTGTAGGGATAAATACGGCTATCGTTGCCCAGGGTCAGGGGATAGGTTTTGCCATACCTGTAGATATGGCAAAGGAGATCCTTCCCAATCTCAGAACAAAGGGGAAGGTGATACGCGGCTGGTTGGGCGTTTCCGTTCAGGGGATCACAGAGGATATTGCCAAAAACCTGAATCTAAAGACGGCTGAAGGGGCCCTTGTCTCTGACGTATTTAAAGGAGATCCCGCCGAGAAGGCGGGCATAAAGACAGGGGATGTCATAATTGAGATTGATGGCAAGGATGTAAAGGATACCCATGAACTGATAAAGATCGTCGCAGGCGTTACCGTGGGCGATAAAGTGGAGATTAAGGTATTGCGGGACGGCAGGCAAAAAGCCTTTACAGTTAAAGTAACGGAACGTCCTGAGACCAGGGATCTAACAGAGGTGGAGCCTGAAGAGAGCGGAAAGCACTTCGGAATGACCGTCCAGGAAATAACACCTGAAATTGCCGAACATCTCGGATTCCCAAATGCAAAGGGTGTTATTATAGCGCAGGTGGAAAGCGGTAGCCCGGCAGATGAGGCGGGTATACAGGCGGGAGACATTATACGACAGGTTAACAGGTCAAAGGTTTCTTCGTTGAAGGATTATCGGAGTGTGATGCCGAGAGCGGTTTCCGGGGACAGTGTCCTGGTGCTCATACAGAGAGGAAAGTCAAAGTTCTTTGCCGTGATTAGAAAGTAACAGAAGAAGCGAGAGGGGCGCCGGCAATTAGCGTTAATTGGCCCATTGCTGATAGCCCCTTTCTTTTTGTGCTTTTCTTTTTTTCTTTCGAGAGGGTTTTCGCGGACTCGTATTCTGGTCACGATTTTTACACGTCGAGCTCTTTCTTCAAAGATTTAAGCATCTTTCAAGTAACTTAAAAACTCGCTTCCCATATATAGCTTCCGACTTGTCGAGATGCTGGAGCTTTTAGTGATGCAATTGCATGATATGCTGTGCAAAATTTATAAAACCCTTAATGAACATTTCGGCGAGCTCTACTGGTGGCCGGGAGAATCCCCTTTCGAAATGGCCGTCGGGGCAATCCTGACGCAGAACACAAACTGGAAAAATGTGGAGATTGCCATAGCAAAGCTAAAAGAGGCGGATCTCCTCAACCCGATCAGGCTTTATACGGCGGAGGACAGTGTCGTTGCCGACCTTATAAGATCTTCAGGATATTACAATATAAAAACAAAAAGACTCAAGGCGTTCCTCCGTTTCCTGCAGGAAGAATATGCCTGCAAGATGGGGGAAATGTTCAATGAAGAGCTGTGGACACTCCGGGAAAAATTACTGGGTGTCAATGGAATTGGCGAGGAGACGGCGGACAGCATCCTGCTTTATGGCGGTGGCAAACCGATTTTTGTCGTTGATGCCTACACCCGCAGGATACTGGAAAGACATGATATTATTCCCCGGGACCGGAGCTATAAAGAGATACAGACGCTTTTTATGGAGAACCTTCCACAGGATACACCGTTGTACAATCAATACCATGCCCTGCTGGAAAACACGGGAAAGCATTTCTGCAGGAAAAAATCGCTTTGCAGCGGTTGCCCCTTGAGAACGCAAACCTGTCATGACAATAGCCCTTCATGCTGTGAACTTAGCATTGCCAAAGCTACAACCCTGAAAGCCTGTTAATCCCGCCATTTCTTCAAAGAGGCGAATATGAAACTATACGATTACTCAGGAGTCATACATTTTCATTCCTCTTATTCTTTTGATGGAAGAGTTCCCGTAGAAGAGATTATAAAAGCGGCCGACAAAAACGGTGTTGATTTTCTTATGCTTACGGACCATTCCACGCTGGGCGCAAGAAGAGCCGGATTGGAGGGATGGAATGGAGGCATTCTTTTGGTAGTTGGCCAGGAAGTATCGCCGCGATTCAATCACTACCTGGCGTTCGGGATAAATGAGGAGTTGATCATCGACGAAACCGATACGGCGAGCAATCCGCAGGGTTGGATAGACAAGGTGAAGGAGTTGGGAGGGATTGGTTTTATCGCTCATCCGGACCATGAAGGCACAGAAATGTTTCACGTGAAACATTTTCCATGGCGTGACTGGTCGGTCTCTGGCTATACAGGAATGGGGGTATGGGATTTTATGACCGACTGGCAGTCCACCCTGAAGGGTCTCCCAAGTGCTCTGGCCGGGTATCTTTTTCCCGCTTATGTTTTAAACGGTCCCAGGAATATAACTTTGAAGAGATGGGACTACCTTAATAGGAATGGCAGGGTTGTGGGGATCGGTGAGTTGGATAACCACGATACCCCGCGTAAGATATTTGGATTAACCATCAGCATCTTCCCCTTTAAGAGGGCATTTCGGTTCATTAGGACTCATCTCTTGCTTGATAATCCTCTGAGCGGTGAAGGTGAAGGAGATATAGATACCCTTTTGAAGGGCCTCAAAAATGGGCGGGCATATATAGCCATGGAATATTTCCGCGCCGCAAAGGGATTTTCCCTTTCTCTCTCCGATGAGGATGACGAAGTTACAATGGGCGATGAATTTTCTCTGAAAGGGGATGCATTATTGGACGTTAAAATTCCCGAAAGGGGGAAAATCCGTATCATGCAGGATGGTGATGTGTTTGCGGAGACGATTGATAAAGAAATAACGTGTAAGATATCGCGGAAGGGTGTTTATCGAGCCGAGGTGTATCTGAAAGTTCGGGGGAAATACAGGCCGTGGATATTTTCAAACCCCGTCTATGTAAGGTAAAGGGCTATATCAGGGTAATAATCACCTTTCTTGTTGTTCTTGGACCATCAAACTCACAGAAAAAGATGTTCTGCCACGTACTGAGGAGAAGCTGTCCGTCCTGTATGGGAACAATTTCTGATGGGCCCACAAGTCCCGCCTTCATATGCGCGTCACCGTTTCCATCTATTCTGTCATGCAGCCACTGTCCCTTAGGGGCTACGGCGCGAAGGCAATTCAACACATCGGTTTGTATGTTAGGATCCCAGTTTTCCTGTATCATGATTGCCGCTGTTGCCCCAAGGGCGTACAGGGCGCACAGTTCATGGTCTTTACCATGCACGGCCACGGCATCTCGTACCTGCCCCGTGATGTCCACTATCTCTTCCCGGGATGTGGTTCTGAATGTTATTGTTGTTCTCATGGCCTGTCACTGCTGGATATGCCCGTCAATCAGATTCAAGCTCATTTTTCGTTGGACATAAGGGTCCTTAGAATATCCTCTTTGCCTATAATACCAACCAGCTTGCCCTGTTCCAGGACAGGCAATGTATGCACGTTGTTTTTTAGCATCAGGGAGGCGATATCTTCCAGACTGGTTGCCGAGTCAACGGTTATCGGGTTAGATGTCATGGCCTGAGCCACAGTGGTTGCAACCATCTTTTCCACTTCTTTCTCGATCTTCTTATAAGAAGCCAGGGGAATAATTCCATCAAGAAGGGTAAAGAAGGAAGGCAGAGGAACCTTTTTTTGCTGGATGATCAGGTCATCCTGACATATAATTCCCAACAGGCAACCCGCCCCATCAACTACAGGAAGCCCGTTGAAATGGTACTCAAACATCAGCTTTGCGGCCATGGTAATTTCCGTTTCAGGAGAAACGGAAACAATCTTTTTTGTCATAATATTGCTTGCTTTAAACATATTCCACCCCACTCCTTTTTATATGTGTGATAATGCCTCTAAAATTCCATGAAGTCTACAACTAATTTGAATCGTCTGTAATCTTCCCTATCTTTTCTTCCGTTGCCGCCCATTTGTCGTAAAGAGAATCGAGCAGGGAGGTGATCTGGGAGTATTCAATGTTGAGAGATTGGATTAAAACATCGTTTTTATAGGTGTTCTGGTCTGAAAAAGAGGTTTCAATCTCCAGTTTTTTCTTCTCATAATCGGCTATTTCTCTTTCAATTGTCTCCTGCGCGTCCTTCAGAGGCTTCAGTTTTTTGTACCGTTGCTGTCTTGTCTCGGCCGCCACTCTTTTTCGGTTCTTTTTAACATCTAACGGAATTCTGTTTTCCGGAAGGTCTTTTCTGGCGTCAGCATTTTCTTTATCCCTACGATATTTGCCCAGATAATCATCGACATTCCCATGATATATTCTCAGACCGTTGTCCGTCAGTACGGCGACCTTGTTTATAAGCGGCGCGAGGAAATCCCGGTCGTGAGACACAATTACACATGCCCCCGAAAATCTTTTGAGACTGCGCTGGAGAATGGATTTCGACTGCGCGTCGAGGTGATTTGTCGGTTCGTCCATTATCAATAAATTCGCGGGCTTCAGAATCATTTTGGCGAGGGCAAGCCGGCTCTTTTCGCCTCCTGACAGGACGGAAACCGGTTTAAATACATCATCATCCTTAAAGAGGAAACAACCGAGAAGAGTTCTCAGCTCACCGGGGGATTTGAGGGGAGCGACCGCGTCAAGTGTCTGCAAGACTGTCTTGTCCGGGTCCAGTCCTTCCACTATGTTCTGGGAATAGTAAGAGATAACAGTATTGTGACCCGGTTTTCTAAAACCGCGCTGGAAGGTGTCAACATCGGCTATAATACGCGCGAGCGTGGATTTTCCGGAACCATTGACCCCGAGAAGAGCGACTTTGTCTCCGCGTTCAACGATGAAGGATATGTCGTCCAATACCATATTATTACCATAAGACTTTGTAAGGGTCTCTATCTCCATTACCACCCTTCCAGCACGCGGTGGGTCCGGAAAATCGAAAAATATGGAACTTTCCTCTTTATCTATCTCGATATGCCCCATCTTTTCGAGCATCCTGATACGGCTCTGGACCTGTTTTGCCTTGGTGCTTTTATACCGGAATCGCTCTATAAAATGTGTAGTACTGTCAATCACGCGCTGCCGGTTTCTGAGCGAGGACTGCAGCATCTCGAGGCGCTGGGCTTTTTGAGTCAGGTAGGATGAATAATTGCCGGCGTATTCAGTCGCCTCTCCCATGGATATTTCGATCACCCTTTCGACGAGATTGTCAAGAAAACGGCTATCGTGAGATACCAGCACAATAGAACCCCTGTACGACTTAAGATATCCTTCAATCCACTCCAGGGATTCCATATCGAGGTGATTGGTGGGTTCGTCAAGCAGCAGGATGGTCGGCTCCCGGAGGAGCAACTTGGCGAGGGCTATTCTCATCTGCCAGCCACCGCTGAACTCCTCTGTCATTCGGGACATGTCCTCTTCATTAAATCCGAGGCCTGAAAGGATCTGCTTCACCTTTATCTCTATATTGTAGCCCTCCCGGTGCTCCAGGATGCTCTGCGCCTGTCCCATCTCATCAATAAGGCCCTGTAATTTCGGAGTGTTATCTCCTTGCGGAGAGGTTGTAGTCGAGATTTCGCAGCCGATCTCTCTGATTCTTTCATGGAGGCGGTTCAGGTCGTCAAAGGCGGTTGCCGCTTCTTCAAAAAGAGTTCGGCCCGTGTGATACACGCTGTCCTGGGGGAGATAGCCTACGCTGTTAAATCTGGATTGGATGATTTTTCCCGAATCCGCTTCGATTTCTCCCAGGATTATCTTCATCAGCGTGGATTTACCTGTTCCGTTCCGACCCACGAAGGCAGTCCTGTTTCCGTCTTCTATATGGAGAGAAAGACCTCTGAAGAGATATTTTCCGCTGTACTGTTTGGATATGTTTTGCAGTGAAATCATTTTTAGTCCAGTTGGGATCAGCAAAAAGTTTTGGTAGTGCCTTGAAAAACAGGAAACGCCGGCAGTCTATCGCATAGGAGTTCCGGGCCTGACTGGAAATCAAACAGGGGAAGCCTCCTTTTTCCATAGTTTGACAGGGGCACCATGATTGGTGCCGTTCTCAGGCGTGCCAATATGGATTATTTATACGCAGGCGTCAATGGAAAAGTTCAGGAAGGAAGGGCCCCGTTTCATCAGTGGAGTTTTCGGGAGCTTCGTACGAGATCGTAGGCCGCCTTGATATCCCTGGTTTTTTCAGTGGCAAATTTCATCATCTCATCGGGAAGACCTTTGGAAACGAGTTTGTCTGGATGATACTGTGTCATGAGGCGCCGATACGATTTTTTGACTTCATCGTCAGAGGCCTTTTTAGAAAGCCCCAACACACCGTAAGCGTTACTGAGACGGGTGTCGTCCGCGCCATATTTCTTGTCGAAGCCCGTGGTACCTCCCGCACGCTGTCCCGCCTGCATCATTCGTATGATGCCCTCGAAATCCGCCCTGGGATAACCTGTATGGTCGCAGACATAATAGAGAACATAGAGTTCCGAGTCATGAATTTCTCCGTCAGCCATTGCTGTTCCCAGGAGAATCTCAAGAAACATCCGTATGAGACTGCGCCTTCCATGGCACTCCCGCCTGAACTGCTCCAGGATATCGTCAAGCGGAAAATCGGGACGTTTGCCTTCATTAAAAAGATTGAGAGCGGCCTGCTGCTGTTCCGGAGTAAGCCGCATATTTCTGATGGTAGTACGCACCGCGGCGATCTCCTCCTCGGAAACCCTTCCATCTGCCTTCGCGAGGTGCCCCATTACAGAGAACGTTGCTGTAAAGAAGGCAATCTGCACCCGCTCGGGATTTCCGAATCCGAAATTCCCGCCGCCAACTGCTGTTTTAGCGTGGTCAAAGCTATGCCCTATAGCGGTGCCCAGAATCGCACCCAGAGGACCTCCGAAGAAAAAACCCACCGATCCCCCTATCAATTTTCCCCACCAACTCATCCAATATTCCTTTCCGTTTGTTGAAACCGGGTCGCACCAAAGAGACTGACGGCGAGGCAAGTGCGAAGTAGATCAATTTGTCAGCAGAATAACCCCGGTTTCATGTGTCCTGGTTTTTTATTCTGTATTTACATATAAGCTGAAACACCAAAAAGCAAGAGCAGAGCTTACAATGCCGCTTGTTCTACAGCCTCAGCTATCTTTTTGTGCACGCCGGGATTCATAAAGTCAGGTACTATCTCATGTTTGCCTGACAGGGATGCAAGGGTCTCAGCGGCGCTGAATTTCATGGGATAGGTGATTCTTGGGGCACCCGCGTCAATCGTGCCACGTATAATACCGGGAAAGACCAGACAATTGTTTATAGTTCTGCCGTCCAGCGCTATCGCCGCCCCCGCTTCCAATGCGTCTACAAGGTGTATCTCCGGAAGAGGATTGGCTAACGCGAAGATAATGGGGGCATTATTCATGCTTCGCACCATATCTTTTGAAACCAGATTTGATGATGAGACTCCAATAAAAATATCCTTTCCCCTCATAACCTCTTTTAAGTCACCTTTTTCTCCGGGTTTATTGGTAAGCTCAGCAATTGAATTCTTGTATGCGTTCATGTGTTCCGGTCTGCCCATGTAGAGGGCCCCTTTTCTGTCGCAGATAGTTATATGCCTGAAGCCGTATTCCATGAGCATCTTTCCGGTGGCCGCTCCCGCCGCGCCCGCGCCGCTGATGACGATTTTTACTTTTTCCTTTTGTTTGTCTACAAGCTGTAGTGCCTTCAGTAGCGCGGCCAGGATAACAGTCGCTGTCCCGTGCTGGTCATCATGAAAGACGGGGATGTCTACTCTTTTCTGCAACCTCTCTTCTACCTCGAAACAAAGGGGCGCTTTTATATCCTCTATCATGATGACGCTGAATGTCTTTGATACTGCTTCGAGTGTGTCAACGATCCTGTCCGCGTTGTCGCTTTCTATAAGGAGAGGTATGCAACTTACACCTGCCATCCTGTTCAGAATGACCGATTTGCCCTCCATAACGGGCATTCCCGCAAGAACGCCGATGTCGCCGAGACCCAGTACGGCGGAGCCGTTTGTCGCGATGCATACGGAATTGCAGATGGATGTATATTCCCGTGCCTCTTCAGGATGTTCAATGATGTAATTGCACACCTGAGCAACTCCCGGAGTATAAATCATCCTCAGCTCACTCAGCGTATCTACCTTTACCGTCGGAGTTATGGCTATCTTGCCGCCGCGATGTAGATGAAGGACTTCGTCTTCGATGGAGATTATTTTATAACCTCTAAGGTGTTCCAGGTCGGAAATCGTGTCTGAAAACTGTTTTTCATCGTCGAAAAATATTATCACATCCCGTGTGATATATTGAGAAGTAAGATGTACTTTTGTAATGTCACCCAGCACGGCGCCATGCTTTCCAAGCTCCGTGGCCATTTGGCCAAATGCGCCGGGGAGGTCCGGGATACGAACCCGTATTTTCCTTGTGATTTTGTATGAGTATTTTTCAATATCCACCATTGATCGCTACCTTACAATCCCCTGAGTTTTTTCTAAAGATTCCCTCGTTTTACCTATCCTGTAAGCGTCTATTACAGAAAAGAGCCAGCAGCAAACTATAAGCAGTAAAATGGGTTTGTAATATATTGATGTATGATTCGCGGAGGCGGCCAGCGCTACATTCGATATGGTGGCCATATCGACCTGATCCAGCTGATTCTGCATCCTCTTGAGAACAGAGAGCGCTCTGACAGTGGCCATCCAGACAATGACCCCAATCCCTGAAGATGCAAGAATCGTTATAGTGACGCCCCTCCGGAATCGTTTCAGGTAAATCTGTCCTGCTCCTGGGAATGCAAGCCCTGACAGAAGGGCGGCTTTTACTGATATCTTCATGACGTTACTTTTTCGGGATAATCGGGATTAAAATTGGCAACGATAATGTTTCTGGTTTTGTCCATGAGATCTTTCAAGTTGTCGTGAGTATAGTGTTCCGTGACAATGGGTTTTCCTATGACCAACTCTATAACCCCCGGGTTGAACGCGAGGGCTTTTTTCGGAAGAATCTTTCTGCTGCCATTTACTGTTACCGGAAGAATAGGAAGACCGCTTTCCACAGCCGTCGCGAAGCCTCCCTTTTTAAATTTATGGATCTTTCCATCAGGTGACCTCGTGCCTTCGGCAAAAAACATGACACTGGCGCCCATGGAAAGGCGTTTTATTCCTTCATTGATACTTTTTACCGCCCGCTTCCTGTCGGAACGATCTATAAATATGTTCCTCGATTTGTAAAGTGCAAATCCGAAGAGAGGCACCTTGCGGAGTTCCTTTTTGATGATCCAGCGAAACTGGATGCCAAGTTTTACTACGAGGGCGAGGATGTCAAAGAGCGACTGGTGATTCGATATTATTATATATGACTGACCTTGCCGGATATTATCGTTGCCTCTGCTCTTAAGGCGTACCCGTGTTACCTTCAGCATCATCCATGCCCACACCTTTGAAACAGTAAAGGGGAGATTTCCGGTAGGACTGAGAAAGGAGGTCACCACAATCGGTATAAATATTACAATCGTGGCAAGTCCAGCCCAGAGACCTATCCAGAGGATCTTAAATATGCGCAACAGGGTACTCATTGTATGTTTTCCCCTCTATGTTTGATACTCCTATGAGGAGTTCAGACTGCCACGATAACGATAGTTAGTCAAATGATATTTAAGGGCAAAAAGAGAACAAGTCTATTTTTACTGAGGTTTCCTTCTCCGATCGGAGAAGGAAAATGCTCAAGGTAAAATTCGCGGGAACTACAAGAATAATGAGACGAACTCCTCCCAATAAACCCTCTTGAGATTAAATGGTTTATGTTTTAGTATTCTAAACGCTTTCTAAACAATCGCCTGGATGATAGCAGGGAAACATCATAGCTCTTGTCGTGGCCCTCGGCAGGCCTAAGGAGGAAGTAGTAATAGCGGAGGTTCCCCCTTCTGGTGATACAACCTACTGGAGAGATAGTGATAGCGTTCATCATGTGCCGAAGCGTGCGCTTGAGGATATTATTATTGGATAGAGGCTTTTAATGAAAACATTTTATTCGATGAAAAAGGAGCTTTTCCATATAAACAGAGAGATCAAGACTCTTTTTGATGTAGCGGGGGAGCTTCCCGGCATATCGAGTCTCCCTTTCGATGAATGGGAAAAAATGAGCGGTTCCATAGAGGCGCAGGTAGACGAGGGTATACTGCGGATAGCCGTGGTAGGGTCCATAAAATCGGGGAAGAGCACATTCGTAAATGCCTTTTTGGGTGGGGATTATCTCAAACGAGGGGCCGGCGTAGTAACATCTATCGTGACAAAGACACGAAGGGGCCCAGCCTTGAAGGCGATTCTCGATTTCAAGACATGGGATGATGTAAATGCGGATATGCGACAGGCAATGGTGTTTCTCCCCGCTTTTGACAGGAGTTCCGGTGACGGGCGATTCGACATAAGACGTGAAGGGGATCGGAAGGGGTTGGAGCGGGCCCTAAACGCGCTCGGCTCGGAGAATATCATTTTACAGGAGACCCTTGATCCCAACAGCATGCTGCTTATGGCTTATCTTAAGGGGTATGAACGCGTAAAGGGTATAATTTCTCTTGATGCCGGGGCGAGGAGCTTTGATGGCTCGGAATTTGTCAGGCACAAGGATTTTGTGGGCGATGATTCGCTCGCGATCTATCTGAGAAACCTTGAATTGCGGATTCCTTCGAGGGAAGAGCTCTATGATAACATTGAGATAGCGGATTGCCAGGGAAGCGATTCCCCCAATCCCCTGCATCTTTCAATGACCCAGGAATATCTTATCCGCACTCATCTTATCATATACGTCCTGAGCAGCCGAACGGGTGTGCGGCAGGCAGATATAAAGTTTCTCTCCATGATCAGAAAAATGGGGCTCATGGAGAACATATTCTTTGTCGTAAACTGTGATTTCAACGAGCACGAAACCATAGAGGGGCTTAAAGCGCTTGTCAGGAGAATAGAGGAAGAAATATCGATAATACACCCCAATCCGACAATATTTACGATCTCCACATTATTTAATCTTCTCGGGCAGATGAAGGATGTCTCCCGCAAAGACAGGGCAAAGCTGGATCAGTGGCGGGACGAAAGAGACTTTGCCGGATTTTCAGATCAGGAGAGCGAGAGATTTGAGTCTGCGTTTCGTGAAAAGCTTACACGGGACAGATTTACGCTCCTCCTGCAGAACCCACTGGAGAGATTTGCAGGCATGATGGCCTCCCTTAATGACTGGGCTATGGTCAGTAACGACATACTGGCAAGAGATTCGAAGGAGGCAGGAAATGTCTTTAAAAAGATGGAAAATGCCCGCGGACAAATGCAACAGCTAAAGCCGGTGATAAAAGACACAATGGATGGCGCGTCGCGGAAGACAAAGAATGAGATCGGCAAAGATGTGGACGGGTTCCTGGATACCCGATATGGGTCAGTGATCAAGGATATACAGAAATTTGTGAGAAGATACGAACCCAATTATGAAAGAATTCAGAGCGATCTTGAAGGAATGGGATTTTCAACGGCCCTGTATATGGTGTTCCAGGACTTTAAACACGACCTTGATATTTTTATGGCGGAAACGATCAACCCTGTATTGATACAGTTTATCAGACAGGAAGAGGAGAAGATTGTAATATCGCTCGACGGAACCTGCCGTTCGTATGACGCGCTGGTTCGAGAGACCCTCCAGAGATATAAGGAGACGATAAAAACCCTCGGAATGCCAGCCGTAGAGTACACGCCCGGAGAAATACACGCAATCAATGCGGAAAATCTAAGGAAGAGAGCCCGTCTAAATGTTCCGCCCCTCGTTTCGCCGCTTCGGTACACTGCCAGGGTGCGTGCCGAGGCCGTCATGCGCCTGGGATTCTATAATTTTATCAAGATTATAAAAAAATCGTTCAGGCGGCAGATTCAAAACAAAAGTGAGGGGGGGATACTTGCCTTGAGAGATGGCGTAAAGAGGATCAAGCAGGAGACGGAACGATCAATGATATTCCATCTGGGCGATTACAAAGAAAACCTTAAATTTCAGTATCTTTTCATATTTACAGATGTGGTCTCCAGTGATCTGATGGATAAGCTGTTTGATCGTTTTCGTATTTTTACGATGGATATATCGGAAATGGCGGGGTTTATCGACAGAGACCAGAATGACAAGGGGAAAATTCTGGCAGTGCTCAGATCCGTGGAAAAAGAATCTCAAAAGATACTGGATAATATAGCCCGCTTGAAAACGGGAATGGAGTAGAACCCTGATCTCTTTGTTCCTAAAACTCGATACCTGCCCGGTCTTTGATACCTGAGGCATAGTGATGCTTTATCTCTTTTATTTCGCTTACCATATCGGCTATCTCGACAATCTCAGGTGGGGCATACCTTCCGGTGAGTATCAGGGTCAGCTCCATGGGCTTATTCTTAATCAGTTCCAATACGGAGGCCAGCGATATCAGCTTAAAATCAATGGCCACGTTAATTTCATCAAGTATCACCATGTCGTACGCATTGGAAACAACGATTTCTTGTGCGCGCTCCAGCCCTTTCTGTGCCAGTTCGATATCCACAGGTGCGGGGTTGACCCTCATGACAAAGCTGTCGAGACCGAATTGCTCAACGGTCAAACCGGGAAGATGCTTTTCAGCGGCAAGCACCTCGCCATATTTTCTCCCCTTCATAAACTGGACCATATAAACCTTGAAGCCATGGCCAAGGGCCCGGAGGGCCTGTCCGAGCGCCGATGTAGTTTTCCCCTTTCCGTTCCCGGTCAGGACCATTACAAGGCCCCTGTCTTGTTTCTTAGTTCTTTTTTCGATATGGTCGCTCATCGCGCAACACCTTTCAATGGCTGCTTCCACGCCCTAAGGTTTCCCTGGCAATGACAATCCGTTGAACTTCCGAGCTTCCTTCATAAATAGTGGTAACTCGCGCGTCACGGTAGAGACGTGCTATTTTATAGTCCGACATATAGCCATATCCCCCGTGAATTTGAAGGGCCTTGTACGCGGCCCTGTTCGCCAGCTCAGAGGCAAAGAGCTTTGCCATGGATGCCTCTCTTGTGAAGGGAATCCCCAGGTCTTTCCGGTTGGCCGCTGACAGGGCAAGCCAGTATGCAGCTTCAATCTGGGTGGCCATATCGGCTATCATCCACTGTATCGCCTGAAAGGCACTGATCGCCCTGCCGAATTGCCTGCGATTTTGAGAATAGTCGACGGCCTCGTCCAGGCATGCCCGCGCGATCCCCAGTGATTGTGACGCGATTCCGATGCGGCCACTGTCCAGAGCGGTCATGGCAACTTTGAACCCCTGTCCCTTCCTTCCCAGTAAATTTTCCTTTGGAACTATACAATCATCAAAGATAAGTTCAACCGTGTCTGATGCGCGAAGGCCCAGTTTCTCTTCTCTCTTCCCGATGGAAAAGCCAGGAATCCCCTTTTCAATGAGAAAGGCCGATAGCCCTCGATTGCCCCTTTGAGGGCCGGTGCGCGCGATCAGGTTAATAACATCGGCATAGCTGCCATTGGTGATAAAGATTTTTCTTCCGTTGATAAGATAGTGATCATCCTTTTCCTCGGCACGGGTTGTCATGCTGCCTGGATCGGAGCCAGCATCCGGTTCCGTAATTGCGAAGGCACCGAGTTTTTCACCGGAGGCAAGAGGTAGCAAGTATTTTTGTTTCTGTGCTTCGTTACCGAAATGAAGGAGCGGTTCCGTTGAGAGGTTCGCCACGGACATAGTGACAGCCGTAGAAGCGCAGGCATAAGCAATTTCCTGCAGTGCGAGTGAATAACTCACCGTTCCCGCGCCGGAACCCCCATATTCTGGAGGAATCATCATACCCATAAGGCCGAGCTCACCCATTTTTCTGATTACATCGACGGGGAATGTTTCATTCTTATCCCGTTCACATGCATAGGGCTCGAGCTCTTTTTTAGCAAAGTTCCTAGCCATCAATCTGACCATTTCCTGTTCGCTTGTCAGTTGAAACAAGGTGTAGTCCTCCTATGGAATATAGATTGTAACCAGAAGCTCAGTGGTCTCTTTTGTGGGGTTGCTCAATGTATGATGGAGGGCGGAATTAAAATGAATGTACCCGCCCTCTTCCAGTTTTGTCACGTTATCCCCAATTTGGATTGTAAGGCCGCCCTTTAAAACATAGACAAACTCTTCACCTTCGTGGTGGTACTCAGCGCCCTTATGCTGTGTTTCAGGGGCAATCGTCACAAGATATGACCTCAGGCGCTTATCTGAACCAGGACGGGACAGGGAGGTATACGCGTAGGAATCCACCCTCTTTTTGTGACTCTTGACCCGTCGTCGGGAGGCTTTTTTTTCTTTCACGTTCTCAAGCTGGTCAACATCTATCTTGAAAATATGACTGAGTTGTATTACCAGTGACACGGGGGGGACAGTATCGTCATCTTCTATTTTTTTCAATATATCGGGAGGATATCCTGTCTCATGTGCCAGTTCCTCCAGGCTCAATCCCTGTTTTTCCCGCAATGTATGTATTCTCTGGCCAAAAGATCCCACATTTTTTTCTTTTTTGGGCATAATGTTACTCCATTTCGATAACCATGGTGACCGCTTCGCCACCGCCCAGACAGAGTGAAGCCTGTCCCAGTGCAAGCTTTTGCCGCCTCATTTCATGGATGAGTGTTGTCAGAACCCGGGCGCCCGACGCGCCAATCGGATGACCAAGTGCAACCGCACCGCCATTGACGTTTACCTTTTCGTGGTCGATACCGAGGGTTCTCATGATGGCAACAGTTGATCCCGAAAAGGCCTCGTTGATTTCATGCAAATCAATATCGGCTATTTGAAGGCCCGCCTTCTTGAGTGTCTTCGGAATAGAATTGATGGGAGCCATGAGGACATGTTCAAGCTTGATCCCGGCTGCTCCGTATGCATAAATTTTCGCGAGAACAGGAAGACCCCGCTCCTGCGCTGTTTTGCGGGATGTGACAACAAGGGCCGACGCCCCGTCGCTGATGATGGCAGAATTCCCGGCGGTCGCGTAGCCCTCTTTCTGGAAGGCAGGGTTCATTTTAGAAAGGAGTTCCATGCTGGTAAACCTGGGGCCTTCATCGGTATCGATGATAATGGGTCCCTTTCGTCGATCCTGAGATGCGACAGGCACGATTTCCTCGACAAAAGTTCCCTTTTCGACCGCTTCGGTTGCGCGCCTGTAAGATTCACAAGCAAATGCATCCTGATCCTCTCTGCCGACCTTCCATTCTTCTGCAATAATGTCGTTTGTGAAACCCATATGAAAATCATTAACGACATCCCAGAGTCCGTCGTGAACCATATGATCAATAAGACTGCCCGTCCCCATTCGAATCCCGAGACGCGAATCGGGGAGATAATGCGGTGCCGCGCTCATATTTTCCATGCCTCCTGCTACCACAAGATCCGCAAAACCTGTCTGGACATACTGTGCCGCCAGCATCACTGCCATAAGACCGGAACCACATACCTTATTGACGGTGGTCGCGCACCTCTCGAAGGGAATATTCGCCTTGATGGAGGCCTGTCTCGCCGGGTTCTGCCCGTATCCGCAGGGGAGAACCATGCCCATAATGACCTCATCAATATTTTCCTGTCTAAGGTCTGCCCTTTTTATCGCTTCTTTAATGACGATGGCACCGAGCTCTGTAGCCGGAATTTTACTCAGGCCGCCCTGAAACGTTCCGAGTGGTGTTCTGCACGCGCTTACAATCACCACGTCACTATCGTGTTGCATAGAACTTCCCTCCTCAAATGTTTTAGCTCCTCGTTCGATGATCAGCCGAGAAGAAGATTACCCCCATTTCTCTGTCACTCCCGAGCGAAAATTACCCTATTGCCTTTACCGGGCACTGTCAACTTTTTTGTAGGAAGCAACAGGGACACACGGCGAGAGGGTAAAGACGGTTGGGGGAAAAAGTAGCAGTCATCTTTACATAAAATTCAAAAGGTACACATTCACCCTTTCTAAAGTCCTGGGATTCCGATAGGGCCAGGAAGATCAGGGATACCACATCCTAAAGACGAGATGTAACCATTCAGCACAATTTATTTTCAGTTCTTTGAAAAAAGTTCTTGACACGGTTTTTGGGCGAATTTTCAAAAAACCGATACAATCTAAGAACATGTCCGTAGTGTTGTT
>JAFDBG010000045.1 GCA_019313385.1 Deltaproteobacteria bacterium | reverse complement strand
ATCGAGGATGTTCCACTGATCATCGCATGACATCCTATGCGTGTGAATTGATGAACACCTGACAGACCGCCTACTATGGCGTAATCTTCAACGTGTATATGGCCGGCCAGGTTGGCGGCATTTGCCATGACGATATTGTTGCCGAGCTTGCAGTTATGGGCAACATGGCAATATGCCATCAGGAGATTATTGTCCCCGATAAATGTCATCCCTATATCAGAGGATGTTGCCCTGTGTATGGTGACAAACTCCCTTATCGTATTGTTGTCACCAATAATAACGGGACATTTTTCACCTTTGAATTTAAGATCCTGGGGAGGCGCGCCTATGGATGCAAACTGGAATATGTGGCAGCTGTTGCCTATCTTTGTGGGACCTTCCATAACAACGTGCGGGCCCACGACGGTATTTTCCCCTATCTGTACATCCGGACCGATAACACTGTAGGGTCCTATCTCAACATTCTCTCCAACAATCGCTTCGGGCGATATGATAGCCGTTGGGTGAATACTCATAATCCTCACTACTCCTTATTTACACATAAACTATTTCTTCAGGTATAGTAAAATAGTTGAGTGGTTAAGTAGTTGAGCTGGAAGATAATCGTTATAATATAAGCAAGTTATAAATATCAAGATAGCAGATATTCAATCATTTTGCTAAAAACAAATATGCCCATGAATTTGACCACTTAACTACTGAACAATTCAACCACTTAACGCGGTCTGTTCTTATTGTTTTCTGCTTTTTCTTCCAGTCTCTCTATCCTTTTCAACAGGGAGTTTACCGTCTTTCTCATCTCCGGCAGTTTCGGCAAACACGCCTGCGTTCGGAGCCAATTGAGATGCGGCATGTGAGGTGTGCCTGATACTATCTGATCTGGAGGAACATCTTCATGGACACCAGACTGGGCTCCGACCATGACATGGTCTCCTATGGTGATGTGCCCGACAACCCCAACCTGTCCACCCAGTATTACACTCTCACCCAATTTTGTGCTGCCTGAAATGCCGCACTGGGCAACGATAATGGAGTTTTCGCCAATGACTACATTGTGGGCGATCTGGACCAGGTTATCAATCTTAACCCCTCTCTTTATCCAGGTCTTTCCCAATGTTCCCCTGTCAATGGTGGTATTCGCCCCGACCTCTACATCATCATCTATCTGCACTATTCCTACCTGAAGCACCTTGCGGTTGTCGGTTCCCGGATTCGCGAAACCGAACCCATCCGCCCCGATAATGACTCCAGCGTGCAGGGTCACCCTATTCCCGACCCTGCATCCCCTGTACACTACAACATTCGGGTATAATACAGAATTTTCTCCCACAGTTGCGTCATTACCCACAAAGACACCGGGGTAAAGCACCGTCCCTCTTCTTATCCTGGCTCTCCTGCCGACGTATACCCCTGGATAGATGGCAACATCTTCCGCGATTTCCGCATCCGCTTCAATAAAGGAATCTCCTCTTATCCCCGCGGGAATATTCTCCTCAGGGTAAAGAAGTTCGAGAATCATGGCCATGGCGCTATAAGGATCTTTCGTGACAATCAGGTTTTTATCGGGGTTTGTAATACCCGGTGAAACAAGGATTGCCGACGCACGGGTTTCTTCGAGTCTGCTCTTGTACTTCGGATTTGAGATGAAGGTAAGGTCCCCCTCACCCGCCTCATCTATACCCCGCACATTGCAGACAAACACATCGGCATCTCCCACCACTGTGCCACCCACATACTCCGCGATCTCTCTCAGTTGCTTCCTGACTGTCATTTGAATTCCCGGCCTATTTCCCAGAATTATATGCCTTGTTATATTCTGCTATAACCTTTTTTGTAATGTCGTTCGCCTTGGAATGAAAGACCAGTCCCCCGCTGTTTACATCCATTATGCTTGTATACCCGTCTTTTTTGCCAATGGTGTCTACAACCTTAAGTACCTCAGGAATCAGTTCCCGGGAAAGCTCCTGATCCTTCAATTTCATCTCTTGATTGGCATCTTCAATGAATCTTTTGTAATCCCTGTATTCTTTCTGGTAGGAAAGTTCCTTTTCCTTGTAGGCGCTCTCCGTCAACACAGGCCTTTGTTTTTCCAGATCATCCTTTAGTTTTTTAAGTACATTCTCCTTTTCCTGTATCTGTGTTCTCCTCTCCTCGACGAATTTTTTCAAATCCAGGGTCGCAGCCGTCCCGGCATCAGAGTTGAGAAGAATTTCTTTCATATTTATGAAGCCCGATTTCCCCGCCTCGGCAAAGCAGACACCTGTCAATATGAAAGAAATGACAATTAAAAAACTTATAACCTTTTTCATGAATAAATTCCCCCCTGTTTCAATTTGTGATCTCATAATTTTTACAAACTCGTGAAAAGTCTTTTTAAAAGATGAAGATTACATAAACATACCTATAGTAAATTCCCACCTGCTTGGAGACTCGTCCTCTTTCTTATCAAGGACATACCCCCATTCCAGCCTCAAAGGACCGATCGGAGAATACCAGCGTATCCCCACTCCCGCCGTCTGCCTCATGTCATCCAGATAATAACCGCTGTTCCACGCGTTACCCGTATCGAAGAATACCACCCCTTTTATGCCGGCATCCGTGAAAAGGGGGAAAACAACTTCCGCGTTGAAATTAAGCATGGTCTCTCCACCTATGCAATCGCCATTCGAATCGACAGGGCCTATCTCTCTCAAACCCCTGAGAGAGTTTATTCCACCCAGGTAAAAACGTTCGAAGACGGGAACCTCCTTTCCCTCAAGCCCCTGTATGTAGCCAATTCTTCCATGAATGCCGAATACAGTATCCAGCGGCATGGGGAAAAACCATCTTGAATCAGCGATATGTCTTGCAAAACTGACATCTCCCTGAAAGATCGTTCCAGTCACTTCCGTGGAAACACTGTTTTTGGAGCCCTTTGAAGGAAACATCCTGTCATCCGTTGTGTCCCGTGAGAGCGATAGCGTAACACCGCTTGATGTAGTTTCCCCCTCCTGGTCCCAGATATATTGCGATGCGGTGCTTTCTATATTTGTGATGTCATCGATTGTCAGATTGTAGCCCACGTAGCCTGTTACATATTCGAAAAGGGGGTAACCCAGTGTCGCGCCAAAACCTTGTGTATGCACATCATACGAATCATATTCCCGTTCCATGTCCCATAATTCAAGTTTGCTCCACAGGGGCATATCAAACAGCCAGGGTTCCACAAAAGATAGTTTGTAGCTCGTTTTGCTTGCGCCGAAGTAGGCGCTGAGACCCAGCGTCTGGCCCCGGCCAAAGAGGTTTTGCTCGGATATCTGAGCTGTAAGGATCATCTTGTCTACAGCGCTGTATCCGGCGCCTACACTGAACATGCCGGTGGCCTTTTCCCTGACATGGACATTCAGATCCATAAATCTTTCATCGGTCCCCTTTTCCGTCTGAAAATTTACCTCTTCAAAATATCTAAGTCTGTTCAGTTTCATATAGCTTGCTTTGACCTTGCTGCTGCCGGAAAGATCTCCTTCTACTGCAGCAAGTTCTCTGCGTATTACCTTGTCTCTCGTTGCGGTATTTCCCGTTATGTATATCCTGTTGATATATACAAGATCGCCCTTGTCTATATTATAGGTTATATCAATCCTCTGTTCTTCATCTCTGGACACGGTGCGCGGAACGACACTGGCATAGGCATAGCCCTCTTCATTGCAGGCATCTGCCAGCATATCGATATCCTTTATTATCGCCTCTCTATCAAAATAGTCCTTTTCGGTAATCTGAAGCCGAGGCATCAGTTCGGACCGGGGGACGGTAAGCGTATCGCCCGTGATCTTCACGTCTCCCACCCTGAATTGTTTCCCTTCGATAACAGATATCTTGATGTATATCCCTTCTTTGTCATGAGTGATCTCCGGTTCGCCGATCCTGGCATTGACATAACCGTTGTTCAGGTAAAAAACCACCAGCCTGCCGGTATCCTGTTTCAACTTGTACTCATTGAACACACCAGAATCAGAGATAAAATGAAATATGCCCCATTCCGAGGTCTCCATCAAGTCACTCAGTTCTTCATTCGTATATGCCCTGTTCCCCTCAAAGGTGATCTTTTTTACATAGAGTTCTTTATTCTCCGTTATATCAAATACTACCCGAGCACCCTTTTTATTTTCATCTACACTGTATTTGACCTCGGCATTAAGATACCCTTCATTCCTGTAGAGGGTCTTTATGTTTTCTATATCCGACTTTATTCTGCTCAGATTGAGTGTCTGTTTTTCTTTAACAGAGATAACCCCTTCCAGGTCTTCTTTCTCTATGCCGTCATTTCCCTTGATACCTACGCTCGTTATCATCGGCATCTCTTCCAGTATAAAATCTATAACTTTTCCTTCATCCGTATCTGTAACCTTCGCAGTGACGTCCTTAAAGTAACCCGTCTTGTATATGGCTTTTATGTCGGAAGAGATCTGCTGCTTCGATAAAAGTTTACCCTTTGTGCTTTTTAGAACATTATATATGACACCATCTTCGATTCTGAGGTTTCCCGTGAAATTTATTTTCGTGATCCTTTGGACAGTAAGTATTTTCAGGAGAATATCATTTTTCAACCGCGAGGCCAGGGCTTCCATGTTATTCCCCTGGGCAAAAATATTGAAACGTTGCCCGCTTTTGACGTTTATCACTCCAACGTCCGCGCTAATCATGTCACCCAGTCTGGTAAGACTCCCCACAACAACAAAATCTGCGCTTATCTTCTTCCCCGCGGTAACAGCCCTCTGATCAGTCAGCTTTGCTCCTTGAACAAATCCCTCTGGAGTTTCTTCTTTCACAAGCTCTATATATTCGGACTCTATCAGCCCGGCTGCGAGCTTACCGGTTATCTGATCTTGTAGTAAGAGGACATCCCCGCTACTGTGTATCTCAAAGGGGAAAAGGGCGACATTTTCGACGCTTTCTTTTTCAATGGAGGAAGGAGTAGCGGACAAGACATTCAGAGGGAAAAATATAAGGAATAACACGGCAATAAAGAGGCACTCTCTGTGCTTATAGATCATAAATCTTCCCGTCCTTCAGGTTGATAGTGCGAGACATGCCGTCTGCGAGTAATCTGTTGTGAGTTACTACAATGAGAGTGGTGTTCCCTGCCCTGCCAAGATCTAAAAGCAGACCCTGTATTTTCTCCCCCGTTTTCACATCAAGGTTTCCCGTAGGTTCATCAGCCAGGATTACATCTGGATTCATTATTATCGCCCTCGCTATAGCAACCCTTTGCTGTTCGCCTCCGGAAAGTTCGCCAGGTTTGTGGGCCAACCTACCACCAAGCCCCACTTCCGTCAAGACAATCTCCCCCATCCTGCAGGCCTCTCCCCTCGGAATCCCGTTTATCAGGGCGGGCATGGCGGTATTCTCCAGGGCGGTAAACTCTGGAAGCAAATGGTAGGACTGGAAGACAAAGCCTATCCTCTTATTTCTAAATTCAGCGCGTCTGGGCTCATCCCATTCGTAGATATCCGCACCGTCAAAGAGGACACGGCCGGAGGTAGGATGATCAAGGGCTCCCAGTATCTGAAGAAGTGTAGTTTTGCCCGTACCAGAAGCACCCAGAATCGCCAGAGACTCTCCCCTCGCAATATTGCAATCAATGCTTTTCAACACCTCAATTCGGGTTCCATTCTTTGTAAAGGTTTTGGTCAACTGGTGTATTTCGATCATTACGCTACCTGTTTTCTATTCATACCTGAGCGCTTCGGCAGGATCCAGTCTTGAGGCCCTCCACGATGGATATATCGACGCCAGAAAGCATATAAGCATTGCCGCAATGACTATAACAGCGACATCTCCGTAATCTATCCTGGAGGGAAGCTCGTTCAGATAATAGACATCCTTCGGAAGTATCTTGAAGTCAAAGAGGTTTTCCACCAATCGGCTTATCCATTCCAGGTTCAGCGCAACGGTAACCCCTGTAATGGCACCCAGGATGGTCCCGACTGCTCCTATAACAATTCCCTCTATCATGAATATTTTCATGATGCCTCTTGCTGTGGCACCCATTGATTTCAGTATGGCTATATCTCCGGCCTTTTCCATAACCGTCATAATCAGCGTGGTTATTATATTGAAAGCGGCAACAATCACAATCAGGCTGAGGATGATAAACATGACTCTCTTTTCAAGTTTGAGTGCCGAGAAGAGGTTCTTGTTCATCTCCATCCAGCTTCTTGCCCAGTAGGGATATCCAAGCTTCTCTTGAATAGCCTTGGCAATCCGGCCAGCCCCGTAGATATCGTCTACCTTTATCTCGATTCCTGTAACCGTATCCCTCATATCAAGAAACTTTTTACAATTCTCAAGCGACATGAAGACCAGTGATGAATCATACTCATATGAACCTGAATCAAAGATACCCACTACACTGAATTTCTTGATTTTGGGGACAATCCCCATAGGAGTTGAAATTCCCATGGGAAGCAATATTTCCACGGTGTCAAAAAGTAAAAGGCCCAGATTCTGTGCCAGTTCTTTCCCTATGACAACCCCGGGCAGATCTGTCTTGTTCCCCCTGCCGGAGAGATCATCAATATTCCCATCCTTCATCTTTCCAAGATTTATAACATCGGCGGACGTTTCGGTTGACATGCCGCGCAGTACCACACCTGTTACCCTTCCGCTGTTTTTCAGCATGGCCTGGCCATATATAAATGGAGTGGATGCCACAACACCGTCAACCGACTCCAGCTCCCCCATAACCCGTTCATAATCTTCCATTCCCCCTGTGTATTCCATAAGGACAATGTGAGAGTTTATTCCCAGTATCTTGTCACGAAGCTCGATCTCAAAACCGTTCATGACGGCCAGCACAATAATGAGCGCGGCAACTCCCAGGAAGATACCCGCCACTGATATAAATGTGTTGGCTGATATGAATGTCTGTTTTCTTTTTGCCCGAAGATAGCGCAGGCCTATGAAAAGCTCGTATGACATGTTTTTGCAACCCGCAACACTTGTATAAGAAAAACTTCGAGCTTCAAGTCTCTGAGTTCCAAGTTTCAAGTTTCAAACTGAAGATCCTCTGAACTCCGCCCCTGTTATTTCACCTTTGCTCTCATGTGCGGAAATAATATAACGTCTCGGATGGATGGCGAATCGGTGAAAAGCATCACAAGCCGGTCTATCCCTATCCCTTCGCCCGCTGTTGGGGGCATGCCGTATTCCAGGGCGCCAATGTAATCTTCGTCCATTTCATGGGCCTCCTTGTCTCCTGCCTCTCTTTCCTTCAACTGCATGGCAAACCTGTTTTTCTGGTCCTCAGGGTCATTGAGCTCTGAAAAGGCGTTGGCAAGCTCCCTGCCATAAACATAAAGCTCAAAACGATCGGTAAATCTGCTGTCATCAGCGCTCCTTCTCGATAGAGGTGACACCTCTATAGGATAGCTTGTGACAAATGTCGGCTGGATGAGCCTGCTTTCTGCAATATCCTCAAATATGGCCACTATAATCTTTCCCAGCGGTTCATCGTCTTCAACGGGCAGGCCGATACTTATTGCGTATTGGGCAGCCTTTGTCCTGTCCTCCAGGATATCCGGAGTGACATCTGAATATTTCAGGATGGCTTCTTTCACTGTCAGGCGCTGCCAGGGACGGCGAAGATCAATTTCAGTGTCCTGATAATTAAACCTTAGAGAGCCAAAGATCTCCATGGCAACGGATGTTATCATTTCCTCCGTCATAACTATCAGATCTTCATAAGTAGCGTAGGCCTGATAGAATTCCATCATGGTAAATTCCGGATTGTGAAAGGTTGAGATGCCTTCATTCCTGAAATTTCTGTTTATCTCAAAGACCCTTTCAAATCCTCCAACAATCAGGCGCTTAAGGTATAATTCTGGCGCTATCCTCAGGTAGAGATCCATATCCAGGGTATTATGATATGTCTTAAAGGGCCTCGCAACCGCGCCCCCGGCCATGGGTTGCATCATAGGAGTTTCTACTTCAAGAAAATCCCTATCCTGCATAAAATCGCGAATAAGTTTTATGATCCTGCTTCTCGTATAAAAAACTTCCTTGACGTCAGGATTCATTATGAGATCAAGATGTCTCTGCCTGTACCTGGCCTCGACATCGGTGAGACCGTGCCATTTCTCCGGCAATGGCCTTACAGACTTTGACAGGAGCCGTATTTCATCGGCGTCAACGGTCAGTTCGCCGGTCCTTGTTTTAAGAAGATTTCCTGAAATGAAAACTATATCTCCCACATCAAATTTCTTGAAGATGGAGTATATATCTCTGCCAACTTTATCCCTTGCTATGTATCCCTGTATCCTTCCATCTCTGTCCTGAATGTTTACGAACGCGGCTTTGCCGAAGTTGCGTATTGCCATCAGCCTTCCCGCCAGCGCAAACTTTTCTTCAATCCCTTTAAGCTCCTCATTATCCATATCGCCAAACCGCTTGATAACGGATTTAGTGGTGGCGGTCACTCTCGCATCATTCGGATACAGTTCAACCCCCATGGCCCCAAGCGATTCTATCTTCTCTTTTCTTTTCTGCAGCAACTCACTCTTCTCATCCATCAGGCAACCCCTTAAGTGTAAACCCAAGTTGACTATATCCTTTTCCATATTTAGTCAAGGGTTTTGAGAATAACTCAGGGGTGACATAATCATATTGCAGTAACAAAATATTTTTTTGCCCTTGACAGGCAGATATATTTGCGTGTATTTTCCAAAGATTACCCCCGTGATCGTAGACCACAGGAAAAACAACCACAGGTTACACAGTACACGCTCGTGTACCGCGCCTGTTTTTGAAAGGAAGGCCAAAATGGAAATTAAGGTTACAAAAGTTGATCCTGAACGGATGAAATCAAAGCCCGAAGATGAGTCACAGTTAGGGTTTGGAAAGATATTCACCGACCATTTCTTCATTGTGAAATATGACAGTGAAAGGGGATGGCACAATGCCTCCATAGAACCCCTGAGACCCCTGTCACTCGATCCTGCCGCCATGTGTCTCCACTATGGACAGGAGATATTTGAAGGCATGAAGGTCTACAAGGGAAAGGATGGCTCCATCTATCTGTTCAGGCCGGAAGAAAACATAAACCGGATGAATCGTTCCGCGGAAAGACTGTGCATGGCGCAGATAGACAACGACCTGTTCATGGAGGGATTGAAAAAACTTGTGCTTCTGGAAAAGGACTGGATACCGCGCGGTGCAGGCACATCGCTATACATCAGACCGACGATGATCGCAACTGAGATTGCCCTCGGAGTGCACCCCTCCAGCCAGTACATGTTTTACATCATTGCGGGTCCGGTCGGAGCATATTATCCGGAAGGATTCAGCCCTACGAAGATATATGTGAGCGAGAAATATGTCAGGGCGGCCCCGGGAGGTGTGGGAGACTGTAAGGCGGCAGGCAATTACGCGGCCAGCCTCTATGCGAGTCAGGAGGCCCTGGAAATGGGTTACACCCAGGTGTTGTGGCTCGACGCAGGGGAACGGAAATACGTTGAAGAGGTGGGAACAAGCAACATCTTCTTTGTCATTGGAGATGACCTGATAACACCTCCTCTCTCGGGAAGCATCCTCTCCGGTGTTACGCGTGATTCCGTGATCCGTCTGGCAAAATCATGGGGGGTCAACGTCCGGGAGGAACGATTGTCGATGGATGAGATACTGAGCTCCAGTGCCGACGGAACTCTTAAAGAGGCCTTCGCGTCGGGAACCGCCGCTGTTGTATCGCCGGTGGGACAGATTTACTACCGTGGAAGTGAATATATAATCGGCGATGGCAGTACAGGCCCACTGACTGAAAAACTGTATAATGAAATATTGCAGATCCAGTATGGTGAAAAGGAAGACCCATTCGGGTGGAGGGTAAAGATCTCGTAATTGTTCATCTTCCAAGAGAGATCCACAATTCGTGTTAAGCCCTCCACAAAACTGTGTACAAGGTTGTTGATAAACGTGTTGATAAAATATGTAAATACCCTGTTGCCGACACCTTACACCTCATTGCCCACAATTTAGGCAGTGCGTTATATTTAATAATAACCAGTAGTTATAATTATGTACCTGTTATCACATGCTTATATTACAGATTATGACCGGCTTCCTTATTAAATCTTGTCAGCGGGGAAAATTATTCCTGGCCCTGTGCGTCATTCCGGCCCTGATTCTTCCGGGTACAACGGTTTTCTCCCGGACCCTGTCTCCCGATGAGCTTGCCGCAAAGATACAGACTGCGTATGATAATACAGTGGATTTCAGGGCGAATTTCATACAGGAAGCAACCGTTAGATCAATAGACAGGACAACAAGGGAGGAAGGCACGGTCTATCTGAAGAAACCTGAACGGATGTTGTGGGATTACACAAAACCTTCCATGAAAAAGCTGGTCATAAATCCCCGAAAAGCGTGGCTGTACATGCCCGATGACAATATCGTTTATGTCCAGGACGCTAAAAAGATTCTGTCGTCAAAAATGACCATAAGATTTTTCACAGGCATCGGAAGGCTGAAAGATGATTTTGAAATAGCCGTTCCCGACAGCGGTCCCATGGATACAAAAGGCAACCATGTCATGGCCCTTACACCGCGCGGATACGAAGCCGGCATCAAAACCCTTCTGATTACTGTGGACAAAGACAATTTCCGCATTGTGGAATGCGTTTTTACCGATATGTACGACAATGCCACCAGGCTCATCTTCAGCAACATCAAGGTCAACATCAATCCCCCGGATGAGCTGTTCGATTTCACTCCCCCGCCAGGCGTTGAAATACATAATATTCCATAAAACCCTTACGGATAAACCACTGACCACTGACCACTGACCACTAAATTACTCCCCACTGAAAGGAATTTCTCTGTCAAAATCCGGGGTGAGCTGGCAATCATTCACGTCCTGTATAAAAATATTGTCAAACCCCATATCCAGGGCCTTATTTACAACAGTCTCATATTCCTCTTTCGTCACCCTTCTTCCGAGAAGGGGGTGGTCCGCAACGGCACGGATCGGGGTGTACTGAGACATGATGCTGAGAGAAACAGACGCCGACATACATCTCTTTATCGTTTCGAGGACAGCGATGCTGTTCTCCACCCTTCCGGGCAGCACCAGATGCCGGATAAGCATGCCCCTTTTTGCGATCCCGTCTTCGACCTCCAGACAATCCCCCACCTGTCTTACCATTTCTTTTATCGCGGAAACCGCATGGGATAAATAATCGCTTACACCCGAAAACTCGTACGCGTCCCTGTCATTGCCATATTTAAAGTCGGGCAGATATATATCAACAATTCCATCGAGAAGCCTGATGATATCCGCGTTTTCGTATCCTCCGCAGTTATAGACAAGGGGGATCGAAAGTCCATTTTCGCAGGCATTCAGAAGCGCTCTGACAAGCCCCGGAAGGTGTGGAGTTGGCGTAACCGCGTCAATATTATGGCACCCTCTGTCCTGCAGGTCTGTCATGATACGCGACAGTTCCGCAGGATCAATAGTCCTGCCGGCCGCCTGATGGCTGATCTGGTAGTTCTGACAATAGATACACCTCATGTTGCAGGACGAGAAGAAGATGGTACCCGCTCCATATTTTCCCGAAAGGACAGGCTCTTCACCGTGATGCGCGAGGGCGTTGTCAATCATGACCCTGCCGTCAAGATCGCAGAACCCCTTTTCACCAGCCGTTCTGTCAACGCGGCACTTTCTCGGACAGAGGACACAGCTTTTCATAATGCCGGCAAGGATATCCGCCCTCTTCCTTAGTGTCCCTTCTCTGTACAGGTTTCGATATCCGGGATTCACGCCCTATATCCTCTTTACAACATCTCGCAGTCTCCCGCTTTCCACGAGTTCCAGAAACTCTTCTCCAAGGTGTTTCGAAGTTTCAACCACCTGCCGCCAGCTTCTCATCCTCTTTGAATGATTATCGGCATACATCTTGAAATCCCTGCGATCAGGCACTCTGTTATAAGGCAATTTACGGATAAACTCATCCGACGGACAGACCATCAGCAGATCTTCAAGATATCTTTCCTGTGGTCGCCTGGATTTCAGCCTTTTATCCAGCCATGCAGGTATTATGCGCTCCTGATGGTTAAACATGAGGGTAATCGAGCCCTTTTCACCGGCATATTTCTGATTGAGCTGGTAGTCTGTGAGTCCTCCATCTCTGTATGTACCGTTTGGAGCGCCATATATATCCCTGACACCGGCAACCGCAAGGGGTATCGCCGAGGAAGCCAGCAGCGCGTGTTTGAAATTAACTTTATTCAGAGCGACCGCCTGTCCCCTGAAATCATTGTCCAGACAAAACGGCGGCGGGATCGGGCTGTTGTGAAATACAACCCTCTGAAAAAAACTGTGAATCATGCGTCGGTTGAGGGCATTGCACACAAATCCCGTCCCTATAGCCAGCCCCTGCAACCACCTCACATCCGAAGAGGCAAGTCCCCTGGCACGGGCCGTTATTATCGCGAGCCTGTACTTCTTACTGGTCAGCGCAAACTGGATGGCATCATCATCGATGTAGGAATCTATAAGATCGCGGAGAGACTGCAGGATTTCTTCGGGTTTATCTTTTCTGGTAAAATTCATTGAGATGTAGGCGTCAATAAGCCCGCGATAACTCTTTTCAGGCTCTGGATGCACCCACGCGGCAAATCGCATCGCGCTCGCCGATGCCCCCGCGAGAGCAACAGGGCGGTTGTTGCCCAGCACCCCGTTTTCCAGAAGGGACAGGTCAAAACCGCTGGCCACGAGCCATCTCGGTCCTGTAGCCGCTCCGACATAAGTGGTAACCCTGTCAAAATCAAACCCGCCGGCCTGTATAACTTCGTATACATTTTCCCCGGCACTGACACATATTCCGTCCATAACTGTTTCCGTCTCCTAAAAATGCCTCCATTTTTAAACAAAGTAATGCAGGGAGTCAATCTTGACACGGCCTTTCATATACTATAGGTTAACTCTTCTCAATGAGAAAATATAAATAGTGGAAAGACAGGATAATGGATATCAAAGCACAGGTTACAGAGACAGGGTATCGAGCCAGAAAGGCCGCCGGCATCCTCGCGAACATTTCGTCCACTGTAAAAAACAGGGCCCTCCTGAAGATGGCGGAAGTCCTGGTAAAAGAGTCTGGTAACATCATCAGGGAAAACGCCAGGGATCTTGAATACGCGAGAGACAAAGGTCTGTCCGATGCCATGATAGACAGGCTGACGTTGGACAAAGCGGCAATAAGGGGCATGGCGGACGGCCTCGCGGAAATTGCCGCCCTGCCAGACCCGGTAGGAGAAATCACCGGCATGAAGAAAAGGCCAAACGGTCTGCTCGTCGGGAAGAGACGGATCCCGCTCGGCGTAATAGGAATAATCTACGAGTCTCGTCCCAACGTAACGGCGGACGCCGCGGCTTTGTGCCTGAAGTCTGGAAATGCCGTCATATTGCGGGGTGGATCGGAGGCAATAAATTCCAATCTTGCAATTGCCCGGATACTGCAGAATGTCCTGAAAGAAACCAATATCCCGGAGGGCGCCATACAGATCATCTCCACCACCGACAGGGCGGCTGTTAATGAAATGCTGAAGCTTGAGGAGTATATAGACCTGATCATCCCCAGAGGTGGTGAAAAACTTATTCGGGCGGTTGTCAGCGTGTCCAGGATACCTGTCCTCAAACACTACAAGGGTGTCTGCCACGTATTTGTGGACGAAAGCGCCGATATCGACATGGCTGTTGCCATCTCCCTCAACTCCAAGGCCCAGAGACCGGGTGTATGCAACGCCATGGAAACTCTGCTGATACACAGAAATATTGCCGGGGCTTTTCTCCCGGTAATGGCTGAAAGGTTTCGTGAGGCCGGCGTTACATTGAAGGGCTGTGACAGGACCAGGACCATCCTTCCGGACGTGAAAGAGGCGACCGAGGCCGACTGGTACGAAGAGTATCTTGACTTTATCCTCGCGATACGAATAGTTGACGGCATCGACGAGGCCATGGCGCATATAGAGAAATACGGTTCTCTACATACGGAGGCAATCGTCACGAGCGACTACAAAAACTCCCAGCGCTTCCTGAATGAAGTCAATTCCTCAACGGTGCTGGTAAACGCCTCCACGCGGTTCAGTGACGGGTTCGAGCTGGGACTGGGAGCGGAGATGGGCATAAGCACGACGAAGCTCCATGCCTTCGGCCCTATGGGACTCGAAGAATTGACAACCACAAAATTCATAATCTACGGCGACGGACAGATAAGAGCATGAAATGGGGACTATTCGGAGGGACCTTTGATCCCGTGCATCTAGGGCACCTGAGATGTGCCGAAGAGATCCTTGAGCTGTTCCATCTTGACAGGATAATATTCATCCCCGCCCGCGTACAACCCCTCAAGACAGACAGGGTTATTTCCCCCTTCCACCACAGAGAGCAGATGCTCAAACTGGCCATAGAGGGCAATCCTTCGTTTTCAATCTCAGACGCAGAAAACAGGAGGGGGGGCAAATCCTACTCTATCGAAACCGTCAGACACTTCATCGACAACTCGCCGGACGGCACCGAGCTCTATTTCATACTGGGACAGGATGCCTTCCACGAGATTCAGATGTGGAAAGAGTGGAAGGAACTGGCGCGGCTGTGCAACTTTGTTGTCATGACCAGACCGGGGTATGAGATAAAAAAACTGGCAGACACATTCCCCCCCGATCTTGCCTCTCTGTTTCAATACGACAGCACCGCGGACGGATTCAGGGGCCCCACAGGCAATTCCATATTCTTCAGAAAACTGACACTCCTTGACATATCTTCCACAGACATAAGAAACCGTGTAAAAGCGAACCTCTCCATCAGATATCTCGTCCCCGATCCCGTGCGTGACTACATCAAATAAGGGGATAGTATACCTGTACGGCCGGGCAAGTATCCCCTTATTTTCCGAAGGCATCCTTGCCCGCTGTCAGCATCAATGTCAGCGGCATCACCTTCTTGCCGAGCCTCACCATTCTCTCGGCCGTTTCCCTGATGTCCCACTGAGCGTGCATATCTTCACGAAGGCGGGAGATATGATACATTTCTCTGGCGTTTATCTTCAGTGCCACCCTCTTTCGATGAGAATTGGTAAGGATATATGGTGCCGCCGGGGGCGATACCTCTCTAATCCGGTTGTATACCTCCTCCGTCCCGGATATAACCTCCATGAAACGCCCCTCCATTCCGATCTCGCGTATTGAAGCCGGTATTGTAATGCCGAGCGAGGGGTTATAATCCTGGCATGTCATTGTAGCCATTCTGTGCCTTTTCAACTGGGCGAAGCAGGATGCGCTGACAGTAACCTCAAATGAGAAGTCGGCGTTTTCAAATTCCCTCAGCGGCGGATCATACGATTCCATATTGCGGCAGGCGGTCCGGATTATCTCTTCCTTCTCTTCGCTATTCATCTTATGGGCAACAGTCAGGCACCCGGCCATGGGAAGATCGGAAGATGAGTGTATTATGGACGCTATAATCTTCTCGTCACCATCCGGCGTGGCGTTCGTAAGGGTCACATTCCCCTCTTTCGCGATAACTGCGCCCTCCGCGGATGCACCCATTTTCCCCAGCATACGACCTGTTGCCTCTCTCAGGTTTTTCCTCGTATCAAGGTCAAAAGATGTCGCCTCGGTGTATCTGACCAGTGAAGGCGCGATATCCCCGGTCGCGTCGTAGAGCTTCGTCCCATATTCGTTTACCTCTTTCAGGACATGCGCCGCTGAGCGCCTGAGCATCAGTTCAAGGTTCCTCGCGTTCAGGGTCATGCCCAGCTGGGTGTGCGTCGCCATAGAGACTATGTACCTGGCGTCCTCCTTCGCCCATCCATCCACAGTGGAACGGCCCCGCGGTTCGGACAGCATATCCCTGTGCTTTTCAAACATGTATCCCTTCAGACCGGAGTAGAGTTCGTGATACAGGCTGTTCTGCTTCCTCACCATCCCAATGAACAGATCTTCCAGGCCGCCATCTTGCACCTCCGGGGGGATAACAAAATCATCTTCCAGATGTATGTACCGCTGAGATTTTTCCGTGTAGGAACAGAGACGAAATTTTTCTATCTCTTCCACAATAAGACGGGACACGCCC